>NZ_CP064188.1:1951910-2277229 GCF_015353075.1 Rhizobium sp. 007 | reverse complement strand
TGGAAAGCGCCAAGGTTCTGCACCAGCCGAATCGGGTACGCGGGCAGATAAGGTGGCTGTCGCTTTTGCTTTCGGATTTCAATTAACCAGCCGCGCCCGTCCTCGGTCTGGTCGCGCCCGAGGTTGAGCCCGATAAATAGGGTTGGCGACGACCGTTCTCTCGAGCGTTGCGGCCTCTGGTTCACTGCGCAGGATCGCGACAATCGCAGAGGTATCGATCACCATCAGTTCGGAATTCCATGCTCATCGAAGCCGATGATTTCTTCATCGCTTCGGCTGTCGAGTTCGGGCAATCGCGACACTCGCCCACGGATCGCCTGCATCTCGGTGAGCAGACGCTCCTGCGCCACATCGCCGTATCCCATGCGAAGTAGACGCTCCGTCAAAGCCTGATGAATGGCTGCGGTCTTGCTGATACCTTGCCGCCGCGCAAGCTCGTCAACGAGAGCGACTGTGGCGGGGTTTTTGATATTGAGCGACATGACAGCTCCGATATTTCTACCTTTTGAGGCATTTCTACCCTAAATTTCATCGCTGTCAAAACTCCGGGGCGGCGCTCATTGCAATCCCGGCCCGCGGCTGGCCGTAATTGTCTTCGAACACCACGCGTTCGCCGATCGCCAATTCGAGCAGGGCGTGCGTTGTCTTTTGCTGATGCAGAAAGTGCAGCCGGTCAACGACCGCATCGTGCGATGCGATCACCTCTGCTTCATTCAAGTCTCCAAGGTCTGTCCCGTGCATTTTAGGCGCCCGTCCAGGTCAATCGTCGCTCCGAAAACCGGCCAATGCAATCGAGGATCAGCGCTACCCACAGCATCAGCGATGCAAAGGTCTCCCCTTGCCACCCGTTCTGCCCCACTTAACGGAATCGCTTCCGACCTAATCGGCCGGCCCCATTTTTACACCCCATTTAAGTCCATCCATCAACAGGCGGATCAGCCTGCGCGAGCGTTCCCGCCATTCCGGCGAGTCGGGCATCGAATAGATGCTGGAAAGCGCATGCAAGAGGTCGGTGCTCTCCACGTCGCTGCGGATCATGCCCTTTGCAGCAGCGTTGTCCACCAACTGTCGAAGAGCCCCGGAGATGATGCCGGCGCTTTCGGCAAAGAGCTCCGAGTTGCAATTCAGCAAAATGCGCAGGCTTTGTGCCATACCGCGCTTGGCGGCAATGTAGTTGACGAAACGGTGCATCCATTCTTCAAGGGCCTGGTCCGCCGGATGCGTTGCCGCCAGATCGCTGGCGGCCGTCGCCAAATTCTGCAGCTCCCGCCGATAGACAACTTCGACCAGATGTTCGCGCGTCGGAAAGTGCCGGTAGAGCGTACCGATACCGACGCCGGCACGCCGAGCGACCTCCTCCAGCGAACCTTCGACGCCATGATCGGCGAAGACGTCGGCGGCAACAGCAATGAGTTTGTCGCGGTTGCGCAACGCATCGGCACGCATGCGTCTTTCGGGTTTCGTATCGCTTCCGGCTATTGCCTTTCCGGTCAAAAGCCTCTCCTGCGGATGGGGACTTGACGCTGCCGCGCAAGCCGCTAGTTTAATCGGAGGCACCTCCGTTTAACTTGAGGGCCTTGCACCTGTTATCGCAGAAAGAGGCGGAATGTCATGTCTCAATTGCGCAGGCGCCACGAGGTGAAAGCAAATCCCGCAGAGACCGAAACCAGATTTTAGCTGGCGCAGGCGCTTTGCAATTCAAGACCCGGCTATTTTCAATGACGGCGCTAAATTCCTCCGTCGAGGCAGGAGAACACCATGACCCGGACAATCAACCTCAGGCTTGATATCAACGGTGCATCGCACGCGCTTGCTGTCGATCCACGCGTGACGCTGCTCGATGCATTGCGTGAACATCTGGCGCTGACCGGCACGAAGAAAGGCTGCGACCACGGGCAGTGCGGCGCTTGCACCGTCCATATCGACGGCAGGCGCGTGCTTGCCTGTCTCACGCTTGCGGCCCAGGCCGAGGGGCGGCAAGTCACGACAATCGAAGGCCTCGCCGCGGCAGACGGCACCCTTCATCCGGTGCAGGCGGCGTTTCTTGAGCATGATGCTTTCCAGTGCGGCTATTGCACGCCGGGCCAGATCATGTCGGCGGTTGCCTGCATTGGCGAGGGTCATACGGGCTGCGATAGCGAGATCCGTGAATATATGTCCGGCAATCTCTGTCGGTGCGGAGCCCATAACAGCATCGTAGCGGCGGTGCGCGAAGCTGCGGAGATGGCGCGATGAAAGAGTTTTCCTATTTGCGCGCATCGTCGGCCGATCAAGCCCGTGAGGCGGCCGCCCGGCAAGGCGCGATGGTCATCGCAGGCGGCACCACCCTGCTCGATCTTGCCAAATGCGGCGTTTCCGCGCCGGAAACGGTCGTCGATATCACATTTCTTTCCGGGCTGGACGCAATCTCGTCGACCGAGACAGGCGTTACCATCGGCGCGCTTGCCAAGATGAGCACGGTCGCCGAGCATCGGGTCATAAAAGAAGCGTTCCCTGCGATCTCGCAATCGCTGTCGCTGGCGGCTTCCGCCCAGCTTCGCAATATGGCGACGATTGGTGGCAACCTCCTGCAGCGCACCCGCTGTCCGTATTTCCGCGACCCGGCGGTCTTCAAGGCCTGCAACAAGCGCGAGCCGGGTTCGGGATGTTCGGCGATCGGCGGAATGACCCGCAACCACGCCGTCCTCGGCACCAGCGAGCACTGCATCGCGGGCAATCCCGGCGATCTCGCGGTGGCGCTCGTCGCGTTCGACGCGGTGGTCCATCTGGGCGTGCGGCAGATTGCAGTCGACGACTTCTTTCTGGCGCCGGGCAACACGCCGCAACTGGAGCATAAAATTGAACGCGGTGAACTCATCACCGCCATTTTCATCCCCGCCTCGCAAGCAGCCCGAAGATCGATTTATCTCAAGGTCCGCGACCGGCAATCCTACGAATTTGCTGCCGCAAGCGCTGCTGTCGGCCTCGAGCTGGAAGAGGATGGCAAAACGATCCGCGACCTTCGTGTTGCGCTCGGAGGCGTTGCGACAAAACCGTGGCGCGCCCGCGCGGTCGAACGCGCCTTGATCGGCAAGACCGTCGAACCGGCGGCGATCGCAAAAGCAAGCGTGCTTGCCATTGAGGGCGCCATCGACCATGGCGCCAACCGGTACAAGATCGACCTGGCGCCACGTGTCGTTGCTCGCGCCATAGAAAGATTGGGAGGTCTGGCATGACCGTCATGGAACCGAAAATCAAACGCGGTGATGCAGCAGATGGTGTGCTCGGAGGCCGCCTGTCGCGCTTGGATGGACCGGCAAAGATCACCGGCAAGGCAAGCTACGCGCTCGAAAATCAAATCGACGGCGTCGTTCACGGCGTGATGGTCCAGAGCACGATTGCGGCAGGCACAATCAGCTCGATGGACATCTCTGCAGCTGAGGCATCGCCTGGCGTGCTGCTCGTGCTGACCCCGGACAACATCATGGAGCTGAAATCGGCAACCACCTGGGCCGGCACGCCCGGTCCTGAAGGTCCTTATCTCGCGCTGACCAACGAGATTACCTTCAGTGGGCAGCATGTTGCAGCCGTGTTCGCCGAAACGCTCGAACAGGCGACCGCTGCCGCGGCGTTGATTAAGGTGAGCTACGACGAGAAGCAGGCCATCTTCGGCTTCGATGATCCACGGGCCGGGGAGGGTATTGCGGTCGAGCAAATGACGATTGAATGGGGTAACGCAGAACAGGCGCTGGCTGAAGCTCCTGTTCGGATCGAAGCTGAATATAAGACACCGCGTGAATACAACGTGCCGATCGAACCCCATGGGCTGATCGCCAAATGGGACGGCGATGTGCTGACGCTTTGGGAACCGAGCCAATGGGTGGATGGCATGGCGCGCAGCTATGCCGAGTGGTTCGAATTGCCCTTCGAGAATGTGCGGATCATCTCGCCCTATATCGGCGGCGGTTTCGGTTCCAAGGCACTCTCGTTGCCGCATGCAGCACTTGCGATCATGGCCGCTAGGAAGCTCGACCGTCCCGTCAAGCTCGCGGTCACCCGTGCGCAGACATTCACTGCCTTCGGCGGCCGCCCTGCCACCCGGCAAACGCTGGCGCTCGGCGCAACGAAGCAAGGAAAGCTGCTTTCGATTGTCCAGCGCGGGGCCAATGAAACGGCGATGACGGGTGTGGCCGTCGAGCCGCTCGGTGCCGTCACCTCGATCATGTATGACGTGCCGAACTTCAGCTCGAGGCAGAACATCGTTCCTGTGCATACGGTTCTGCCCGGCGCGCTTCGTGCTCCCGGCGAAAATCCCAGTGCATGGGGCCTGGAGTCGGCAATCGATGAACTCGCCTATGCCGTCGGCATCGACCCCGTCGAGATCCGTTTGCTGAACTATGCCGAGCGAGACCCGCATGCCAAGATCCCTTGGTCGACGAGACAACTGCGCGAAGCCTTTGCCGTGGGTGGCGAGGCCTTCGGCTGGTCGAAGCGCTCGCCAAAGCCGCGTTCCATGCGGGACGGCAACGCGTTGATCGGCTGGGGTGTGGCGGCAGGCACCTATCCGGTGCGCCGCACGCCTGGTGAGGCACTTGTGCGAATCCTTGCCGATGGTACGGCGGAGATTGCAAGCAGCGGCATCGACATGGGCCAGGGGACCTATACCATCATGGCCCAGACTGCCGCTGAAATCCTTGGCATCCCAGTCGAGCAGATCCACGTCAAGCTCGGCGACTCGGCCTTGCCGAGGGCGCCCGTCGCTGGCGGCTCGCAGCTTGCAAACCTGATGACGGGTGCCGTTCATAAGGCCGCCCTTGCCGCGCGCGACGAGTTGATCGGGCTTGCTCTCAACGATGCGAATTCGCCGTTCCGGGACGCGCAGGCCAATACGCTCACGATCTCTGAAGGCCGGATCTTGCCGCCGAGGGGAGAAGGTGATGGCGTCGCGATTGCAGACTTCATGCGGCAGATCGGCCGTGAGAAGGTCGAGACGCTGCGTGACACGCTGCCGCAAGACAAGCGGGATGGAAAAGACCGCTACGACAACTTTACGACGATGATGACAATGAAGGCGCCGACTGAAGGCGGCTATTCGCTCCATAGCTGGTGTGCGCATTTCGTCGAGGTTCGCGTCGATGAGGATTTCGGCACGGTCCGCGTCGCGCGCATGGTTTCCGCGCTCGATTCGGGAAGGCTCTACAACCCGAAGCTCGCCGAAAGCCAGTGGCGGGGCGGCATCATCATGGGCATTGGCCAGGCGTTGCTGGAGGAAGGTATTGTCGACGAACGATATGCCCGCGTGATCAACAACAATCTGGCCGACTATCTCGTGCCGACCAATTCGGACGTGCCCGACCTTCAGGTGATTTCCGTCGGCATCCCCGATTACCGTGCCTCGGTGCTCGGCGGCAAGGCTGTCGGCGAATTGCCGATCGTCGGGGTGGCACCTGCGATCGCCAACGCCGTCTTTCACGCGACGGGCAAGCGCATCCGTTCGTTGCCGATCACGCTGGAGAAGCTCATCTAGGCTGGGTGCTGCGAATAAAGAACGCTCCCACAGCTCCGGCAAGGCCGGGCCAGGGAGCATTGCGGTTCTCCCGGCAGCGGGTTTTTCCTCAAGCGTCGAGCGGAGCGCTCGTCTCAGAGTTTGCCGGATCGACAGTCATATCCCGGCGCTCTGCGGCCTGAGCCATCGCCTTGACGAGGGAAAGGACCTTTTCACGCACGGTTGGGTCGGTGATCTTCAAGAAAGCGCGATTAAGCGCCAGCCCCTCCTTCGAACGCAGGAATTCTCCGACCGGGTCGAAGTTTTCGGAGGGCTCCAGTCCGTCGAGGCTCAGCGGCTGCGCGGCGTCCTGCTGGAAGAAGAAGCTCGGCGGTACGGCAAGCACTTCGGCAATCTTTTGCAGCCGGCTTGCGCCGATGCGGTTCATGCCCTTTTCGTATTTCTGCACCTGTTGAAAGGTAACGCCGATCTGGTCGGCCAGCCGCTCCTGGCTGAACCCCAACAGCAGCCTCCGCATCCTCACGCGCGAGCCCACGTAGACGTCGATTGCATTAGGAGCTTTTGCGTTCATTTTTGGGTTCCATGGACTGTGTTGACGGGGCGCCCTTTCGAGGCGGCATTTCGGGCAGAATGATAGTGTATGAGCACATAGGAAAATTCAATTGGTACTTTCTTGTGGCGGAATCATTCGTGCAGCAATACAGGCGTTCCAGCGAAATTAAAGCATCAGCGTACCAAACTTGGGAAAACTGGGCTGTAACTGACGCGCAAGTTGCGCTAAATGCTCTGCTTGCGGCCGCCGAGAGCTTCCCCAGGGCTCCAGTCGCCGGATTCATCTTATGAAGAAGTGATCGGCGGCACGCGCAGCGGTCCGCAGGAGAAATGCCTATGGCCGTATTGAGCGAGACTTCCCCCCGTTTCGAGAAGACGACGATGTCGATCCTCGTGGCTGTCAGCTTCTGCCATATGCTGAACGACATCATGCAGTCGCTGCTTTCCTCGCTTTATCCGCTCTTCAAGGCAAACTACGATCTCGATTTCGTCCAGATCGGACTTCTGACGATGACTTTCCAGGTCACGGCATCCCTGTTGCAGCCCTTTGTGGGGATCGTCACCGACCGCTGGCCGATGCCTTATTCTCTGCCGGTCGGCATGGCCAGCACCTTCTGCGGCCTGATCCTGCTCGGCAATGCCGCAAGTTTCGAATTGTTGCTGGTGGCTGCGAGCCTCATCGGTTTTGGTTCGGCCGTCTTTCATCCGGAATCCTCGCGCGTTGCGCGTCTTGCCTCCGGCGGCCGTCATGGTTTTGCGCAATCCTTCTTCCAGGTCGGCGGCAATGCCGGCCAGGCCATTGGGCCGCTGATTGCCGCCTTCGTCGTGCTGCCGCTCGGCCAGCACAGCGTCTCCTGGCTCTCCGCCATCGCGATGATCGGCATCGTCGTGCTCGGCTGGGTCGGCAACTGGTTCATGAGCCACCGCCGGCAGAATGCCGGAAAGCCTGCGGTGAGCCGTGCGCTGCCCTTGCCGCAGAACAAGGTGATCATTGCGCTCATCATTCTCGTCTTGCTGACGGCGACGAAGAACGTCTACATGGCGAGCGTGTCGAGCTACTTCACATTCTACGTCATCGAAAAATTCCAACTCGATGTGCAGCAGGCCCAACTGATGCTGTTCCTCTTCCTCGGTTCGGTCGCCGTCGGCACCTTCCTCGGCGGGCCAATCGGGGATCGCTTCGGTTCCCGTTTCGTAATCTGGTTCTCGATCCTTGGGGTCATTCCCTTCGCATTGCTGCTGCCTTATGCAAACCTCTTCTGGACCGGTATCCTCAGTGTCGTGATCGGCCTTGTCTTTGCCTCTGCGTTCTCGGCGATCGTCGTCTTCGCGCAGGAACTGGTGCCCGGTCGCGTCGGTCTGATCGCCGGCGTCTTCTTCGGCTTCGCCTTTGGGGCCGGGGGACTGGGTGCTGCCTTCCTCGGCGATTTCGCCGACAGCCACGGCATTGAGTTCGTCTACCGGATCTGCTCGTATTTGCCGCTGCTCGGCCTGCTCACGGTCTTCCTGCCGCGCATTCCGAGGCACAAGGCCGTCTGATCCGGCTCCCCAAATCTCGACCGCAATGCTTTCCCGTCCCGGTGTGAAAGCCCTAGAGATTTAATTTCCCGGATCAAACCGTAATAGAATACTATTTCTATGGATTATAGTTATTGTTGCTAGGCTTTCCGGATCGCCATTGCCGAGGAGAGCAACATGACCGACACTCGCCGAGAGCTCAAGCTTGGAGCCTTTCTCTATCCGACCGGCCACCATGTTGCCGCCTGGCGCCATCCCGATGCGCAAGCCGACGCCGGCTCCAACTTCGCCCATTATGTCGCGCTTGCGCAGGCTGCCGAAGCTGCAAAATTCGATCTCATCTTCATGGCGGATGGTGTCGGTACCCGCGGCACGGACATCGAAGCGCTGAGCCGTACCGCCATCCGCTACGTCGCGCAGTTCGAACCGATCACACTTCTTTCGGCACTTTCCGCCGTAACCAGGAATATCGGTTTTGTGGCAACCGCCTCCACGTCCTACAACGAGCCTTATCATATCGCCCGCAAATTTGCCTCCCTCGATCACATCAGCGGCGGTCGAGCGGGCTGGAACCTCGTTACTTCGTCGAGCGAACATGAGGCCCATAATTTCGGCCGCGACGAGCATTATGCCCATGCCGAACGCTACGAACGCGCAGAGGAATTCGCCGACGTGGTGCGCGGCCTTTGGGATACCTGGGAGGAAGATGCCTTCCCTCGCGACAAGGAAAGCGGCATCTATTTCGACCCCGACAAGCAGCATATCCTCAATCACAAGGGCAAGTATTTCAAAGTCCGCGGGCCGCTGAACGTTGCCCGTGCGCCGCAGGGACATCCGGTGCTGGTTCAGGCAGGCTCCTCCGAGCCCGGCAAGGAACTTGCCGCCCGTACCGCGGAAGTGGTCTTCACCGCCCACCAGACGACCGAGGATGCGCGCGCCTTCTACGCGGACCTCAAGGGCAGGCTCGCAAAATACGGCCGCGACCGCGACGATCTGAAGGTCATGCCCGGCATCTTCCCAGTCGTCGGGCGTACCGAGCAGGAGGCGCAGGACAAGTTTCAACAGATCCAGGATCTCATCCACCCGGCCGTCGGGCTGTCGATGCTCGCGGGCATGGCAGGCTCGATCGATCTGTCGCAATATCCGCTGGACGGCCCAGTGCCGGAGCTTCCCGAAACCAACAGCAGCAAGAGCCGCCAGAAATTGCTGCTCGATCTTGCGCGCCGCGAGAACCTCACCATCCGCGACCTTTATCTTCGCATCGCCGGCGCCCGCGGTCATTACCAGGTCGTCGGAACGCCGGTGCAGATTGCCGACAAGATGGAGGAGTGGTTCACGACGGGGGCTGCCGACGGCTTCAACATCATGCCGCCGCATCTGCCGGTCGGCCTTTATGATTTCATCGAGCATGTTCTGCCGGAGCTTCGCCGCCGCGGCCTTTTCCGCAGCGACTACGAAGGCCGGACGCTTCGTGAAAATCTCGGCCTCGGCGTGCCGCAACATCCGGCCAGCGCCCAGATCGCTGCCGAATAAGGGGAGGAAACAACATGACCAGTTCGACCCATCTCGAAATCCGCAGCGTCACCCGCGACTTCCAGGTGAACGGCAACAAGCTCACCGCACTCGACGATATCAGCCTTGATGTCGCAGAGGGTGAATTCGTGACGATCGTCGGCGCCAGCGGCTGCGGAAAATCGACGCTGCTGCGCCTTGGCGCCGGACTCGATACGGCCTACGTCGGCTCGATCACCCATGCCGGAAAAAGAGTAACCGGTCCCAGCCTCGATCGCGGCATCGTCTTCCAGGAGCCGCGGCTGTTTCCCTGGCTGACCGTCGGCCGCAATGTTGCGCTCGGGCTTGAGAACGCCGGCCTTGGCACGGCCGAAAAGAAGCGTCTCGTCGAGGAGCATCTGGAGCTGGTCGGCCTGTCGGCCTTCGCCGATGCCTATCCGCACCAGCTGTCGGGCGGCATGGCCCAGCGCGCGGGCATTGCCCGCGGGCTTGTCAACCGGCCGAACGTGCTTTTCCTCGATGAGCCCTTTGGCGCGCTCGACGCGATCACCAAGACGCGGCTGCAGGACGAGCTTCAGGAAATCTGGGCCAGGGAGCGCATCACCATGATCCTCGTCACCCATGATGTCGAGGAGGCGGCCTATCTCGGCGACCGCGTCGTCGTGATGTCGCCACGCCCCGGCCGCATCCGCGAGATTGTGCCTGTCGATCTGCCGCGGCCGCGCGACCGGACCTCGGCAGCACTTTCTAAAGTCCGCAACCGCGTGCTCGAAAGCCTCAGCACCACGACGAAGGCTGGCCCACAGCAGAGCCCCGGCGTTCCCCCCAAGGCCCGCAAGGTGGCTGGACTGCGTCCAGCCATTGCCGCAGCCGGCTAATTTGTCGAAACGGAGAGAAATTATGAAACTTGCATCCCTTGCCGCAGGTATTGCGCTTGCACTTGGCCTCTTCACTGATGCGCTAGCTGAGGAGCCGCTCGTCATTCATGTCGGCTATGCGGCAATCGGCGTCGATAACCGGCCTTACTCGGAGGGCACATCGGCGGCCACGGCGCGTGCTGGTGAATACCTGGAGAAGGAATTCGCAAACGATCCGAATATCAAGATCGAATGGACATTCTTCAAGGGCGCCGGCCCGGCGGTCAATGAGGGCTTTGCCAACGACCAGCTCGATTTCGCCTACCAGGGCGACCTACCCTCGCTGATCGGGCGGGCAACCGGCTTGAAGACCAAGTACCTGCTGGCAAGCGGTGCCCGCAAGCCACTCTATCTTGCTGCCGCAAAGGCCTCCGGCATCACGAGGATCGAGGACCTGAAGGGACGCAAGATCGCCCTGCAGCGCGGCACGAATGGTCATCTTGCCGCCATCAAGGTGCTTGCGGCTCACGGACTGAATGAGCGCGACGTGCAGGTCGTCAATCTCGACAGTGCCGGAACGGTCGCTGCGCTGACGAGCAAGGACATCGATGCAGCCTTCGGCGACACGCAGCTCATCAACCTGGCGGCCAAGGGTGCAGCCGACATCATCTACACGACCAAGGGCGATGATCCGCGCTTTGGTCGCAATGCCGGCGTGATCGGCCGCCAAGCCTTCATCGAGGCGCATCCGGAAATAACGCAGCGCCTCGTCGATGCCTTCGTCAAGGCGGCGAAATGGTCGTCCGACGAGCCAAATCGTCCCGCGCTTTTCGAACTCTGGCACAAGTCCGGCACGCCGGTTCCGATCCTGGAGGAATATTTTAGCAACGACACGCTGGCTTACCGCAACTCGCCACTCATCGATGACCTGCTGGTGTCGCAGTACAAGGAGCAGGCGGTAAAGGGCAAGGAGTTCGGTCTCATCCGCCGCGATGTCGATCTCAACGGCTGGTTCGAGCCGAAATACTTGAACAGTGCGATCGAACGGCTGGGCCTCAAGGATTTCTGGCAATCTTACGGCGCAGATGGAAAACCTCACGCATCTTAAGCTGACGCAAACGGAGACAGGCATGGCTGCAATCTTCGAGGCCGTCGACGATGCCGGCATTCGCATGGCGCGGCGACGGCGAAGCCGCGCCGTCTTCGGCGCAGCCGGTCTGGTCCTGCCTGCCGCGCTTCTTGGCCTCTGGTGGGTGGCCTCGGCAAAGGGCTGGCTTGCAGAACAAATCCTGCCGCCGCCTTTCTTCGTCTATGAGACGGCGCGCGACATGATCGCAAGCGGCGAACTTCTCTTTCACGCCGGCGTCAGCCTTCGCCGTGTGGTGATCGGCTTTGCAATCGGTTCCGTGGCCGGGCTTTGCCTCGGTATCGCGATCGGCCTGTCGCAGAAAATCGAGGACTATGTGAAGCCGCTCTTCCTTGCCTTTGCGCAAATCCCGACGCTCGGCTGGATCCCGTTGCTGATGCTTTTTGTCGGCATCGGCGAAACGCTGAAGATCATCATCATCGCCAAGGGAGCGCTCGTGCCGATGACGCTGAATACCTTTTCCGGCATCCGCGGCGTATCGCCAAAATACGTCGAGGTCGGCGAAGCGCTGTGTTTCAGCCGCTGGCAAAGATTGCGGCTGATCGTGCTCCCGGGCGCCGTCCCCTCGATCTTTACGGGCGTCCGCTACGGTCTAACCCATTCCTGGACCTCGCTTGTCGGGGTCGAACTGCTCGCTTCGTCCGAAGGACTTGGCTATCTGCTCGTCTGGGGCCGGCAGATGTTCTGGCTCGATACGGTCATCGTTGCCATGATTGTCATCGGCCTCGTCGGCTTTGCCATGGACAAGGGCTTGGATCGCACCGAAATGCTGATCCAGCGCTGGAAACGTCAGGAGATATGACATGAGCGTGGCACTCTCCGCCCGCTTCCGCCGCGGCGTCACACTGCCGGTCCTTCTTCTTGTTGCATGGGAGATATCGGCCCGCACTGGCCTTGCCGACCCGCGGTTCCTGCCTTCTCTTAAAGACGTGGCGCTGACGGCCAAGCGTGAGATTTTCGACAACGGCCTCTTTGCCGAACTCGGCTTTTCTTTGATGCGCAATATCGCCGGTTTCGGGATTGGCACCGTCCTAGGCATCGCCTTCGCAACGCTACTTGCGCTCTCGCGTCCCGCCGACCGGCTGATCTCACCCACCTTCAACGGCCTGAAGCAGATTTCGCTGCTTGCGTGGATCCCGCTCATTTCCGTCTGGTTCGGCTTCGGCGAGCAGGCGAAGATCGTCTTCGTGGCACTTGCCGCCTTCATCCCGATTGTGCTCAACACCTATGAAGGAATGCGCAGCGCTCCCGCCGATCTCATTGAAGTCGGCCGCGCGCTGAAATTCACGACCCGTCAACGTATCCTGCGCATCCATCTGCCGTCGGCCATGCCGTCGATTGCCACCGGCGTGCATCTCGGGCTGATCTACTCCTGGCTTGCGACGGTGGGTGCTGAATATTTCCTCGCCGTCGGCCCGGGCATCGGCGGGCTGGTCATCGCCGGCCGCGAGCGTTTCGACATGGCCCTTGTCATGGTCGGCGTGTTCGTTCTCGGCCTGGTCGGCTTCTCGCTCAACCGTCTCGCCTATGCGCTTGAATCCTACCTCCTGCGCTGGCGGCCGAGACAGGCGCGATAGGCGCCACGCTGGACATGGAAATCGCCAGTTTCCTGCGTAAATTATCCTAAGGCCCTATCGCGCCGTATACGGTTCGAGTGATAGCGTGCGGCCAAAAGGAAATGCCGGAGGAAAACATGGCCAAGAAGACGACCGCGGATTGGGCGGCATTGGCGCAGAAGGAGCTGCGCGCTCAGCCTGAGACGCTGACCTGGCACACCCCAGAAGGCATCGACGTCAAGCCGCTTTACACGGCCGCCGATATCGAAGGGGCGGGGCATCTCGACTCCCTTCCGGGATTTGCACCCTTCGTCCGGGGTCCGCGTGCGACGATGTATGCCGGCAGGCCCTGGACGATCCGCCAGTATGCCGGTTTTTCGACGGCCGAAGAATCCAACGCCTTTTACCGTCGCAATCTCGCCGCCGGCCAGAAGGGCCTCTCCGTCGCCTTCGATCTCGCCACCCATCGCGGCTATGACAGCGACCATCCGCGCGTCGAAGGTGACGTCGGCAAGGCCGGTGTCGCAATCGACTCGGTCGAAGACATGAAGATCCTCTTTGACGGCATTCCGTTAAACGAGATGTCCGTGTCGATGACCATGAACGGCGCGGTCATTCCGATCCTTGCCTCCTTCATCGTCGCAGGCGAGGAGCAGGGCTGCTTAAGGGGCGATCTTTCCGGCACCATACAGAATGACATTCTCAAGGAGTTCATGGTCCGCAACACCTATATTTATCCGCCTGAACCTTCGATGCGGATCGTCGCAGACATCATTGAGTATACGGCGAAGGAAATGCCGAAGTTCAATTCGATCTCGATCTCCGGCTACCACATGCAGGAGGCGGGTGCGACATTGGTTCAGGAGCTTGCCTTCACGCTGGCTGATGGCCGCGAATATGTGCGGGCGGCAATCGCCAAAGGTCTCAATGTGGACGACTTTGCCGGACGTCTTTCCTTCTTCTTTGGGATCGGCATGAACTTTTTCATGGAGGCGGCGAAGCTGCGCGCGGCCCGGCTGCTCTGGGCGCGGATCATGGAGGAGTTCGAGCCGAAGAAATCGTCCTCGTTGATGCTGCGCACCCATTGCCAGACCTCGGGCGTGTCGCTGCAGGAGCAGGATCCCTATAACAACATCATCCGCACTGCCTTCGAAGCGATGTCGGCGGTGCTGGGTGGCACGCAGTCGCTGCACACCAATTCCTTCGACGAGGCGATCGCGCTGCCGACGGAATTTTCCGCGCGTATCGCCCGCAACACGCAACTCATCCTGAGCCATGAGACAGGTGTCACCAGGGTCGTCGACCCGCTCGCCGGCTCCTATTATGTCGAGAGCCTGACGCAGGAACTGGCAGACAAGGCATGGGCTCTGATCGAGGAGGTCGAGGCACTTGGCGGCATGACACGCGCAGTCAACGACGGCCTGCCGAAGCGGTTGATCGAGGAAGCCGCCGCGCGGCGGCAAGCTGCGGTGGACAAGGGCGATGAGGTTATCGTTGGCGTTAACAAATACCGCCTCGAAAACGAAGAGCCGATCGACATCCTGGAAATCGACAACAGCGCCGTGAGAGCCGCGCAGATCAAGCGGATCGAAGAGACGAAGCGCCGGCGCGACAGCGCCAAGGTCGCCCAAACGCTCGCTGCGCTTGTCGATGTCGCCCGCAGTGGAAAAGGCAATCTCTTGGCTGCGGCCGTCGAGGCGGCCCGTGCGCGCGCCACCGTGGGCGAGATCTCCGATGCCATGCGGAAAGCCTTCGGCGATCACGCCGCGACGCCAAGGGTCATCAAGGATGTCTATGGCGAAGCCTATCGCGACGAGCCGGAGCTTGCGGTCTTGAAGAGCCGCATGTCGGACGTCAGCGCGGCGCTCGGCCGCAGGCCGAAGATCATGGTTGCCAAACTTGGCCAGGACGGCCATGACCGCGGCGCCAAGGTGATCGCATCGGCGTTCGGCGATATCGGTTTTGACGTACTTGCCGGTCCGCTTTTCCAGACGCCGGAAGAGGCGGCGCAAATGGCGATCGGCGAAAACGTCAACGTCATCGGTGTCTCGTCGCTTGCCGCCGGTCACAAGACGTTGCTGCCGCAGCTCGTCGATATCCTGAAAGCAAAGGGCGGCGGCGATGTCATCGTCATTTGTGGCGGTGTCATCCCGCGCCAGGACTATCAGTTTCTGGCTGATCACGGTGTTTCTGCCGTTTTCGGCCCCGGCACGCATGTGCTCGACGCCGCCAATTCCGTGCTGGATCTTATGCAGGGAATCCGGCGCAACCAGTAGATTCCTGGCCGGCATTTGCCGCTGTTGCAAGCGATCGGCAGGATCTTCTGCGTGGTATTTTTTGATACGCGCAGGCCAAGCCGGAAACGGAAATCGCCGAACCTACGTCGCTTGCCGGATGTTGCCGGGCCAAGCTTTTTTTCTTTGCCGGTTGCCGTCGAGGTGACCGCCAGATGGGGCGCTAAGCTTAACCTTGCTGCATCGGTTTCGAGGAACTGATGGATCGGCAACTGGCGACTATCGCCAAGGCAAGAGCCGTTGCTGGACTGCCGGCAGGAGGTTAGCGAAGCAGCCCGGCTGCGCGCAGCGCGTCATTGATGATTTTGCCGACCCGACTGTCGCCGGGCTCCGGTTGAGGGCTTCGTCGCTCTCTTGCGCCAGCCAATTTCCGAGCGCCAGACCCCTCGGCAGCGGCGAACTCTGTTGCTTCGACATCGGAATCGGAAGCGAGGCCCCAACTGCGCGCAATGCGCGCGGTTGACGAAATGCCCGCCTCAAGCATGTAGGGCCCCGGTCGGCCGAACGAGGAGCCGCCTTGGGTTGCAAGAGGAAGGCCATGCGCCATGCCTTTGATGGAATAGGTTTCGATGACCGTTCGCCCATCGGCATCGTACCAGACCTTGTGCTGGTGCCCATTAGCCACTTCCGTGCGATCCGGTTCTTTACGTGTCGCGTGAACGCCGCTCCACTGATCCACGATCTGATCTGCATTCCTCGGTCGCACGGTTTGATCATGCGTTCCATGCCACACGGATACAGTCGGCCACGGACCTGCGTGATGTCCGGCACGCTTCAACGCGGACCGGAGCTTGGCGGCGCTCGACGGATTTCGCCCCTGCATTTGTGCGAACGCTTCTGCAACATTGGCCGCCGCGCCATAGGGAAGTCCCGCGATGATCGCGCCGCCCGCGAACATCTCAGGATAGGTCGACAGCATCGCGTTCGCCATTGCGCCACCTGCTGAAAGACCCGTCACGAAAACACGGTTTGGATCGATGCCCTGTGACTGAACGACATGTGCGACCATTTGGCTGATGGATGCGGCTTCGCCCGCACCGCGTCGTGCATCCCCGGGTTCAAACCAATTGAAACAGAGGTTCGGGTTGTTCGAGTGCTGTTGTTCTGGATAGAGAACCGCAAATCCCCGCCGCTCAGCGAGCTGCGACCATCCAGAACCCAGTGCATATCCTTTAGCTGTCTGGGTGCAGCCATGGAGGGCTACGACGAGCGGGGTTCGCGTATCCATATGTGTCGGGAGGAACAGCCAAGCCTTGAGCGCGCCGGGATTGGACCCGAATGCTGCGATCTCGACAAGGCGTTCGTGAGGTGAATCTCGAAAGGACACATGCTTCTCCTTGAGCCAACAAAGGCGCCGAGGATACATATAGGGACGATTGCTGCAGTGCACAAATGCGGGGAGGCCAATTGCCGCAGATCCAGGCGGGCGAACTGGGCCGGAGCTATGTCAGGCGCGAAGCAGCCCCCGCGCGGCGAGGTTTGCCATCAAAGCCGAAATGCCGAACGTCCATGGGGGGCATTCGGTGGAAAGGCGAACGGTATTGACGAGCGTTCCAAGCCCAGATGAGGAGATCTCGACTACATCGCCGACCTTGTGCGTAAAGCCCTGGTTGGGGGCGTCGCGGTCCTGCGTCGGGGCAAACAGAGTGCCGAGGAACAGCATGAACCCATCCGGATACTGATGATGAGGCCCGCAGGTCTGCCTGACGAGATCGGTCGGGTCGCGGCTGATCTTCGACATTGAGCTCTTTCCGTTGAGAACGAAGCCGTCCTGGCCGGTGACCTTCAGGTCAAGCTCGGCCTTGCGGACCTCGTCGAGGCCGTAGGTGGCGTCGAACAGGCGAACGAAAGGACCGATGGAGCAGGAGGCATTGTTGTCCTTCGCCTTGCCGAGCAGCAGCGCCGAGCGGCCTTCGACATCGCGCAGGTTGACGTCGTTGCCGAGGGTCGCGCCCTTGATTTCGCCGCGGCTGTTGACCGCAAGCACGATTTCCGGTTCCGGATTGTTCCACGTCGAAATCGGATGCAGGCCAACATCGGCACCCCAGCCGACGGAGGAAAGAACCGGCGCCTTGGTAAAGACCTCGGCATCCGGGCCGATGCCGACTTCGAGATATTGCGACCACATGCCTTCGTCGATCAACGCCTGCTTGACCTTTGCCGCTTCCGGAGAGCCTGCTTTGATGTTGGCGAGGCTGCCGCCGATCAGTGTGCCAACGCGGCTCCGGATCGAGGCTGCGCGATCCGGATTGCCGGCAGCTTTTTCCTCAATGACGCGCTCGATCATCGATTGGGCAAAGGTCACACCGCAGGCCTTCACGGCCTGAAGGTCTGCCGGCGCCAAGAGATAAGGCCTGGCAGCGTCCGGCCTGCCGGTGCTGTTTGCTGCCACTGTTTCGAGTGAAGCAAGCCGATTGCCATCCGCTTGGCGCACGAAACCTGCCGGATCGGCTTCCTCCAGAAGCGCGCTCAATGTCGGGGCTTGCCTGGACGTTATGTCGACTATTTCTCCGTCGCGGATCGTGACAATCGCCGGACCGGCTGCCTGCGGATTCCAGACGCGGCCGACAAACAGGCCGCCCGATGAGGCGTCGTCGAGAAGCTGAGGCATGATGACCTTCCGTCGCAGTCGAGCTTTTGCTCATGTGATTAGAAATTCGCCGCCCTCCAGCAGCGCCGGAAAATCGATCACATCTGTCCGGGCGGGGCAAGGTCAAAAATACGACCGCAAGCAAGTTGAGAAGTCTTTGGTAAAATCAGGCCGGCGGCGCTGGGTGATGCCGCCGGCCCTGGCAATGTCACTTCGGTGTCACGTCGAAGCCGAACCACTTTTCCGAGAGCGTCTTGATGGTGCCGTCGGCCTTGGCGGCGGCAATCGCCTTGTTGAATTCCTCTTTCAGCTCGGAATCGCTCTTGCGCAGGCCAACCGAGCTGCCGCGGCCAAGAAAGCCGCCCTGGAAGCGCGGGCCGGCGGTTGCCATGTCTTCGTTGCCCGGTTTTTGCGATGCCGTGGTCAGATAGGCCATGGAGGCCATGACGAGGTCGACACGGCCGGCCTTGAGATCGAGGTCGTGCTCTTCGGTCGTTTTGTATTCGCGAACCTCGACGACACCCTTCAGATATTTGTCAACAAAGGCTGCGGCCGTCGATGCGGTCTGCACGCCGATCGTCTTGCCCTCAAGCATCGGCTTCAGCTTGTCAATTTCGGCGGCCGCACCTGCTTCATCGCTTGCAAGCGAAAAGACCTGGCCCTTTTCGGGCATGTGGGCGAGATCGCTGGATTTGGACGTTGCAAATGCCTGGCCCGTCGAGCCGTAGGAGTCGCTGAATGCGATGACTTCCTCGCGCTTGGCGGTTGCCGACATGCCGGAGATGATCGCATCGAACTTGCCGGCATTGAGTGCCGGGATCATGCCGTCGAAGTTCTGAACGACGATCTTGCATTCCACCTTCATGTGATCGCAGAAATACTTGGTGAGCTCGATTTCATAGCCGTCGAGCGTGCCGTCCGGCTTGGTAAAGTTGTAGGGCTTGAATGCGCCTTCGGTGGCGATCGTGACCGTCGTCCACTTCTTTTCTTCGGCATGTCCGGCCGTCGAAATGGCCAGCATGGTAATGGCGCAAGCCGCCGCCGCGATGCGATTGAAAGGTGTCATGTAGGCTCCCCTTTTCTTGGTTTGGGTTGAAGCTGTCATTTGCTGATGAATTGCCGGAAACGATCCGATTTCGAGTTGGCAAACACGTCCTGTGGCTTGCCGTCCTCTTCGACGAGGCCCTTGTGGAGGAAGACGACGCGGCTGGAGACGTCGCGGGCAAAGCCCATCTCGTGCGTGACCACGAGCATTGTGCGTCCTTCCTCGGCAAGCGCGCGCATGACGCGCAGGACTTCACCGACGAGTTCCGGATCGAGCGCTGAGGTCGGTTCGTCGAAGAGCATGACCTTCGGCCGCATCGCCAGCGCCCGGGCGATTGCTGCGCGCTGCTGCTGGCCGCCGGAAAGATGGGCGGGATAGAAATTCCGCTTCTCGGCAATGCCGACCTTGGCAAGCAGAGCCTCGGCCTCTTCGACGCTTTCGGCGCGGGGCCGGCCCTGGACGTGGATGGGCGCCTCGATGACATTTTCAAGCACGGTCTTGTGGGACCACAGATTGAAGCTCTGGAAGACCATGCCGAGCTGCGAGCGGATGCGGTCGACCTGCCTGCGATCGGCCGGACGGCTGCCGCCCCTGCCGTCAGCCGCCATACGGATCGTCTCACCGGCCACGGTGACCTCGCCGGAATTTGGCGTTTCGAGCAGGTTGATGCAGCGCAGAAAGGTCGATTTGCCGGAACCGGAGGAACCGAGAATGGAAACGACATCGCCTTCGTGGGCGTCGAGCGAGATGCCCTTCAACACTTCGACGGGGCCGAAGCTCTTGTGCATGTCCTTGACGCTGAGTGCGATCGGCGAAGGGGAGGGCATTGCCGCGGTCATCGCGCGTCTCCTTCAATGGGTGCGGTGGAAAGGCCTGCCGGAGGATGTGGCACGGGCTGGCGCAGGTGCGGGCTCAGCCAGTATTCGAGAAGATGGACCAGCCGCGTCAGCAGGAAGTTGATCGCGAGATAGATGGCACCTGCGACGACGAAGACCTCGATGGCACGGTAGGTCTCGGAGATAATTTTGGCGGCAACACCGGTTACCTCCATAAGCGTTATGATGGAGGCAAGCGAAGTTGCCTTGACCATCGATATCATTTCGTTGCTGTAGCCGGGCAGCGCTTGACGAATGGCAAGCGGCAGGAGGATGCGTCGGAACTGCATCAGGCGTGGCATGCCGCAGGCCCGGGCTGCCTCGATCTGCCCGAAAGGTACCGACAGGAGGCCGCCGCGGATGATCTCGCTGCCATAGGCGGCCGTGTTCATCGTCAACGCCAGAACGGCGCACCAGTAGGGCTCGCGCAGGAAGGGCCAGAATAGGCTGTGGCGGACTGCTGGAAACTGCCCAAGACCGTAGTAGATCAGGAAGATCTGTACGAGCAGCGGCGTGCCGCGGACGATGAAGATGTAGCTTCGTGCGAACCAGTCGAGGGCTGTGATGCCGGAGAGCCGGCAAAGTGCCAGGGCAAGCGCGAGGATTGCGCCAAGTATGATCGATGTCGCGGCAAGCTCCAGGCTCAACGGGATCGCGGACATGAGGCTCAAGAAGGTCTCGAAGAGAAATTGCCAGTCCATCAGCTTCTCCTCACACCGCGCGAAAAGTGCTGCTCGGCGCGGCGCATGAAGAGACCGGAAACCGTCGAGATCAGCAGGTAGATTGCGCCCGCGATGAGATAAAAATCGAATGGCAGGCCGGTCGATCCCGCCGCCACCTGGGTCTGGCGCAACAGCTCGGCGACACCGGTAATCGAGACGAGCGCCGATTCCTTCAGTACCACCTGCCAGACATTGCCGAGCCCCGGCAGTGCGTGGCGCAGCGTCAGCGGCGCGACGATCCGCCGAAAGCGCAGCCATCGGCTCATGCCGCACGCGATCGCCGCTTCGATCTCGCCGGCATGCACCGCCTTGAACGCGCCACGGAAGACCTCGGTAAACTGCGCCCCGGAGGTGACCGCGACGGCGAGCGACCCGGCGAGGAAGCCGGGAAAGCCGACGAAGCCCTGGGCACCAAAGAGCTGGCCGACGGCGGTGACAACGGCACTGCCGCCGAAATAGAAGAGATAGATCACCAGGAGATCGGGAATTCCGCGCAGCACGGTCGTATAGGTGTCGGCTGCGATACGAAGCCCGCGGCTTCCCGATATCTTGGCCCAGGCTCCGAAGGACCCGATAACCGCGCCGATCGAATAGCCGGCAAGTGCGATCAGAATTGTCATCCATGCACCGGCAAGCAGTGCCTTGCCCCAGCCGTCCGGGCCGAAACTGACCAGTTCCAGGATGCCGGGCTGGTTCATGGCGCCTGCCTTTTGCATTTTTCTTGAGGAGCTGGAAACGACATGTCACCCATCACGGAAAAGTCGGTGGCGGAATAAGGCGACGGTCTGCCGCCGCCTGGATCAAGATCAATTCGTCTCGAAGGATGGCGTGAGGTCGATCTTGCTCCAGTGTTCGGAGAGCTTCTTGATCGTGCCGTCCTTTGCAGCGGATTTGATGGCTTCGTCGAATTTCGCCTTCAGATCTGCTTCGCCCTTGCGCATGCCAAGGGCGACTTCCGTGGCGAGCATGGCGCCCTTTATCAGCGGTCCCGACATCATCAGTTCGTCGTTGCCAGATTTCGCAAGTACGGAGGTCGCATAGACGCCGCTGTCAAAGCCGGCATCAATGCGGCCTGCCTTCAGGTCGAGGTCGCGTTCGCCGGAATTCTTGTAGGCGCGCACCGTGACATTGCTGCCGAAGTAAGCATTGATCAATTGTTCCTGGCTGGTCGACTGGACAACACCGACGGTCTTGCCGTCCAATGCCTCGCCGATCTTGGCCATGACGGGATCGGCCTTGCTCTTGTCGTTGAGGTTGAGCTTCTGTCCGGTCATCGGCAGGAAAGCGACAGTACCGTTCTTCAGCAGAATGAAGCTTGCAACGCCACTGGCGTATGGAACGGTGAAATCGACAACCTGCCGGCGCTTTTCATTGATGCCAAGCGTCATAACCAGATCGAACTTGCCGGCATTGAGGCTCGGGATCATGGCGGTCCACTCGCCGGGAGTGAGCTCACACTCCACTTTGGCCCGGGCGCACAGATCGTTGATCAGGTCGACATCGAAGCCGGCGAGCTTGCCGCTGGAATCCATCATGTTCCAGGGTGGAAAGGCGCCTTCTATGCCGACCTTCACATGTGTCCAGTCCTTGGCTTCGGCAGCAATTGCAGCCGTGCTCAAAACGGCCGCCAGACCGAAGAAAAGCAGATACTTTCTTTTCATGACATCATTCCCCTTTTTTATTGCGGTTCGCTGTTCAGGCATCAAATGCAGATCTCAACGCGGCATTGGCCTTACGAAGGGCGTGGGCGATGCGATTGCGGGTCTGCCGGGCATGAACGACATAAAATGCCGTGTCGGGTGCGTGCTCGGGCAGGCCGGCCAGTTCGCGCAGGCCTTCCAAAGCCGGCCAAGGCGGATGCGGCAGAGCTGAATCGTGATGGAAGCGATCGCCGCGCGTATAGTTCAGTGGCACGAGCTGGCGGGACGCGCGCATCAGCGCTGCGTTGAGACGCTCGGCCTGCTTTAGGCAGCCACCGCTCGCCGCCAGAACTGCCTGGGCATTGCGCCGGAGCTCGGCAATCGCGCCGGCAATCGGTGAAAGATCGAGGCGGCCGCCAATGGCGGTACTCAGCCGCGTCAGCTCCTCTTCAAGCGAGGCGGCGTAGGCCGTGTAGTCCAGTGGCAGAACGGGGGAGATGAGCAGGCGCTCGAGAACTTCGATGATGATCTGTGTGTCGCGCCGCAGATTGTCCGGGTCGATATGGTCGATGGTGTCATGGGCAGTGTGCCACCACCAACCGAGCGCCGTCAGCATCTTTATCGGTCCGGGAGGCTGATGGCTCAGGCTGCCGAACATCGACGGAATACCGATGCCCCAGAAGGACTGGTCGGCCGCGCGGCCGTGACGTCGGCCGGCATGGCGCTGGCCGGTGATTTTCTCGATCGCCTCGGCCGCCAGCGGTCTGAGTTCGTCGATCACGCT
Organism: Rhizobium sp. 007; assembly: GCF_015353075.1. Taxonomy (NCBI): domain Bacteria; kingdom Pseudomonadati; phylum Pseudomonadota; class Alphaproteobacteria; order Hyphomicrobiales; family Rhizobiaceae; genus Rhizobium; species Rhizobium sp. 007. Next base: position 2,254,652 of record NZ_CP064188.1, on the reverse strand, counting down.
GGAATTGCTCAAAATCGCCGCGCCCTTCCCACCCGTCGAGTCGACATTGACGTGGACGGCGCAACGGCGCTCGAGATCATCGAAATATTCGTCGGCATACCAGGCTGAGCCGGAGTAGCGCCCATGCGAATGACCCGACCAGAAGCAGATGCGCAACCCGCGCTTCCAGCTCGACGCCGCTTCGCCCAGCAGTCGTGCTGCCTCCAGCATCGTCGCATTCGCGCCGCCATTGTCCATGACGCCGTAGTGCCAGGTGTCGTGATGACCCGACAAAAGTATGAACGGATCGTCTGCCCCTTTACCGGGGGCGGGCATCTCGGCTACCAGCAAAGGTGTCTTGGTCCAGCGGGTGTCGACCTCGGCAAACAAGACGGCCTTGACGGTTTGGCCGTCTGCAAGGCGTTTGCGCAACGCGGCGCCGTCATGTGCGTCGATCGAGCAGATCACGGTCGCAGGAAGGCGGTCGCGGGTATGCTGGGAGGGGTTTCCCCACACGGGCGAAACGCACATTTCATAAAGATGCTCGGTAGGACTGACATGGAGCTGGCCGCGCGCGCCGGCCGCACTTGCCAGCGCCGCGACCTCTTCGGTTGCAATGCCATCCACGAGAACGATCTTTCCAGTCACCTCGGCCTGCGAAAAATCGGCTTCGGTGCCTTCGCCGACATGAACGAGTTCGGCGCTGATGCCCGCAGGCGGGCTGGAAGCGGACATCGAATGGGTGATGCAGCGAAGAGCTGCGCCGTCGATTTCCACCTTTGCCTGTCCCGGCAGGCTGATGAAGGCCTCATGAAACAGCAGCTCGGTGCGATAGCCATAGCTTGTCATCTGCCGGTTGAGGTAGCCGAAACTTTCCAGCTCCTCAGCCGTTCCGGACAGCTTGACGCGTCGGGAAAACTCCCGAAGATGCGCCATCAGGCGCCCGACATCGGGTTGTGTGAGCTCGTCAGGCATGTCGTTTCTCCGGCAGCGGCGGCTGCACGTCATCCGGGATAGGATTGACGAAGGGTGTCCCGTCGAGGCGGGCTTTGAGGTCGGCCTTGGCGGCATCGATGAGGGACGGGTCGCAGATCAGATCAACGGCCGTGCTTGCCATCACCTTTGCTGCATGTTCGGTGCCCTTATGGGCGGCCGGAAGCTTGCCCTGTGCGACAAGCTGCCAGGAATGGCCGGGTGTACCGATCGCATAAGTCGCGCCGCGCATCTGCACGGTCGGAACGACCCAGCTCACGCTGCCGACATCGGTCGAGCCGACGATAGAGCCGTCTCCGGAATACAGCGGGATTATCTCCTCGCAAAGCGGTTGATCCTTATTCGGTTTCAAGCCGAAGCGGGCATAGGAAGACGCGACATCCTCCGCACTCATCGTCTGCTGGAACGTGCGGGCGGTTTGTTTGTCATTTTCGTCAAAAACGGGAGGGCCGAGACGCTGGAGATGGGCAAACATCCGTTCTTCCAGCGGGGTATTGCCGACCAGGTTCGCATCGCCGCTGAGGATCTCGCTGCGGACCGACGTCTCGGTCATCAGCGCCGCCCCCTCGGCGACTTTTTTGACGCGCGCAACAAGCGACAAAAGTTCGGGCAAAGTGCGGGCGCGGATGAGATAGCGCACGGTCGCGCGGGCCTGGACGACGTTTGGCGCAGCGCCTCCGGCATCGGTCACGGCATAATGAATGCGGGCCGTCGATGGCATATGCTCGCGCATGTAATTGACGCCGACATTCATCAGCTCGACGGCATCGAGCGCACTACGGCCGAGGTGCGGTGTCGCGGAGGCATGCGAGGCACGGCCGGTGAAATGGAAGTTGAGTTCGTTGCAGGCAAGCGAGATCGGATTGTTGACGCCGGCAAAGGCAGCCGGGTGCCACGAAATGGCGACATCGACGTCGTCGAAGACGCCGGCGCGCACCATGAAGCCCTTGGAGGAGCCACCTTCTTCGGCCGGGCAACCATAGTAGCGCACGCGTCCCTTCAGGCCGTTCTGTGCAAGGAAATCCTTGACTGCAGCGGCCGCAAGCATTGAACCGGCGCCTAAAAGGTTATGACCGCAACCATGACCATTGCCGCCGGCAATTGCTTCGCGCTGCTCGGCAAGGCCTGCCACCTGGCTGAGGCCCGGCAGCGCGTCGAACTCGCCGAGAATTGCAATAACCGGTCCGCCCTCGCCGGCCTCTCCCAGGACGGCTGTCGGCATCCCGGCGAGGCCGCGTTCGACGCGAAAGCCTTCCTGTTGCAGAAGCCGCGCATGTTCGTCTGACGAGCGATATTCCTCATAGTTCGTTTCCGGCAGATCCCAGATGCGATCGCTGAGCGCAAAGAAGATTTCGCGCTTGCCTTCGACGATGTCCCATACGCTGTCCGAGTTTTTCATGGCTTTCAAAACGGCTTCTTATCGCTTAGTATCCAAAATTGGCGCCAATTTAGGATACAAAAGATTTTTGCGCAATGCGTGGGCATGAATAAAATTTGAACAGGGTCGAAATTGTCTGGCTGCCTACAGAAACTGAAGGCGCCGTGATATCCGTTTCGAAAAAGGGAGTCTTGAATGGCAGACGTTTTGATGGGGCCGAAGCCGGAGATCGGAAATTCGAAAGACGTGACCGATCTTGTCCTCCAGGATATTCTGGCGGGCGTGCTTCTTCCCGGCACCTGGCTCAAGCAGATCGATCTCGAGCGACGCTACAAATGCACGCGGCCGGAAGTCCGCCGAGCGCTCGATCGCCTTGCGCAGAAGCGGCTGGTCGAGCATGTGCCCAATCGCGGCTACCACGTCTACGAGCCCGACGGCCGCCGCGCCAGGGAGGTAAGCGAAATCCGCATCATTCTTGAGACGGCGGTTGCCGGCACGATCGTTAAGAATGCTTCTGCTGACGATCTCGACACGCTCCGGAAGCTGGCGCTCCATTTCGACCGGATGGTCCTTGATGGTACGATGCTGGAGCTTTACGAAGCCAACCTCGCCTTTCACAGGCAACTTCTGGTTCTTGGCGGCAATCAGGAGCTTGTCGACCTTATTGCGGAAATTCGCCAGCGAACCTCCTCGGCGCCCGTCGCTCAATGGCGCACACGCGCCCGCATCGAACAGTCCGGCCGCGAACATCACCTGATGATCGACGCCATTCAGCACAAGGACGCAGAAGAGCTCAAGCGACTGGTGAGGCAGCACATCATTCAGAACTGACCGTTGCGCGTGCCGGACTGCATGCGGGTCTACCGGCGTGCAGCCCAGGCAAGGCCGCGGCGAAGAATGAGACGCATGTACGGATGGTCGAATTCGGCTGCGACATGGCCGAGTGCCGAATAAAAGATGCGGCCCGCACCAAAGTGGCGTTTGAAGACCACCGGCATTACGACATTGCGGGCCGCCTCGTCATATTCGCCGGTGAACGTGGTGGTCGCCAGAATTTCAACGGATGGATCGTAGTGCAGGTAATACTGCTCCGAGTGGTAGTCGAAGTCCGGAATGCCTTGCATCAGCGGATCGTTTTGTCGGCTCACATTCACGCGGAAGTCGATGATGTTGCCCGGATGAGAAACCCAGGTGACGCCCGAAACATAGCGGAACGGCGCACTCTCCTTGAAGGATGTCGCGAGTGCGCCATGATGACCGCCGAGGCCAAGGCCGTCACGAACAGCCATGACCAGCGCATTGGCATGCGCCTTTTCCAACTGCTCCCCGGTGATGATCGGAACAAGCAGATCGGCTTTAGCAATCACCGGCGAGCCGAAGATGTCGAGATCGCCGGTGATTTCAACTAAGAAGCCGTCTTCCCGCAAAAGTTCGCCGACGACGCTTGCGCATGCTTCCGGTTCGTGGCCCTGCCAGCCGCCCCAAACGATGATCGCTTTGCGCATGCCCTGCCTCCCGGCTTTCGATGGTTAGGTCGTGACGTCGTGGCTTTTCCAACCAGATAGCGCTCGATTTCATCGACCGCAAGCCAAGTCCTTCGATTGCCATCACACGATTTAGTCTTGACGGCGGCAAGGGACCGCAGTCAGCTCGAGGATTATCTGTGGGAGGAATTTTGAATGCTGAAATCCTTTGAACATATCGGCATGACGGTAAGCGATATGGACCGTGCCGTCGCCTTTTATTGCGGCCTCCTCGGCCTTCGGCTGCATCTGCGCAAGACGATGCCGGATGGCTCGCACGTTGCTTTTCTCGATGCCGGCGGTGGCATGCTGGAGGTCTTCGCGCCTGCAAGCGGGGCGGTGCGGGCAGCCGACGTTCCCGAGGGTGCCGCCGGTCTGCGCCACCTCACCTTCCTGTTCGGCAGCGTCGCTGAAACCTTCGCAAAGCTCGAAGCGGCCGGAGTTGAGGTGAAGGAGCGCCCGCGTCTTGCTTACAACTCCGAGGTTCTGCACAAGGTCGCTTTTCTGCGCGATCCCGACGGCATCCTCATCGAGCTCGCCGAGCGGACCGATTGAGGCAGTTGCTGGGCAACAGTAATATCTGAGCGGCGCTGTTTCCCGCGTGATACCGCGCAAACCGCGCTTCCGGTCTGAGGCGAAGTAACAACTCCGTAAGCGAAATCTGGCAACCTTCAGACGAATATTTCTCTCCATTTTAGTTGGGTGTCATGGTTTACAACAAGGAAGATTGGATCAGCCAGCGCGCATATGCCATATGGGAGGCGGAGGGACGCCCCTGCGGGCGCGAGGCCGAAAACTGGCAGCAGGCGGCGGCCGAGTTCGAACAGCTCCAGATGACCAAGGCATCCATCGATGGAACTGACCTGATCGCGATGCTGCGCGCCACCGGACGTCTGATGCGCGCCAGCGAAAATGACCAGGCTCGGATCCTTCAAGAGCGCGCCACGATCGCCAAACGCTAGCGATACCAGCACCTATTTCGGGAACAAATTCCTGCTCCTTGCGTTTTGTGCAGTTCGGTTTGCACTCCTGGGAGGGTCATATCGGCAATGCGAGCCATCAGACTGCTGTCGACGATCCTTACCCTCTTCATCGTTTTCGGTCTCGCATTCTTTTTTCTTGCCTGGCGCCCCGAAATCAAGCCGCAAAACCCTTCAAAGACCATGCGCTTCGATAACGCACTGATCGCCAAGGGAGCCAGCCTCGCGGCGGTCGGAAACTGTATCGCCTGTCATACGGTCCCGGGAAGGGAAGCTTTTTCCGGGGGGCTTAAACTGCCGACGCCTTTCGGGATTATTTATTCGACGAACATCACGCCGGACGATGAAACCGGTATCGGACGCTGGAGCGAGGCTGCCTTCCAGCGCGCCATGCGCGAAGGAGTGGATCGAAAGGGCGATCATCTTTATCCGGCATTTCCCTATGATCATTTTACCCGCGTCACCGACGAGGACAACAAGGCACTCTATGCCTTTTTGATGACGCGCACGCCCGTCAAGGCGACGGCACCCAAAAACGAGCTGCCGTACCTCCTGCATGTCCGCCCCATCCTTGCCGCCTGGAAACTGGTCTTCTTCGACAAGGGCGCCTTCGCGCCCGATCCGCAGAAAAGCGAGGAATGGAACCGCGGCGCCTATCTTACCGAAGGCCTTGGCCACTGCGGCGCTTGCCACACGCCTCGCAACGCCTTTGGTGCCGAGGAGCGCGGCAGGCACTTCGGCGGCGGCGAGGCGGAAGGCTGGCAGGCTTATGCGATTAATGCGCAAAGCCCCTCGCCGATCCCGTGGGACAAGGAGTCGCTCGCGTTCTATCTGCGTCATGGCTACCACGCGTTCCACGGCGTCTCGCGTGGTCCGATGGCTGAAGTCACCGGCAATCTCGGTGCGCTTCCCGACAGCGATATCAATGCAATCGCAGCCTATGTCGCCTCGATCATGGGCGAACCGTCTGGCGAACGCGTTCGAAGGGGCGAAGAGCTGAAGAAGCAGTTCGTTCCGGAGCAAGATGGCATAGTGACGGCGGCGATTGACGAGAACAAGGCGTCGGCCGAACTTGCCTCTCATCCGGGTGCAGCCATCTATGGCGCGGCTTGTGCGACTTGTCATGAAGCCGGCCGCGCCGCGCCGTTTGGAGGACTGAATTTCAATCTCAGCACCGCCGTCAACGCGCCCAATCCGCAAAACATTGTCAATGTCGTGCTTTTCGGCCTGCCACCGGCCGACGGTGAGCCAAGCGCCGTGATGCCCGGCTTTGCCGGGGCATTGAACGACCAGCAGATCGCCGATCTGCTCGGTTTCATGCGCCAGCGCTTTACGACGGGCGATCCTTGGCCCGATCTGTTGCAACGCGTCAACCGCACGCGGTCCGGTGAATATTTTGTCGCCGTCCGCCCCTCGGAAGGAATTGAACGAGCGCCGTCCAATGTCGGCGCGAAGGAGCTGAGATGACAACGCTCAACGTCAACGGACACACCCACGAGGTCGCCAGCGAGCCCGACACGCCATTGCTTTACGTGCTTCGCAACGATCTTGATCTCAACGCCGCAAAATTTGGCTGCGGCCTTGGCCAATGCGGCGCCTGCACCGTCATGGTCGACGGCCAGGCGGTGCTTTCGTGCGTGACGCCGCTCATCGTCGTCGAAGGCAAGGAAATCGTGACTGTGGAAGGGCTTGGAACAGCTGAAAAGCCCGGACCGCTGCAGGCCGCCTTCATCGAGAAACAGGCGGCGCAATGCGGCTACTGCATTCCCGGCATGATGATGAGCGCAGCAGCGCTTCTGAAGCAGAATGCCACGCCGACTGACGAGGAAATCCGATCGGCGTTGCGGACCAATCTCTGTCGCTGCGGCACACATATGCGCATCCTTGCCGCCATCAGGCGCGCGAGTGAACTGATGAAAGCTGCCGGGCTTCCGGCCGCCAAAAGGAGTGCCGGATGATGGATATTCTCACCAGACATGAAATGAGCCGGCGCGGCCTGCTTGCCGGCACCGGCGCTCTCATCGTCAGCTTCTCCACGATCCGTGCGCTGGCCCAAGAGATACCGACTGCGGCGCCCGAAAAACCGAAGTTGCCGGGCAGCCTGGATGACGACCGCTATCTCGATAGCTGGATAAGGATCGATTCTGACGGCAAGATCACGGTGTTTACCGGCAAGGTGGAGCTTGGACAGGGGATCGGCACGGCCCTCATCCAGGTCGCCGCAGAGGAACTGGAAGTCGATCCCTCAGACATCACGCTCGTGACCGCCGATACGGGGCGCACGCCCGACGAAGGGTTTACGGCAGGCAGCCAGTCGATGCAGAACAGCGGCACTGCCATCCGCAACGCAGCCGCGCAGGTTCGCGGGCTGCTGATCGCCGAGGCAGCGCGCCGTTTTAACCTGCCCCCAGACCAGCTCAGGGCGAAAAAGAAAAGCGTCTCCGGGCCGGACGGCAGATCGACGACCTATGGCGAGCTGGTGTCGGGCCAGTTCCTGCACGTCGAAGCCCAGCCGCAATCGAAACTGAAACAACCCGATGCGCTGAGCATCATCGGCCGTGATGTGCAGCGCATCGACATCCCGGGCAAGGTCACCGGTGCTGCAGCCTATGTGCAGGACCTGCGCCTCGAAGGAATGGTGCACGCGCGCGTAATCCGTCCGCCGAGCTATGGCGCCACATTGAAAGACATCGACGCCACGGCGGCCGCCGCCATGGCTGGCGTCATCTCGGTCATCCGCGACGGCAGTTTCCTTGCCGTCGTGGCGGAGAAAGAATGGCAGGCGATCAAGGCCATGCGCGCCGTCGAAAAAGCGGCGCATTGGGACGAACCTGCAACGCTTCCGCAACAGTCCGATCTTGCCGCTGCTCTCACAGCTCTGGAAAAGGATGTCGGCACAGTGGCCGAATCCGGCCATCCGAGCTTTTCGAACGGCGCGATCTACGAGGCAACCTTCACGCGGCCCTACCAGATGCACGGTTCGATCGGTCCTTCCTGTGCGGTCGCGCATCTGAAGGCCGACGGCAGCCTTGATATCTGGTCGCACACGCAGGGGGTTTTCCCCGATCGGGGTGCGATTGCCCAGATGCTGGCGATGCCGGAGGAGAAGGTGCGTGTCATCCACATGGAAGGGTCCGGCTGCTACGGGCACAACGGCGCTGACGACGCAGCTGCCGATGCAGCACTCATCGCCATGAAAATTCCCGGCCGCCCTGTGCGTGTCCAGTGGATGCGCGAGCAGGAGCATATGTGGGAACCTTACGGGCCTGGCATGGTGTCCAAGGTCCGGGCATCGCTCGATGCAAGCGGCAGGATCGACAACTGGACCTATGATGTGTGGAGCAATACCCATAGCACGCGCCCCGGCAATGCCGGCTCGCTGCTTGTCGGCCGCGCCAAGGAACAGCCGACGCCCTTAGAACCGCCGAAACTCAGCATCAGTCCCAATGGCAGCGGCGATCGGAATGCCGATCCTCTCTATGCGATCCCGAACCGCCGGGTGCTGTGGCATTTCCTGCCCGACATGCCGCTACGGGTTTCGGCGCTGCGCGGCCTTGGGGCTTATGCCAATGTCTTCTCGATCGAAAGCGCCATGGACGAGATGGCTATTGCCGCCAAAGCCGATCCTGTCGAATTCCGCCTACGTCATCTGGAAGATGATCGTGCCAGCGACGTCGTGAAGCTCGCGGCCGACAAATTCGGCTGGGGGAGGGGCGAAGTGCCTTCCGGTCACGGTCGCGGCTTTGCATTTGCGCGTTACAAGAACCGTGCCGCCTATCTGGCGGTCGCACTGGAAGCGAAGATCGAGCGCGAAACCGGCCGTGTGCAGGTGCTGCGCGCCGTTGCCGCCATCGATGCCGGTCAGGCCGTCAATCCCGACGGGATCCGCAACCAGACGGAGGGCGGCATCCTGCAATCGATCAGTTGGACGCTCTATGAAGCCGTCACCTTCGATCGCACCCGCATTACCAGCACCGATTGGGCGAGCTATCCGATACTGCGCTTCGGGAGCGTTCCAGAAAGCGTCGAAGTGCATATTCTCGATCGGCCCGGTCAGCCCTTCCTCGGTACAGGCGAGGCGGCGCAGGGGCCGACCTGTGCAGCACTCGCCAACGCAATCCGCAATGCGACGGGAAAGCGGCTGGTCGATCTGCCGTTATCGCGCAACAGGGTGAAGGAAGCGACCCGTCTCGGCTGATAAGAACCTTAGCCGGCGTCTCATCGCAAAGGGGGCAGACGGCAGGACTGCATCATCCATCAGCCGCTCGCGATCGCCGGCGGGCGGGCGATGGGTTTCGGCGACGTGGCGGCCGGTGGTCTTGGTCTGAACCGGACCAGCACCTCGCGCCCGTCGGCCGAAGCCTGCGTGCGCTCCAGCTCGTCGCGCTCTCGCACAGCCTGTGCCCAGTGCTCGCCATCGCGGCCATGTTGGCGCCCGGACGCTTCCCAAAGTGCATAGGCCCTCTTGGCGATCCATTCGTTCCTGTCGTGGCGGCTCATGGCTGCGCACCCCTGTCAGTGTAACGAGGCTGCTTCGGAAGATTGCGTCTCGCCGAGCATTTCAAGAAGATGGTTGCGAGCGCGGCTCACCCGGCTCTTGATGGTGCCCACTTGGCAGTCGCAGATCGCGGCCGCTTCTTCGTAGCTTGTCCCGTTCACCACGAGCAGCAGTGCATGGCGGTGCGATGCTCCGAGCTTGTCGATCGCTGCCTGCACGTCAAGGGCTCTCAGCGACCATTCCTGCGTCGATTTGACCGGTATTGGATAGTCGGTCAGGTCGCCGACGCAACCAACCGGTTCGCGCTTGCGGCGTTTGTAGCTGCTGCAATACGTATTGCGCATGATCGTAAAGAGCCAGGATTTCAGGCTCGTGCCGTCTTGGAACTGCTCGATATGACAAAGCGCCTTGGAGACCGTCTCTTGAACGAGATCGTCGGCGTCGCTTTCAACACGCTCGAAACGCCTCGCAAAGGCTTTGAGAGCTGGAAGAAGCGCGACAATTTCGGCCTGAGCGCTGCAAGGTTGTGCAACGGAGACTGTTGGCATGGCGTCCTCCTTCTACGGAGAATTAATGCCCTCGCACTCGGTGGGGTTCCCGATAAACTTCATAGGTCCGCAATCGTACAATGGGGCCGTCTGAGCCCGAAGTTTCAGGCCGTCTCTTTACGCACATGCCTCAAGACTCAGCATACTGCGTGGTCGCTCAAGTCGCTCGTATGTGGTCTTGTCACGCTTCAAAACGCCATGATCGAAGATGCGGTGTTGAGAAACACAGTTGCGCCGGAACCTTGGGGCATTTGCTCCATCATTCGAATTTATCAGGAGCGTTGAAACCTATAGCGGTCAAAGCGTTAGCACGGTCTTGCATGGGAGATCATCCATGAAGAAGATCATCATTGTCGTCCTTCTTCTCATCCTTGTTGCAGGCGGGTGGATATTCGTCTTCGAGCGAGAATCCGCCACCGTCCCGATCGAACAGGGCTACGGTCCCTCACCGACGCTGCCCGCGCCGAACCCGACGCTGATCCCGACAGTCAATGTCGCGGAAGCGGCGGGCTGGCCAGAAGGAGCCACACCAAAAGCCGCGGAGGGGCTGAAGGTGGAAGCCTTTGCAAGGGGCCTCGACCACCCGCGCTGGATCCATGTCCTGCCGAACGGCGATGTCCTTGTTGCCGAAAGCAACAAGCCGCCAAAAGGTGAAGACGCCGGGTTCAGCATCCGCGGCTGGTTCGAAGGTCTGCTCATGAGCCGGGCCGGCGCCGAGGTCAAAAGTGCAAACCGCATCACACTGCTGCGCGATGCCGACAAGGACGGTGCAGCCGAGATGCGCCCCGTCTTCCGGAAGGATCTCAATTCGCCCTTCGGCATGGCATATTCCAAGGACACGCTCTACGTCGCCAATACCGATGCGGTCATGGCTTTTCCCTATATGGAAGGTGAAACGGTGATCACCACGCCGGGCGCGAAAATTGCCGATCTACCAGCAGGCCCGATCAATCAGCACTGGACGAGGGACGTGATCGTGAGCCCTGACGGCACCAAGCTCTATGCCACCGTGGGCTCCAACAGCAATGTCGGGGAAAACGGCATGGATGCGGAAAAAAACCGTGCCTCGATCCTCGAAATCGATCTTGCGACAAAGGCTGTTCGCGTCTTCGCAAGCGGCTTGCGCAATCCAAATGGTCTTGCCTGGCAGCCGCGGACGGGCGCACTTTGGGTGGCGGTCAACGAACGCGACGAGCTCGGCAGCGATCTCGTTCCCGACTATATGACCTCGGTGAAGGAAGGCGGCTTTTATGGCTGGCCCTACAGCTATTTCGGCCAGCATATCGATAGCCGGGCAAAGCCGCAAAACCCTGAAATGGTTGCGAGCGCCATCGTCCCCGATTATGCCCTTGGTCCGCATACCGCCTCGCTTGGCCTGACCTTCAACACGAGCAATCTGTTTGGTCCGGATTATGTCGGCGGTGCTTTCGTCGGCCAGCACGGCTCCTGGAACCGCAAGCCGCGCAGCGGCTACAAGGTGATCTTCGTGCCATTCGTCGATGGCAAGCCCTCTGGCCCGCCGCGCGATGTCTTGACGGGCTTTATCGGGGTGGACGACAAGGCCTTTGGCCGACCTGTCGGCGTCGCGATCGACATCAAGGGTGCCTTGCTTGTTGCCGATGACGTCGGCAACACGATATGGCGGGTCTCACCGGCTTCGGCACAGTGAGGGGGCCAGCGCGCAACCATACAAAAGCGCCGAGCAAAAATAGCCGAAGCAAGAAGCAAGCCTTGCTTTCATTGTTGGCGCTTTGCCCCTATTTTGAGGCATCGCTGTCAATATCATAGGCTTCACTTTTGTTTCTGGAAATCATAATCGTTGTGTTGCTCACGATCTTGAACGGTGTGCTCGCAATGTCCGAACTTGCCGTCGTTTCATCACGTCCCGCCCGTTTGAGGGTCCTGGCCGATCATGGGAGCCGGGGGGCTGCCCAAGCCATCAAACTTGCCGAACATCCCGGCCGCTTTCTCTCGACCGTTCAGATCGGGATTACACTCGTCGGCGTTCTCTCGGGTGCCTTTTCGGGCGCCACGCTGGGTGGCCGTCTTTCGGCCTGGCTTAGCGCACAGGGCGTTTCCCCCGCCGTCTCCGATGCGCTTGGCGTCGGCACGGTGGTCGTTGCCATTACCTATCTTTCGCTCATTATCGGCGAACTGGTGCCGAAGCAGATTGCGCTTCGCGAACCTGAAGTGGTCGCAAGCAAGGTTGCTCCGGCCATGGCTCTGCTTTCCAAGCTTGCCTTGCCGCTCGTCTGGCTTCTCGACGCGTCCGGCAAGCTTGTGCTTACGCTTCTTGGTCAGTCCGGAAAAGGCAGCGATGGGGTGACCGACGAAGAGATCAAGACGGTGCTCGCCGAGGCGCGGAGTGCCGGCGTGATCGAGAGCGAGGAATCGGCGATGATATCCGGCGTCATGCGCCTTGCCGACCGGACGGCGAGAGCCTTGATGACGCCTCGCCGCGACGTCGAAGTCGTCGACATCGAAGACAGCATCGAAGACATTCGCAAGCAGCTGCACCGAACGCACCGCTCGCGCCTGCCTGTGCGCCGTAACAGTTCTGACGAGGTGCTTGGCGTGCTCTTCGTGAAGGACTTTTACGATGCGCTCGACGCGCGTGGCCATGCAGACATCCTCTCGCTTGCCCATGAAGTTCCGGTGATCTCGGATCTTTCGACGGCAACTCATGTCATCCAGGCAATCCGCAAATCACCGGTCCACATGGTGCTTGTCTATGACGAATACGGCCACTTCGAGGGCGTTGTCTCTTCCGGCGACATCATGGAAGCGATCATGGGCGCACTGCAGGAGGGACCTACTGACGAGCAGGCAATCGTTCGCCGCGGCGACGGTTCCTATCTTGTTTCCGGCTGGACGCCGATCGACGAGTTTGCCGAATTCATGAACTTCAAGCTGGCGGATGACATTGAATTCCAGACCGTCGCCGGCCTTGTGCTGGAAGAGTTGAAACACCTGCCGGATCTCGGCGAAAGCTTCGTGAAGGATGGCTGGCGCTTCGAGGTCATCGATCTTGACGGCCGCCGCGTCGACAAGATCCTCCTCTCGCCGGAACCTGTAGAAGGTGAAGATCGGACGGCTTAATCCGCCCGTTGCATGTGGAAATCTTTATCCGGCTTTCCAACCGTCTTCCGATTTGTCCAAAACGCAGCTACGTTCCTGCAATCCTGAAGGCGGGAATTGGGCTCGATGAAGCAGATGCACAGCCTGATCGCAAAGCCTGTCGCGATTGCTATCGTGCTGTTTGCCCGCGCGATCACGGCTGTGCGGGCGATCTGGGCGCATGACGGTTTGCCGCCCCGGCGCTGCGTCTATTTTGCCAACCATTCGAGCCATGGCGATTTCATTCTGATCTGGACGGTCCTGCCGCCGCGTCTGCGCGGGCAAGCAAGGCCTGTGGCCGGGGCAGACTACTGGCTGAGATCGCCGCTCACCACGTTCATTGGCCGCGAAGTCTTCAATGCCGTGCTGATCGAGCGCGACCGTGAAAGGCGCAAGCAGGATCCGGTCGAGCAGATGGCGGCGGCAATCGATGCCGGCTCGTCGCTGATCCTGTTTCCGGAAGGCACGCGCAACCAGACGGACGAGCCGCTTTTGCCTTTCAAGAGCGGCCTCTTCCATCTTGCCGCAGTGCGCCCGGGGATCGATCTCGTGCCGGTCTGGATCAACAATCTCAATCGCGTCATGCCAAAAGGCGAGATCGTGCCAATTCCTCTGATCTGCACGGTAACCTTCGGCAGCCCGATACGGCTTGAACCCGGCGAGACCAAGGACGGCTTCCTGGCAAGGGCAAGGGCCGCCTTGATTTCCCTTTCTCCAAAACATTCAGGCGGCAGTGAATGAACGACGCGCGGTCCGATCTTATTACGCTCGTGCTCGGCATTTTCGCCGTGCTGATCTTTGCCTCACTGGTTGGCTATGTCCTGCATCGGCGTCTTTCGCCGGATGGCTCCAATAGCGCCGTCGAGAACCTGAATGCGCGCATCAAGGCCTGGTGGATCATGGTGATCTTCATCGGCGTCGCGTTTCTCGCGGGTCGTGCCGGTGTCGTCATTCTTTTCGCCTTCTGCTCCTTTGCGGCACTTCGAGAATTCATCACGCTGACAAACACGAAGCGGGCTGATCACTGGGCGCTCGCCTCGGCCTTCTTCGTGGTGCTTCCCATTCAGTATTATTTGCTGTGGGCTGAAGAATACGGGATCTATTCGATCTTCGTACCGGTTTACGCGTTTTTGCTGATGCCGATCATTTCCGTGCTCCGGGGCGATACCGAACGGTTCCTCATCCGCATTGCCGAAGTGCAATGGGCCCTGATGATCTGCGTCTTTTGCGCTTCGCACGTGCCGGCGCTGCTGACGTTGAATATTCCCGGCTATGAGGACCGCAACGTTCTTCTCATCGCATTTCTGGTCATCGTCGTGCAGCTCAGCGACGTCTTGCAGTATGTCTGGGGCAAGCTTTTCGGGCGAACGAAGATCGCCCCGAAACTCTCGCCGTCGAAAACCGTTGAGGGCTTTGCGGGCGGTGTCGCCAGTGCGACTTTGATCGGGGCGTCGCTCTGGTGGATCACGCCGTTTACGCCCTTGCAGGCGGGCCTGCTTTCGCTGGTCATCACGCTGATGGGCTTCTTCGGCGGTCTGGTGATGTCTGCTATCAAGCGCGACCGGGGCGTCAAGGATTGGGGCAATCTCATCGAGGGTCACGGCGGACTGATCGACCGGCTCGATTCCGTGGTGTTTTCGGCGCCGATCTTCTTTCATCTTGTCCGCTACTGGTGGTCGCTGACATGAGTGGTTGGGTCGCACGGCTTGGACGCAGCAGCACCGTTCATGTGACCTTCGCCTTTCTCGCGATGGGAGGCTGGGCGCTGTTTGCCAATCGCGTCCATCCGCTGCCGCGCATGCTGCTTGCCGGCGTCGTTCAGGGCGCGCTGTCTGCCTGCCTCACTTTGTTCTTGAAATCGGCGGTCGAAACATTTTCGAAGCGCTTCAAAGGCTCTGCCGCATTCGTTGCGCCGCCTCTCATCGCCTGCCTCGGTTCTGCAAGCATTCTCATCGCCATCCACGCACTCGCCGCAACACCCGAAATATTGAGGACCGTTGCGGTGCCGCTTGCCGTCTCCACCAGCTATGCGGCGATTTACAACTATTCTCTTTTGACCGGGAAAGGTAAGTGATGACGAACACTGAAGATCGCCGGCCGTTGAACAGCCGGAACAGCTGGTGGGCAAAGGCGATCGCGCAGAAGATCGCGGCGAGATCCGTCACGCCGAACCAGATATCGCAGGCAAGCATCGCCGCCGCCTTCATCGCCGGTCTCCTGTTCTTTGTCGCCGGACGCGACGCCGGCTATTCGCGTATGGTCCTTCTCGCTCTTGCGGCGCTTTTTTGCCAGGTAAGGCTCCTCTGCAATCTCTTTGACGGCATGGTGGCGGTCGAAGGAGGCAAGGCAGAAGCCGACGGGCCGTTCTGGAACGAATTTCCAGATCGCGCCGCCGACATGCTGATTTTTGCCGGCATCGGTCTCGGTATCGGCCATCCCGGCCTTGGCTGGGCGGCTGCAGCATTCGCAGTGCTGACCGCCTATGTGCGCGAGCTTGGCCGGGCGACGGGCCACGGCAGTGATTTTTCCGGCCCGATGGCCAAGCAGCACCGCATGGCGATCGTCACCATGGCTGCTGTCATTTCGATCGGCGAACCTTACTGGGATCTGCAGAACCATGTCCTTTGGCTCGGGCTTTGGATCGTGCTTCTCGGTGCCGCCGCAACCGCAGTCCGACGCAGCTTGCGCTTGATCCGTTCCATGAAAACTCCGCTCTGACAACGGCTGTGCCGTGGGCGGCAGTTGCTGCGGCTTTAAATTGTCATCCGTACAATTCCATTCTTGCGGCGTGCCAGGGGCTCCTTCATCACTAGGCGATCGAGCCGGAGATCCGTCATGCCCGAACTTGCAAGTCTGCTTGCCTTTGCCCTTATCGCTCTCGGCATGGTGCTGACGCCCGGGCCGAACATGATCTATCTCGTATCGCGCTCGATATGCCAGGGACCGGCGGCCGGATTGACCTCGCTTGGCGGTGTGGCACTCGGTTTCGTCGTCTACATGCTATCGGCAGCGCTCGGGATTACGGCATTGGTCTTCGCCGTGCCACTCGCTTATGATGCGCTGCGGTTGGCAGGCGCCGCCTATCTTGCCTGGCTTGCCTGGAATGCATTAAGGCCCGGCGGCCGCTCGACCTTTCACGTTCGCGACCTTCCGCGCGATACCAATCGCAAGCTCTTCGCCATGGGCTTCGTCACCAGCTTGCTCAACCCGAAGATCGCCATGCTTTATCTCTCACTGCTGCCGCAATTCGTGAACCCGGAGGTCGGCAGCGTCTTTGTGCAATCGATCGCGTTCGGCTTTACGCAGATCGCGATCAGCGTCAGCGTCAACGCACTCATCGCCCTTACTGCCGGGTCCATCGCGCTTTTTCTCGGCGAACGGCCGGCCTGGATGCGGGCGCAGCGCATGCTGATGGCAACCGTCCTTGGAGGACTTGCCGTTCGCATGGCGCTTGAATCGCGCCGCTGATACGCTTTAGCTTCACCCTGACCTTGACATCGGTGCTGTTAAAGCGGAAGCCGCACTCGGCTGCCTCGCGGTGTCGTATCAAGGAATGTCAGGATGAAACGCAGTGCCGTCGCCGTCAGTTCGAACGTGATCCTGACGGGCGTCTTGTTGATGCTGCTCGGCGATTTCCTCTTTGCGCTCAACGATGCGATGGGCAAATGGCTGGTTGCGAGTTTCGCCGTCGGTCAGGTGCTGGTGATCCGCTCGGTCGGCGCCTTCATCGTGCTCGGTCCGATGATCATCCGGCAAGGGACGCGGCAGCTCTTCAATGTCGAGCAAAAGGGGCAGCAGGTGATGCGCGTCATCATGACGACCTGCGATGTCAGCCTGTTTTATGCGGCCGTCGCCTATCTGCCGCTTGCCGATGTCATGACCTTCTATATGGCGGGGCCCATCTATGTCGCCGCGCTTTCGCACTTTTTCCTCGGCGAGAAGATCGGCTGGCGCCGCTGGCTTGCGGTTTTCATCGGCTTTGCCGGTGTTGTCGTAGCGCTCCGTCCATCATCTGCGATGCTGTCCTTGCCATCTCTTTTCGGTCTGACGGGCAGTCTCGCCTTCGCGCTGACGCTGGTGATGAACCGCTCCTTGCGCGCGACAAGCGACACCACGCTCGTCACCTGGCAGTCGATCGCTGCTCTCATTGCCGGGATCGTTCTCAGTATCGGCCATTGGCGTCAGGCGACGCTTCTCGACTACTCAGGCATGCTGCTTCTGGGCGTCGTCGCCTCCTGCGCCCACCTGCTGATTACCCGATCGCTGAAGCTTGCGCCCGCATCGCTGCTGGCGCCGCTGCAATACACGCTGCTCATATGGGCGATCGTGCTTGGCATGATCTTTTTCGATGACGTACCCGATATGCAGATCCTCATCGGCGCGGCGATCATCGTCGTTGCAGGACTTTTCATCTTCCACCGGAAAAACCTCAGGGACACGATCACGCCGGACGCGGTTGCGCCGGACGGACATTGAGCGTTCAGTCGAAGGATTGTCCCGGCAGGGTCAGTCGGTTTTGATCCGCAGGCCTGTTTCATCGAACAGATGCCAATGGCCCGGACGGGGTGCGATGTTGAGGACATCGCCGCGCGCGACCCGGCTCTGGCCCTGCTGGTGCACCAGGATCGGCTCGCCGTTTGGAAGGGTGCAATGCAGGTAGCTGTTGGCCCCGTGCTGTTCGGCAACGGCGACCTCGGCTGGCCAGCCGCTTTCACCGACCAGGAAATCTTCGGGCCGCACACCGAGTGTTGCTTTCCGTCCGGCTGCAAGCCCGGCTTCAAGGGGCAATTCCAACGGCGGCAATCCGGCGCACTCGAAGGCGAGCGTCCCGTTGGTCGAAGTGCCGATTGTCCCTTCGATGAGGTTCATGCGCGGCGAGCCGATGAAGCCGGCAACGAACGTGTTGTGCGGGCGATTATAAAGATCAAGCGGCGCACCGACCTGCTCGATGACGCCCTTGCGAAGGACGACGATCTTATCTGCCATCGTCATCGCCTCGATCTGGTCATGCGTCACATAAATCATCGTATTGCCGAGCCGCTCGTGCAGCTTGGTAATCTCGACGCGCATCAGCACCCGCAGTTCCGCATCGAGGTTGGAAAGCGGCTCGTCGAAGAGGAATATCTTCGGATCGCGGGTGATGGCGCGACCGATTGCGACGCGCTGGCGCTGACCGCCGGACAACTGGCGGGGGCGCCGGTCGAGCAGCGTGTCGATCTGCAAAAGCTTGCCGGCTGCTTCAACGCGGCGGTCGATCTCGTCTTTCGGCATCCGGATATTCTCAAGTCCGAAGCTCAGATTCTGGCGAACGGTCATGTGGGGATAAAGAGCGTAGGACTGGAAGACCATGGCGACGCCGCGATCGGCCGCCGGCGTGTCGATGACGGTTTCGCCGTTAATGCGGATGTCGCCGCCCGTTGCCTCTTCGAGCCCAGCAATCATTCTAAGCAGCGTCGACTTTCCGCAGCCGGACGGGCCGACGAAGACGACGAATTCGCCATCCTTGATATCGAGATTGATATCGGGGATCACCTGCAGCGTGCCGAAGGATTTGTTGACATTTTCAAGTACGAGGTTTGCCATGAACGAAACTCACTTGATGCCCGTGGATGCGATGCCGGTGGTGATGTAGCGCTGCAGAAAGATGAAGGCGCAGGCAAGCGGTAGCGCCGTCAGGGTCGTCATGGCGAGCATCAGATCGTAACGGACCTCGAACTCGCTCTGGAAAGAGTTGAGCGCCAGCTGCAGCGTATAGACCTCGCGGCGATTGAGGACGATCAAGGGCAGCAGGAAGTCGTTCCAGCGCGACAGGATCGAGAAGATCGCCACAACGGCAAGCGCCGGGCTGGAAAGCGGCAGGACGATCCTAAAGAAGATGCGCCACTCGCTCGCATGATCCATGCGCGCTGCTTCGATCAGTTCGTCAGGGATCGTCAGCATGTATTGGCGTAGCAGGAAGACGCCGGTCGGCGTCGCGACGGTCGGCAGGATGACACCCCAGAGATTTCCGACAAGGCCGAGCTCGGCAACGATGAGGTAAGTCGGCACGAGAACCACGGTGGCCGGGATCATCAGCGTCGACAGGATCGAGATCAAGGCGACGTTGCTGCCTGCGAAACGGTACTTCGAAAGCGCAAAGGCAGCCATGGAATTCATCACCAGCGTGATAATGGTCGCAACAGTGGTGATGAACAGGCTGTTATAGACATAGCGGCCCATCGCCTGGCCGGAACTTGCGACCAGGTTGGTGTAGTTCTCGGTCGCAAGCCGCACCTTGCGGACGGGGACGGCATCGGTCACGGCAACGGTGACACGGCCGGCGCCAGGGTTGTCGGGATTGATCATCTGCGCATTCCTGCCGACACGGCGGATCTGCGCAAGCCGCGCCTTCGTGCCGTCCTTCAAGGTTACGTCGAAGAGCGGCAGCGGCTGGTCGAAACCTTCAACCACGGCTGTTTCGCTGGAATAGGGCAGAATGCTCGGCGGAAATTCCTGCAGATTGGCTTGCGTCTTGAAAGAAGACAGGACCACCCAGGCAACCGGCGTGAACATGATGAGCAGTCCAAGGACGAGGAAGCCATAGGTGAGCCAATCGGTAACGTCGAGCCTGTTGCGCCCGCGCCGGGCAAAGAGCAGACCGCGCATGGGAGCTCCGGATTTGGACAGGGCAACGTCAGCCATGTTGCGAATTCCTCGAGAGGCGCAGCTGCAGGCCGGTGAAGATCAAGAGCACGACGCCGAGCAGCAGCGAGGCCGCGGCCGCGAGACCGAAATTGCGAGGCTGCACGGCGAAACCGACCTCGTAGATATATTGGACGATCAGCATCGTCGCAGATCCGGGGCCGCCGCCTGTCAGCACGTAGAGCTCATCGAAGGTCTGGACCGAGCGAATGACGCAGAGAACGAAGACGACGAGCAGGACGGGCTTTAGAAGCGGCAGCGTGATGCGCGTGAAGACCCGCCAGTTGGTGGCGGAGTCCATCTTGGCAGCTTCATAGACATCGCGCGGGATCGACTGCAGACCGGCAAGCAGAATGATCGTGTAAAAGCCCATATGCGCCCAGACGGTGACGAAGACCGACCAGAAGAAGGCGGTATTTGGAAATACCAGCCAGTTGACGGGCGAAAGTCCGAGCCAGGTTAGAATGCCGTTCAACGCGCCGTTGCGCTGCAGGATCCACTGCCAGGTCAACGCCACGACGACAGGCGAAAGCATGACGGGAAAGAAGAAGACGGCGCGAAAGAAGCCGCGGCCGCGGATCTCGCGGTTGAGGCAGACAGCGGCAAGCAGCGCGACGCCGATCATGCAGATCACCTGGATCGGCACGAAGACGAGACTATTGCCGACCGCCCGCCAGAAGAGATCGCTCGAGCAGGTGGATGCATCGAGATAGTTGGTGCAGTCGAACAGCGTTTCGTAATTGCCAGATCCGATGAAGGGTCGCTCGCTCGGATAAAGACGGTCGCTGCCGGTGACCGAATAGAAGACGTTGATTGCGACCGGAAGGAGCGAGAAAAACAAAACGGCGAGGAGGTTCGGCAGAAGAAAGACCCACGGCATGCGCCGGATGCCCAGGATCTTTTGCAGGCCCGTCATCAAAGGCTCGGCGAGCCTTGCCGGCAGGAGGATGATGCCGCCGGCAACTGTCGCAAGTCGAGCCCTTGTGGCCATACCGCTCTCCTTCCGGATCATCCTGTCTATTGGCCGGCCGCCTTGATGGCGAGCTCGACATCCTGCTTGACACGGTCAAGTGCTGCATCGACCTCCAATTCGCTATTCAGGACCTGGCTGATGCGCGTCGTCAGCGCGTTCATCATGGCACGCTGATAGCGCCAGCCCTGGAAGCGATAGGCGGCCGGCGCCATTTTCGGGATCTGGGCGATGAAGGTCGAAAGTGATTGCTGCGTACGCTCAGAGGCGCTCGGATAGGTCACGCCATTTTCGATTAGCGATTTTGCCGCCGGAATCTCCACGGCCGCCGAGACGATTTCGGCGTTGTTCTTCGACTGGGCGATATAGTCGATCAGCTTGCCGACCGCTTCGGGCTGTTTGGTATGCTTGAAGCCGACGAGCGCTCCGCCGCCCGGCATGACGGTGCACGATGAGGGCCCGCAGGGCGCAGGTGCCACCTGCCAGTCGAAGAGGTCCCCGACTTCCTTGTCCATCTGGCTGAGCGTCCAGGAACCGCCGAAGTAAAGCACGGTCTTGGCATTCAGGAAATCTGAGAAGAGTTCGCGATGCGTTGCGCCGCCGACCGCTCCCCAAAGGTCCATCGGCATTGTTCCGTCCTTGTGCCAGGCCACGAACTGTTCGACGGCATCCTTCAGCCCCTTGTCGACAACCGGTTTGCCCTGGTCATCGACCAATTCGGCGCCGTAGCTGATGGCAAGGCTTGCAAAGCGGTGGCCAGAGCGGTCCATCTCCATGGCGTATTCGGTGTTGGTCGCCTTGGCCACCTTGCGTGTCGCTTCGGCCCATTCGGCCCAGGTTGCGCCCTCCTTGGGAACCGGAACGCCCGCCTGCTCGAACAAGGTGAGATTGACATAGGCGCCATTGACGGTGAGCGTCGTCGGCATGCCGTTGATTGCCTTGCTCGTCGGATTGGAGCCACGCAGCCATTGCAGGGTCTGGCTGTATTCCTTCTCGAAATTCGCCGCGTTCACATAAGGCGTCAGGTCGAGATAGTAACGGCTGAGGCCGCCGAGGTCGGTGATGATCGCCGCATCGGGGCCCTCGCCGGATTCGAGCTGCACCGGCAGGCTTTCGACGAGCGACTGATAGGGAACGGTCTCGAGCTTGACCTTGACGCCTGGATTTTCGGATTCGTATCGTTTGACGACGGGATCCATGGTCAGGCAGCCGAAGCCGATATCGTCGCAAAAAACGGTGAGTTCCTGCGCCTGGGCAATACCCGACAGCGCCGTGGCTGCAAGCAGCGTCGAGGCCGCCCACAAGCCGATGCGGGTGCGTTTCATATCCAGATCCTCCAGCGATCGCGAGGGCCTCCCGCCCGGGGTGGCGATCTGCCATAAACATGTCTGGACTTACCAGATTGTCAACCTGCAAGGCGAAAGAATTTTTGCCAAAACCAGTGCTAATGTGGCTGGTTTGCCGCAGTTCCATTTGCAAAAACATTCTTGACAGGTTCGAGCTTTGAGTGTCTGGTTTGACCAATTATGAGGAGACGAGAAGCCGCAGCTCCCACGGCTTTTGCAGGAGGACGATATTAAAATGCTGAGATTTGCCGTTGTCGGAATCGACCATCCGCACACGTTTGATCATGTGAAGGGATTGCAAGCGGCGGGTGGAGAATTCGTTGGCTATTGCCCGAAGACCTCTGTTCCGGCGCTGCTCGAAAATTTCAAGAAGACATATCCGGATGCGCCGCAGATCGACCGCGAGACGATTTTCGCCGATCCGTCCATCGACGTCATCTGCATCTCCGCCATTCCGCGCGATCGCGCCGGTCTTGCGATCCGCGCCATGAGGGCCGGCAAGGACGTGATGACGGACAAGCCGGGCGTCACGACGTTTGCGCAGTTGGAGGAGGTCAAGAAGGCCGTCGCCGAGACAGGCAAGATCTTCTCGATCTGCTTTTCGGAGCGCCATTGCGTTCGCTCGGCGGTCAAAGCAGCCAAACTCGTCAAGGAAGGCGCGATCGGCAAGGTCATCCAGACGCTCGGCATGGGACCGCACCGGCTGCAGCTGCCGACGCGGCCGGACTGGTTTTTCGATCCCGAAGCCTTTGGCGGCATCATCGTAGACATCGCCTCGCATCAGATCGACCAGTTTCTCTTCTATACCGGCTCGACGAGCGGCGAAGTCGTCGCAAGCGCAATCGGCAACTTCGGCATGCCGGAGAAACCGGCATTCCAGGACTTCGGCGAGGTATTGCTTCGCTCCGACAAGGCGTCCGGCTATGTCCGCGTCGACTGGTTTACGCCCGAGGCGCTGCCGACCTGGGGTGACGGACGTCTGACCATTCTCGGCACCAAAGGCTATATCGAGCTTCGCAAATACATCGATATTTCCGGCCGCCCCGGCAAGGATCATCTGTTCCTCGTGAACGGCGAGGAAAATACCTACATCGACTGCAGCAGCGAGAAGCTCGACTATTTTGAAGCATTCACCGCCGACGTGCGCGATCGCACGGAAACGGCGATGACGCAGGCGCACGTCTACGAGGTCTGCCGCCTTTCGCTTGAGGCGCAGGCCAAGGCTTCCCGGCTCGGCGGACGATAGGAGGAGATATCATGACGAAGAAATTGCGCGTTGGCGTAATCGGTGCGGGCATCGCTTCGCGCCATCTGATCGGCTACGACTGGAACAAGGACCTTTTCGACGTGCCGGTGCTTTGCTCGCTGGACGAAGAACGCGGCCGCGAACTTTGCGAAATGCATGGCATTGGCGAGTATACTCAGAATGTCGACGACCTCTTTGTCCGCAACGATCTCGACATCATCGATATTTCGACGCCGCCGGATTCTCATTTCGAACTCTGCAAGAAGGGCATCGAATCGGGAAAACATGTGATTTGCGAAAAACCGCTCTTCGGCTCGATTGCCGACGTCGACGAGATGAGCCGCATTGTTGCGCGTTCCGGCGGCAAGAAACTCATGCCGATCTTTCAGTATCGCTACGGCTCCGGTCTTCAGAAGCTGAAGCTGCTGATCGAACTTGGTCTGACCGGGCGTCCCTTCCTGACGACGATCGAGACCCATTGGTGGCGTGGCCCTGCCTACTACGAAGTTCCGTGGCGCGGAAAGTGGAAGAGCGAGCTCGGCGGCGGTCTGCTGGGGCACGCGATCCATGCGCACGACATGCTGAACTATGTGCATGGCGCCTGCGCCGAAGTCTTTGCCTACGGCGCGACGCTGGTAAACAAGATCGAAGTCGAAGATACGATGGCGCTTTCCGTCAAGATGCAGAACGGATCGCTGGCGGCACTTTCCATGACGCTCGGCTCACGCAAGGAGATCTCGCGCCTGCGCTTCTGCTTCCATGATCTCGTCGCCGAAAGCATTCTCGAACCTTATACGATGGGTCGTGATCCGTGGAGCTTCATCGCAGGCACCGAGGAGCACCAGAAGCGCGTCGACGAAGCGCTCGCCGGCTACGAAGTGAAGGAAGACGGCTATACCCGCCAGTTCGAGCTGTTCCATCAGGCGATCATCGAAGACAAGGAGCCGCCGGTGACGCTGCAAGACGCGCGCAATTCGCTGGAACTGGTGACGGCGGCCTATCATTCGCAGCGCACCGGCAAGCCGACGCCGCTGCCGATCACCGCCGAGCATCCGCTTTACCACTCGTGGCTTCCGGACGAAGAGCGGCGTATGGCCGCCAGCGCCTGAGCGGCAAACAGAAATGCGTCACCCGTCTTAAGGGTGGCGCAAGGAGGTATCATGGGGGCAGCCGTACCAGCGCTTCGGCTTCAGGGGGAGCAGCGGCTTTATCAGATCGTCGCACGCCGTATTGCGCGCATGATCGAGGCAAACGCCAAGAACCCGGACTGGCGCATGCCTTCCGAACGCGAGCTTGCCGAAGAACTCGAAGTCAGCCGCCCGGTCGTGCGCGAGGCGGTTATTGCTCTGGAGATGCGCGGCCTGGTCGAAGTCAAGGGCAGGGCCGGCATCGTCGTTTTGCCGGTCCGCGGCAATCAGGTCAATTTTGACAAGATCAGTGCGGATGCCGGCCCCGGCCCGTTCGAACTTCTGGAAGCCCGGCTTGCAGTCGAGGCGAGTGCCGCCGCCATGGCGGCCGAACGCGCGACGAATTACGATATTGCCGTGCTCGAGGACTGTATCGCTCAGATGGAGCATGAGACCGACGTCACCTTAAACAACGAAAAGGGCGACCGCGATTTCCATGTGACGATTGCGCGCATGACCGGTAATGCCATCATCGTTTCAATCGTCGAGGCGCTTTGGGTTCAGCGCGACGAGTCGCTGATGTGGAAAAAACTGCATGAGCATATCCACGCGCCAAGCGTGCGCCCGCTCTGGATCGGCGATCACCATGCAATCCTGACGGCTCTGCGTCTGCGCAATCCCGACGCCGCCTACAAGGCGATGGCGCGCCACATCCGCAACGTCAGTAACGAGTTGATGGAAGCTGACGAAAGGGGACGGTTTGCGCCGGAAGTCATGCAGGCGGATGATGGAAAATCGCGCTAGCGGGATGGTCAAGGGCTCTGGATTCAACGCCCACCTTCTCCAGCCTTTCGGCAGGGATTCCGATTGGCTCTCCTGTCCGGGCAGGACGCACATGAGCGGCTGCCAAATGGGCAGACAGTCGGGGTGCGCTAACAGTCGGTTCCTGAACCAGGCTTTACCCCAGGGGTGATCCTGGCTCATCGTCGCGCGGCGTTTTCGGTACAAATCCAACAGCGAAGCCGAATAGCCTGCCGATCTTGTCTAGCGTCTCTAGAGTCGGGTTACCTGTGCCGGTTTCGATTTCGGCAACCTGTCGGCGGGTAAGCCCGAGCGTCTTGGCGAACGCCTCCTGCGTCATGCCGATGCTCTTGCGGATTTCGAGCGCCGCGCCAGGCAGGCGCAGCGCGCCATGGCGCGCGCGCTCCGCCAAGATTTGGCGCAGTTCCCGGACTTCCTCTTTGCTCGGCTTCTTCCATCGAGCCATATGATCAGTTCCTTGCCGGCATCATGAACTGGTTGCCAAAACGCCGTCGGCAATCTCAGCGCATCGCGCCATGAAGTGATCGGTACGCTCGAGAATGTCGTTCTCGGTCACGCCCTGGCGTTGAACCTCACGTAGACGAGCCGCTTCGGCATCAGCCGCTTCTTTGATGCGAATATTGCCAATCCCTCCGGTCGCCGCCCGGAGCAGGAGGGGAAGATCGGCTTCGCGCGAAGCGTCGTTCGGCTCAAGGTGTTCGGCAAGTTTCCGGCGCGCATGTCCTTGTGGCATTAGATCCAACAGGAAGGGTGGCCAGTGGCGACTGTATCGGTTTTCAAGGTCTACGGGATAGCGGACGGATAGGGCGCGATGGTCGCAAACAGCTTTTCCATTGGCAAAATCGACAGAAGCTGCCTCAACAAAGTAATCGAGATCGTAGTCAATGACCGAGGCGCCCGCATAGCCGGAAGAGCTATATGACCCGCAAAAATTTCCCGCTTTCATCGAGCCGAAATTCCGGTGAGACAAAACGAGGAAAAGCAACCTCCGAAAATCGGAATGGCGGGCCTGGAGGGCTCTCTCACGATCAGGATGGTTTGGCACCGAGCGCGTGCAGGATGCCGCGCAGTTCCGCCAGTCCGCGCATGCGGCCGATCGCGGGATAGCCTGGCGTGACGGTCTTGTTCAGATCATCCAGCATACGGTGACCATGGTCGGAGCGAAACACGATTTCGTCTTTCGGGCCGCGCTTGCGGTCCTCGGCCACGAGTTCCTTGAGAACCGCGACCATATCGACATCACCTTCCAGATGTGCGCTTTCATGGAAGGAGCGGCCGTCGCCTTCACGCTTGGTGGCGCGCAGATGCGCGAAGTAGATGCGCGAGGCAAAGCGTCGGGCGATCGCCGGCAGGTCGTTGTCGGCACGCACGCCGAGGCTGCCGGTGCAGTAGCACATGCCGTTGGCCTTTGATGGTACGGCCTCGAAAAGGGCAGCGTAGTCATCTGCCGTCGAGGCAATGCGCGGCAGGCCGAAGAGCGAACGCGGCGGATCGTCCGGATGGAGCGTCAGCTTGACGCCGCGCGCTTCGGCGGCAGGTGTGACGGCCTGAAGGAATTCGATGAGGTGCTGGCGGAGCTTTTCGGCGTCGATGCCGGCATAGGCGGCAAGCTTTTCGCGGAAGCCGGGAATGGTCAAAGGCTCGGTTGTCGAGCCGGGCAGGGCTGAGGTTATGATACGGGTGACCTCGGCGATCTCGGCTTCCGGCATAGCCTCGTAGACCTCGCGGGCGCGTTTCCGGTCGTCCGCTGAATATTCCTTTTCGGCGCCTGGACGCTGCAGCACGAAGAGGTCGAAGGCAGCAAAGCGTTCGTGGTCGAAGCGCATGGCGGTCGCGCCCGTCGATATCTCGTAATCGAGCTCGGTGCGTGTCCAGTCGACTACGGGCATGAAGTTGTAGCAGATGATCGGGATCCCGCAGGCGGCGACGGCTTCGAGGCTTGCAATCCAAGCCTCGATTTCGGCCTTGGCCTGGCCGCCCTTGCGCTTGACTGCATCAGGGATCGGAATGCTCTCGACGACGGACCAGGTGAGGGACGAGCGGCCGGGCGGCGTGGTTTCGATCATGGCCTTGCGTTCGCTGACTTCGCTTTGCGTCCAGGCGCGGCCGATCGGAACCTGATGCAGCGAGGAAACGATGTTCGTCGCGCCCGTCTGGCGTACATCGTCCAGGGTGACGGGAGCCTCGGGCCCAAACCATCTCCAACCTTGCCGCATCTGTTTCCTCCTTGCTGTCTCGTTGCTTATGGATTCTGCCGGCTGCTTCAGCAGAAATAATCGGGATAACGTGTTCGAAGCTCCGCGACATCGGGGATGACGGCGCTCAGATGGTGAAGCATGGCGTTGCGGGCGGCTTCCGCATCGTGGGCTGCGATCGCATCGCGGATAGCACAGTGTTCGGGAACCACATTATCCATGCGGCCCAAGGCTGGAAGCGTCAGCCGCCGGGCTCGGTCGATCTGCACCTTGACCGTTTTCAGGATGGTCCAGATACCGGGATAGCCGGCGATCTGGGTTATCACCTCGTGAAAGGCCTCGTCTTCTTCATGGAAGCTCGACACGTCGCCGAGGGCGGCAAGCGCTTCCTGCCGGGAGATGATGGCATCGAGCCGGGCAATGTGGTGCGGCTTGGCCATTCTGGCGGCACTCTCGACGGTCGTGCCTTCCAGTGCTTTGCGAACGACAACCGCTTCCGGGATTGCCGATACGGGGATACGCGAAACGACGGTGCCGGACTGCGGATAAATCTCGACGAGCCCGCCTTCGGCAAGACGAAGCAGCGCTTCACGCACCGGCGTGCGGCTGACGCCGAATTCCTCGGCGACGCGCTTTTCGTGAAGCGCAATTCCTGGCGGCATGCGCAGCGAAACGATGTCGGCATGAAGGCTCTCGAAAATCGCATCCGCCGCCGTTACGCGGCGAAGCTTCGCCGGTCTTTCCAAAAGAGCCGGAAAATCGATCGCTTCGGAACTGGACGCCTGCCGCATGGACTGCCTGAATATGACTTCGTGTGCATACTAGTATATCAATCGAAGTCTGTTGCCAAGGCGCGCCGAGAGGTGCCACACGGCGCTTCCGCATCGACGAGGCCAACGGCCTCAAGCCGAGCATTCCGCCCCCTCAAGTTCTGCCGGCGCGAACTTGGCGGCAAGTAGTACGAGGATCTGGAACGCGCCCTCGCGGCTGCCGGCGACAAATATCCGCATCACCAACCTCAAGGGTGGCCGTGAGGGCCGGGACACCGGCGCGCGACCGAAACCTTCCCCCTGATCGGCCGCTACAAGGTAGTCAGCCCAACCAGGATCGGGTCGACCAGGTCGAGATCGAGATCCCGGGCTCGTGCAAACACCGAACGCATTTCTCATAATGCCGAATGTACCGTGGGGGCTGTCTGCCCCCACACCGCCGAGGATATTTCGAAAAGGGTTAGGGGCGTTTTTTAAGAGGTTTTACCTGGAAAACGGGAGACAGGTCGGCTGGGAAGGCTAAACGCGTTTGAAGCGCGCCTGAATGGCGGATGCCACCACTTTTCCATGATGGCATCCTAACCCTTTACGGTCATCGGCTTCCCAGCCTGTACCGTGCCCGCAGTGAATCACGCCGGCCGAGGCTTGCCAAGCGGAATCCTTTTGGCGCCTGCCATAAGGACGTGATAGGTTCTGATTCATGAACACTCTCAAAACGCCCAAACTAAACCGCAACGCCAAGACCGGCCGCCTTTCGCAGGCGCGTGCCGAGAAGATCAGTGCCGTTGAAGGTCTCGTGCTCAGCCCGCGCATGCGCAAGATCCTCGCCCAGACCAAGGACCAGCCGGCCGAGGAACGCCGCCAGGCTATCCGCGCGCAGTTCGCTCGCAAGTCCGCCTAAGCATTGGTCTATACCGCCGAATCCGATCCCCTCTGTTATCCGGGCACGACTGTGCTCCGCAACAAGCTGGATCTGACTGACCAGGACGAGCTGGACGAGTTCGAGACCGCCATGTTCGTCATTCGCTCCGACGAAGCCTGGCCGGCCGGAAATCTCGACGTCGCGCATTATCTGGCGCTTCATCACCACCTCTTCCAGGATGTTTACGATTGGGCCGGCGAGATCCGCACGATCCGGATCGGGAAGGGCGGCAACTGGTTCTGCTACCCCGAGCACATCCACGCCCAGCTGGGCCAGGCGTTTCAGTTCTTGGCGAATGCCAATTATTTCGAAGGCCTGGCGCCCGCCGAATTCGCGGCCCAAGCCGCACATCTGCTAGCCGAGATCAACGCGGTCCATCCTTTCCGCGAAGGCAACGGCCGCACGCAGCTGACGTTGCTCGCGGTCCTGGCCGAGCACGTTGGCCTTCCCTTCAATGAAGAGGCGCTTGACCGCGATCGCGTCCTCGATGCCATGATCGAGAGCTTTGCGGGCTCCGAAGCGCCGCTGGCGGCCCTGATCCTCGACATCATCACCGAACCCTCATCCTAACCCTTTTCGAATTATCCTCGGGGGCAGGGGGCAGAAAGCCCCCTGGGGTACGCCGCGATTTTGCCGGTAGGCTGGGGGGTCTGGGGGACTCCCCAGGGTTAGGCGCGCGGAGAGCGCCGTGAATTTTTCAGGTATACAGGACGCGCCCAGGTAGTGCGGCAAGACGGCCGGCGCGACAAACAGGCCGAAGCCACCGATGATCAAGGAAAGACCGGCGGCTTTTGGCGCTAGAGCGGGAAATAGGAAAGAAAAGCAGTATTTCTTCAGGCAGGCGAACGAAGGCGAGCTGGTGGTGGCACACCACATGCCGCGTCGCCAATGGAAGCCGCCGTCGCAGGAGGGACGTCGACAACGGGTCACCATCGGCAAGTGGCTCTTGAATCTGGTGCCGAACTTCGCTCCACGGATCGTCGACCTTCCGAAAGCGCTTATCCGCAAGAGGCTGACGGCGGTCCCTTCGGCATCCGGGCTCGAGTCCGATCCAGAGCGAATGGTCGGAGGGCCGGGCTCGCCCGGCCCTTTTGCTGTTTGACGTTTAAGGTAGGAAACATCGATATACGGGCTTGAATTTGCTGCGTTGCAGCATTACCTTCTGATGATCCGAAGCGATTCACCCTCCTCCCGAGCCGCTTCGGTCCGACGGGCAGCGCTCCTCCTCCCAAGCTGC
The DNA here is from genome assembly GCF_015353075.1 of Rhizobium sp. 007. NCBI lineage: Bacteria > Pseudomonadati > Pseudomonadota > Alphaproteobacteria > Hyphomicrobiales > Rhizobiaceae > Rhizobium > Rhizobium sp. 007. The sequence goes on along the minus strand of NZ_CP064188.1, from coordinate 2,224,320 downwards.
CAGTCATTATCGAAGCCCGGCGCACCTCCTCCCGCGCCGGGCTTTTCATTGCGCAAGCGGACGCTTGCCGCAAAGCAGGGCCGCGAGCTACCGCGGTGATGAGACGGAAATTTTTGCGTCATAAGCCGCTGGAAATCTTGCGCCCACACCCTGCGGGGGCTGGCTGCATCCGTTCATCTGAGCAAGCTGGAAGGGGGCCGGCATCGCCCAATCAGATTCGGCTATCCAGTGGTTAAACCCCCCTCCGGTACTGTCGGTATACACTGCATGGCGAATGCTTTTTCCCGGTGGATGCGGTATAGTGTTTTCTTGAGGGTCGTCTTGGGAGGGGACCCCGATGATTATTTCTTCCTGGCTGGAGAGCTTGGGATGCGGGCAGTATGCCTCGGCCTTCGAGATCAATGCGATTGACGCGGAGATGCTGCCAAAGCTGACCTCCGACGACCTTAAAGAGATCGGGGTGGCCGCCCTCGCGCACAGAAAGAAAATACTCGAAGCAATTGCTGGACTTGATGACGGCCAAGGGGCCTCGCGTCTGCGTCGTGAGGCGGATTTGACCGCCGTTCCTCCTCGCCACCAACCATTGTCCGCGCGTCCCCGGGAGGCGGAAAGACGCCAGCTGACAGTGATGTTCGTCGACCTGGTGGGTTCTACTGGCTTTTCCACCCATCTCGATCCCGCAGGCGGCCTCGATTATCATGGTCATGACAGGAGGAAAGCGTCTTCCACCCTCGGTTCTCGACCAAATTCATTCAAAAACCGAGGGCGTGCCGCTTTTCATCGAGGAATTGACCAAGGTCATCTTGGAATCAGGCATGCTTAGCGACACAGGCGACGATTACAAACTGTCGGGCCCCTTGCCTCCGCTGGCAGTCACGAATTGCTGGCTGCTGCCGCTGGGCTGGCAGAACCCGAGCTGGAGAGGGCGACTGACCAGCTTGTGGCTGCAGGCCTGGTATTCCGCCGTGGTGGAGGCGGCGATGTCAGCTACGCCTTCAAACACGCATTGGTTCAAGATGCCGCTTACGGGAGCCTTTTATTAAGCCGACGCCAACAGTTACACGCGCGAATTGCGCACATCATGGAGGAAAGCTTTCCTGAAAAGGTGGAAGCTGAGCCTGAGTTGCTTGCGCATCATTTCAACCAGGCCTCTCTTTTAGACAAGGCCGTCGAGTATAACGAATTGGCCGGTCGGCGTGCGCTTTCGCGCTCCTCGATATCGGAAGCGCTTGTTCGGTTCCAAAATGCCCTGAACGGATTGGCGGCTCTGCCGCCTTCCCAGGAGCGATCGCGGCGAGAACTAGCGATTCAGGTAGCGCTCGGCAGCGCGCAAGTGGCAGCGCATGGCTTTGCCGCGCCGGAAACAGGAGCGGCGTACCTGCGGGCCCACGAGCTGTGCGATGAGCTTGGTGAGGTGCGCCAGCTGTTCCCGGTTCTCTACGGCCTCTGCCTCTACCATCTCTATGCGGCCGAGCTTGCTGAGGCACGTCGCGCCGCCGACAAGCTGCTGGAGCTGGCCGGTCACAACAATGACCGGGGCCTGTCTTTCTTCGCCCATCGGGCAGCGGGTGTCAGCGCGCTTCCCGCAGGCGAATTTTTGCGTGCTCGCGCCCATTTGAAGGAAGCGCTGTCACTTTATGACCCGCAGGAACATCGGTCTGAAGCATTCGTGTATGCCTTTGACCCCCGCGTCGTCTGTCTCGATTATCTTGCCCGCACTCTATTGCCGCTTGGTTTGCCCGATCAGGCGATTGCGGCCAATGATGAAGCGGTGCGGGAAGCGAGAAGCTTAGGACACCGCAACAGTCTCGCTCTGCCTTTGTTTTTCGGTGGCGTTGTCCATCAGATACTCGGCAATCGGGAGGCTGTGAAAAGTCGGGCCTGTGAACTCCTGGAAATATCAGAAGAGGCCGGATTTCGCTTTTGGCAAGCAGGAGCAATGATCCTGCAGGCCTGGGCAATTGCCGAGGAGGGCGAAACAGATCGTGGCAGATCCGATTTGTTGAGGGGTATCGAAGAGTGGCGTCGCACCGGGGCGAAGTACATGTCGCCGTACTTCTCGGCGGTTCAAGCGACATTAAAGCCGGACATCCGGGTGCGGCCCTTGCCCTCCTTGTGGAAGCACAGCAGGTCATCGAACGTACCAATGAGCGTTGGTTCGCGGCCGAGGTTTCCGTCTTCAGGGAGAGGCCATGCTGCAAATCGATCCCGAACGGAAAACGATGGCTGCGGAGCGCTTCGGCGAGTCGCTGGCCACTGCCCGAGCACAGGGCGCACGCTTTTGGGAACTGAGGGCAGCAACGAGCCTTGCCCGGATTGACAACGAAGGTTCCGCGCGTGAACAGCTTGCCAAAATTTGTGAAAGTTTCACAGAGGGTACGGCACTGCCAGACCTTAAGAACGCGCAATTGCTAAGCGGACACACCGCAGGAGCAGCTTAGCCCACAGCAGGGAGGTGACCATGCCGGAGTCGAATATCCGCGGGATAGTCAAGGACGCTAACGACCGCTGGAATGCAGCTTTCAACAGCGGAGATTCAGCTTCGATAGCGGCTCTATACACCGAAGACGGAACCGTGCTGCCGCACACACATGCAATCGTAAAAGGCCGCACGGCAATCGCCGATTTCTGGGCCGGAATGATCTCGGCCGGGGTCAAAGGCCACGGCATAGAATTGCTTGATGCCCATGATGCGGGTGACATCGCCTATTCCAGCGGCAGGTGGTGGGCGTCTGGTTTGGGAGCAGACGGGAAGGCGATACGCTACGAGGGCACGATCGTCACGATCTTGCGAAAACAAAGCGACGGTTCCTGGAAGACGTGCCTGCACACGTGGAACTGAAGCGGCTGGAGACGGGGGCACGTTCAGGACATTCCCGCCGGGTGAGTTTATAACGCCTTGGGGGACGCGATGGACCCCACTCGATCATTTGGCCCGACCTCGACAGCCTCACGTCTTCAGGAAAACTTCAATGACCGGCACCGTGACCGACGGCCTGCGTACCGGCAACACGAAGCTGACGGCATCTTCGCCGACGGGGAACTGGCTGTTCTTCCAAAGGGTATTGCCGGATGGCTTGAGCCAGGCGACCTCGCTGCCGTCATGCAAAAACTGGGCATACTCGATCTTGCCCGCCAGCGCGTCGAAATGCAGGTGCCGGAACGGCCAGTTGAAGAGGTGGATGTAGAGCCGACTGCCATTCTGCGTCAGCCTGCAGTCGAGCGGCGCGGAGAATTCAGACTGCGTGCAGCCATAGATGCTGCGCCCATGCAGCGCGATCCATTCTTCGTAGGCGCTGAGCGCAGCCTTAGCGCGGTGGTCAAGCGTGCCGCGCGCCGTCGGCCCGACGTTCATCAGCAAGTTACCGCCCATCGCCACACTGCCGATCAGGAGCTGGATCAGCTGCTCCGGGCTTTTCCAACTATCCTCGTCTCGGTGATAACCCCACGAGCCGCTGAAGGTGTGGCACGCCTCCCAGGTCATCCGTTTGCCGTCTCGTTCAGGCCAGGCACGAGGCACATATTGCTCCGGCGTTACGATGTCGGGCACGAGGTCGGCAAGATCGAGCCGGTTGTTGATGATCGTATCCGGCGCGAGTTCGCGCACCAGGCGCACCAGCGGTTCGCTCTCCCAATCCTTCTGCCCTTTGCCGACGAGGTCGCCCTGCTTCCACTGCGGGTAGGAGAAATCGAACCACATGACATCGACCCGACCGAAGTCGGTAAGCAGTTCGCGGACCTGCTCGCGCATGACGGCAGCATAGCGTCGAATGTCGCGCGCTTCATTGATTTTCACGGCATCGGGATGGTTGCGCTGGGGATGACGCGGGTCGATCGTAAAATCTGGATGGTGCCAGTCGATCAGCGAATAGTAGAAGCCGATCTTCAGTCCTTCGGCTCGAAATGCTTCCACGAACGGAAGGAGCAGATCTCGTCCGTAGGGCGTATTGGTCACCTTGTAGTCGGTCGTCTTGGTATCCCAGAGACAGAAACCTTCATGGTGTTTGGAGGTCAGCACGACATATTTCATACCTGCGGCGCGGGCGCGCCTGGCCCAGTCGCGGGGATCGTAAAGATCCGGATCGAAATGATCGAAATAGTTCTGATAGTCGGCGTCGCTCAGCTCTTCGCGGCTTTTCACCCATTCGTGCCTCGCCGGCAGCGCGTAGAGCCCCCAGTGCACGAAAAGACCGAAGCGGTCATGCACAAACCACGCCTTCTTTTCATCCGGTAAGGTCAAAGCTTGCAGGTTCTGCACATTCATCGAAAACTCCTCCTGTCTGTCGATCAGGTCGTCTCGCGGATCATGAGCTCCGGCTCAATTACGACCCCATGCTGCTTATTCTTCGTGACGATGCGGCTGAGTAGAAGCCTTACGGCCGCTTCGCCCATCTCGCGCTTGTGCACGCGCAGGGTGGTCAAGGCCGGAGACATCAGCTCGGCAATCGGTATGTCGTCGAAGCCGACCAGAGCCATCTGCTGCGGTACGGTGATGCCCGCCGCCCGGCAGGCCTTCATGGCGCCGATGGCGTTGAGATCGTTGTAGCAGACAAGGGCGTCGAAGCCCGACTTCGCGCCTAACAGCTCTTCTGCTGCGATGCGCCCGCCGGCAACCGTTGGGTCGCAGTAGATTGGCTCGGGCGCCTGGAGCCCGTGTTCGGCCAATGTCTTGCCGATGCCGATCAGGCGACATTTACCGCCATAGGAATTGCGAGGACCGGCGATGATTGCAATCTTGCGCCGGCCACGCGCCACGAGGTGGTTGATCGCCTGGGACGCGCCATGCTCATAGTCGGTCATTATGGTACCGGCGACATCCTTCGGCGCCTCACGGTTGATAAGCACCGCTGCGCGATGTGGACTGAGCGCCTTGTGCAGCGCCGCGTCTGGCAGGCGCGCGCTGCACACGATGATTCCATCGACACGATGCATCAGGAACGCATCGATCAACTCGGCCTCGCGCTTGCTGCTTTCCACGACGTTCGACAGCAGCAGATTGTAGCCGGCGGCATTGGCCGCGTCTTCCGCACCGCGGATAATCTCGGGGAAGAACGGGTTGGTAATGTCTGGAACCAGAAATCCAATGGTTCTCGATCGATCGGACCGCAGCCCGCGTGCGAAAGGATTGGGCCGGTAGTTCAGCGCGCTGGCAGCCGAGACAACGCGCTCGCTGGTTTCGGCACTGGCGCCGCCATGGCCATTCAGCACGCGTGAAACGGTCATCGGCGACACGCCCGCCGCGCGGGCCACGTCGGCAATGGTGATCTTCGATTCGAAATCCTTTGGCCGGGTCAAATGCTCGTCTCGCTGCAAACTGATGGTAACGATATCGCACATATATGAGGTAAAAGCCAAGCAAATATGGCAATTTGAGGCGCGAAGAGAATCCATTTGACAGAAAGTTACGGTAACGATAACGTAAATCAACGACGGAGAAGGACTAGAGATAACGACAAACGTCTGCGGGTTCACATTGGGAGGAAATGATGAAGCTCGTCCGAGATCTGCGACGGCAAGCCGTGCGTGCTGCCGTTCTCGCACTTGTTGTTTGCGCCGGCTGGGCCGGTGCTGCAGTTGCTTTTCAGGAGTCTCCGCAGCTGAAAGCGCTCGTCGATGCGGGAAAATTGCCCCCGGTTGACAAGCGCCTGCCGGCAAAGCCCCTCGTACTCACGCCGCTCCAGTCGGTTGGCAGCTACGGCGGCACCTGGCGCACCGCCACTTTCGGCGGCGGTGACAGCGAGATCGAGCGGTCGATCGGCTATACCCGGCTTGTTCGCTGGAACCCCGAATGGACCCAGGTCATTCCAGATATCGCCGAGAGCTTCGAGGTAAATGCCGACGCCACGCAATACACGTTCACCCTGCGCGAAGGCACCCGCTGGTCGGACGGCGAGCCCTTCAGCGCTGACGACCTGATCTTCTGGGACGAGCATGTCCTGCGCAACAAGGAAATCACGCCCTCGCCACCGGCATGGCTGACGGCAGGCGGCGAGCCCGTCAAAGTCGAAAAGCTTGGCGACTACAAGGTCGTGTTCAAATTCAAGGCGCCCAACGGCCTGTTCCTGATGAACATGGCCACCATCCGCGGCGCCGATATCCTTGCCGCCTCGCCGGCGCACTACCTCAAGAAATTCCACAAGGATTTCAATCCAGAAGGCATCGCCGCGCTGGTCAAGCAGGCCGGTGCGGCAGACTGGGCGCAGCTCTTCAACAACAAGATCTCGTTCCCAGGCCGCTGGCGTGACGTCGGCCGCCCGGTGCTCGACGCCTGGATGCTGACCGCCCCCTATGTTGGCACATCGCAGGTCGTGGCCGAGCGCAACCCCTACTATGCCAAGGTCGACACCGCCGGCAACCAGCTGCCCTATCTCGACAAGGTCACCATCGACGTGATGGAAGACACCCAGGCGATCATTTTGAAGGCGATCAATGGCGAGATCGACATGCAGAACCGTTTCATCGAGACCACGGACGCCCGGCCGGTCATCGTTCAGAACCAGGAAAAGGGCGGATACAGGCTTTTCATCGCGCGGCCGGCTTGGTCCAACGCCTTGCTTATCACGCTGAACCAGACCCACAAGAACAAGGTGCTGCGCAAGGTCTTCTCCGACAAAAACTTTCGCATCGGTCTCAGCCACGCGATCAACCGCGAGGAGCTCAACCAGCTCATCTACGCCGGCCAATCGAAGCCATACCAGGCCGCTCCGCGGGAGGGCAGCGCGCTCTATGACGAGCAGATGGCGACCCAGTACCTCAAGTACGACGTCAATCTTGCCAACCGGTATCTCGACAAGGCGGGACTGACCACTCGCGACGCCGAAGGGTACAGACTCGGACCGGACGGCAGGCGCGTAACCTTCGCCATAGACGTACTGACGGGTAGTCCGATCCAAAGTGACGCGCTCGAATTGATCCAGCGCTACTGGAGGACCGTCGGCATCGATATGCAGCCGCGACCGACCGAGCGCTCGCTCATCTTCGCCCGTCTCCAGACCAACGAGAACGATGGCATCGGCTGGGTCGGCGGCGGAGGCTACGATTTTCTGGGACTGCTCGATCCCAAATGGTACTTCCCGCATGAATATGAATCGAGCTTCGCTACCGCCTGGGGTCTTTACTACCAGAACCCCAACGATCCGAATGCCGAGGAGCCGAGCGAGGAAGCCAAGAAGCAGATGGATCTGTACCGGAAGGTGCAGCAGAGCGCGACACTTGAGCAACAGCTCGCGGCCATGAAGGAACTGCTCGCCATTACGCGCGACCAATTCTACATCATCGGTACCAACCTCGAACCCGACCGCGTCGGGATCGTCAAGAAGAATATGCGCAACGTGCCCGACGTCATCCCGAGCACCTCTTTCTACATGATCCCCGGGCCGGTGAAGCCCGAGACCTTCTACTACGAAAACTGACCTTCCGAACCGGGCGGCGACAGGTCCTGCCGCCGCCCTTGTTTCGTGTCGCAGCAGATCTGCCCACATACACGGCAAGGAGCGAGGAAATGGCCGGATTCATGATCAGACGCCTGCTCTACATGATCCCGATGATGTTCGTGATTTCGATCGTCACATTCATCATCATCCAGCTTCCGCCGGGCGATTTCCTGACCGCTTTGACCGCCCGGCTGGCGTCGCAGAACGAAACCATCGATCCCGGGGTGCTCGCGGGCCTGCGCGAGCGCTATGGGCTTGATCAGCCCTTGATCGTCCAATACTGGAAGTGGATCAGCGGCATTTTGCTGCGCGGCGATTTCGGGCAGTCCTTCGACTGGAACAAACCGGTCAGCGAGCTTATCTGGTCGCGCCTGAACCTGACGATGGTGGTTTCGCTCGTCACACTGATCTTCGTGTGGGCGGTCGCATTCCCGATCGGCATCTATTCGGCTGTGCGGCAATATTCCGTGGGCGACTACATCGCCACCTTCTTCGGCTTCCTCGGTCTTGCCATTCCAAGTTTCCTGCTGGCGCTGGTGCTGATGTATTTCAGCGCTCACTATTTCGGGCTGAGTATCGGTGGACTGTTCTCACCCGAATACATGAACGCCGCCTGGAGCTGGGGCAAGCTTTGGGATCTCATGAAGCACATGTGGATCCCCGTCATCGTGCTCGGCACCGGCGCGACGGCAGCCCTCATCCGCATCATGCGAGCAAACCTGCTGGACGAGCTCAACAAGCCCTATGTCGACATGGCGCGCGCCCGCGGTCTCAGCGAGACCAGGCTCCTCTTGAAATATCCGGTGCGCGTGGCGCTCAATCCATTCGTCTCAACGCTCGGCTGGGTGTTGCCGCATCTCGTCTCCGGTGCGGTCGTGGTGTCAATTGTGCTCAGCCTGCCGACAACCGGGCCGCTGCTGCTCAGCGCGCTCTTTGCCCAAGATATGTATCTGGCCGGCAGCATCATTCTGCTCATGAGCATCCTTACCCTCATCGGTACGCTGATCTCCGACCTGCTCCTTGCATGGCTCGATCCGCGGATCCGCAACGGTTAAAGAGGAGGCAACCGCAATGGCCGATCAAACTGTGGCAACGGCCATCCCCGAGATTCGGCCCGCCAAGAACGCAAACGCTTCGGCGGGGCAATGGCGGTTGATCTGGTGGCGCTTTTGCCAACACCGGGTGGCTTTGGCTTCCGGCGCCGTCATCGTGCTGGTCTATCTGGTTGCCGCCTTTGCCGAGTTCCTGGCGCCGATGTCGGAGCAGGCTTACGATCCACGCTTCACCTATGCCCCGCCGCAGCGGATCAGGTTTGCAGGCTATGACGCCAACGGCGCGTTCCACATGCTTTATGTGAACGGCTACTTTGCCAAGGTCGACCCGATTGCGCTCAGCCGTATCTACGAACCCGATCCGAACACGCTCATTCCTGTGGGTTTTTTCGTCAAGGGCGAGCCCTACCGGCTCTGGGGCCTGTTCGAGACGAACCGCCACTTGATCGGTCCGCTCGAACCGGGCCAGCCTTTTTACCTCTTTGGTGCTGACCGGCTCGGCCGTGACGTGCTCAGCAGAACCATCCATGGAACCCGTATCTCGATGTCGGTGGGCCTTATCGGCGTGACTATCAGTCTGATCCTCGGCATTCTTTTAGGGGGCATATCTGGTCTCTACGGCGGTTGGGTGGATGACGTCATCCAGCGCGGCATCGAGCTTTTGAAGTCGATACCGACGATCCCGCTGTGGATGGGACTGGCGGCGGCCGTTCCGATCAGCACCGACCCGATCGTTGTCTACCTCTGGATCACCGTCATCCTGTCGCTGATCGGCTGGACTGACATGGCACGCGTGGTGCGCGGTCGCTTCCTGTCGCTCAAGTCTGAGGATTTCGTGATCGCCGCAGGGCTCGACGGCTGTTCCAAGATGCGCATCATCTGGCGACACATGGTGCCGTCATTCATGAGCCATATCATCGCCTCGGTGACGCTGGCGATCCCCACCATGATCCTGGCCGAGACGGCGCTTTCTTTCCTGGGCATCGGGCTCAGACCTCCGGTGGTGAGCTGGGGTGTCTTGCTGCAGGAGGCGCAAAACATCCTCGCTGTCTCTACCGCGCCATGGCTGTTCCTGCCCGGACTGGCGGTGATCATCACGGTCCTTGCGCTCAACTTCCTTGGGGATGGAATACGCGATGCTGCAGACCCCTATGAGTACTAAACGCATGCCCGCTAAAGAGCCCGACCGGAGCGTGGCGCCGGACCTGCTGATCGAGGTCGACAACCTCCACACCCATTTCTTCGGCAATGCGGGATTGGTGCGGGCGGTCGACGGCGTGTCTTTCTCGATCCCGCGCGGCAGGACGGTGTGCGTCGTGGGCGAATCCGGCTCCGGCAAAAGCATTACCGGGCGCTCGATTCTGAACCAGGTTCCGCGCGGCGGGCGCGTTGTGTCCGGCGCAATCCGCTACAGGCCAGATGCCGGCAAGCCGCCGGTGGACATTGTCGCGCTCGATCCACGCGGCAAGGACATGCGGGCGATCCGCGGCGCTCAGATCGCGCTGATCAGCCAGGAGCCGATGGCCGCACTCTCGCCGGTCCACACGATTGGCAATCAGATGATCGAAGTCATTCGCCTGCATCTCAACATGGGCCGACGCGAAGCGAAAGAGCATGCGATCGAGACGCTGGCGCTTGTCGGCATCCCCCGCCCGACGGAGCGTATGGAGAGCTACGCTTTCCAATTTTCCGGCGGTATGCGCCAGCGCGTCTGTATTGCGCTTGCGCTTTCCTGTCGCCCAAAGCTCTTGATCGCCGACGAGCCGACCACGGCACTTGACGTGACGACGCAGGCCAACATCCTCGACCTGCTTTCGACGCTGCAGGCCGACTTCAATCTTTCCGTGCTGTTTGTCACCCACGACCTCGGCGTGGTGTCTGAGATCGCCGATGAGGTGGTCGTCATGTATCTGGGCAAAGTCGTCGAGACCGGCGACGTCGACACCATCTTTCACGCGCCGGCACATCCCTACACTAGGGCGCTCCTGCAATCGGTTCCGCGTATGCATGCCGGTGGGACAAAGCGGCTCCCGACCATCGAGGGCATGGTGCCTTCGCCTTTAGACCGCCCTCAAGGATGTGGCTTTCACCCGCGCTGCGGAATGGCGGTGGCAGGGCTTTGCGATCGAAAGCTTCCCGAGCCGGTTACGGTTTCCGAAGGCCACGTTGCAAGCTGCCTTCTGCACGGAGAGAACCGATGACGGCTGACGCACCCCGGCGACAGGATCCGCTGCTCGAATTGCGCAATCTCAAAATGCATTTCCCGATCCATCGAGGTGCGTTCCGGCGTGTCGTCGGCCACATCAGGGCCGTCGACGGCGTATCTCTCAGCGTCGATAGCGGCGAGACGCTGGGCATCGTCGGCGAATCCGGTTGCGGAAAGTCGACGCTCGCACGCACCATCCTGCGTGTTTACCGCCCGACGGCAGGCGAGATCGCCTATACCGGGCGCAGCGGTGCGCCCATCGATCTTGCGACATTGTCCGGACCGGGGCTGAAAGAGATCCACCGCGATATCCGCGTCGTCTTCCAGGATCCGCAATCCTCGCTTAACCCGCGCATGCGCGTCATCGACATCATCGGCGAGGTGCTGAAGGTGAACGGCATCGCAACGGGCTCGGAACTGGTGGACAGGGTCGCCGAACTTTTGCGCAGCGTCGGACTTCGCCCCGAATTCATGCGCCGCTATCCGCACGCCTTTTCCGGCGGAGAAAGGCAGCGCATCAGCATCGCCCGCGCGCTGGCGCCCGAACCGCGTCTGGTGATCGCCGACGAGGCTGTCTCGGCTCTGGATGTGAGCGTTCAGGCGCAGACCATCAACCTGTTGCAAGATCTGCAGGAGCGTTTCGGGCTGACCTACCTCTTCGTGGCGCATGACCTTTCGGTCGTTCGTCACATCTCGGACAACGTCGCGGTCATGTACATGGGGAGAGTCGTGGAAAAGGCGCCAACCGACGCCATATTCGTCAGCCCTCGCCACCCTTATACCGAGGCTCTTCTTTCGGCCGTTCCGATCCCGGATCCAAGGGTGCGCCGCCGTGGCCGCCGCATCCGGCTTGCCGGCGAGGTGGCGGATCCGGCGAACCCTCCTTCAGGCTGTCCGTTCCACCCCCGCTGCCGCTACGTCACAGACCTCTGCAAGAGCCACGTACCGCCACTGCGGCCGGTCAAGAAGGATGGCCATTCCGTCGCTTGCCACCACGCCGAAACCTTGAAGCTCACCCCCTTCGACGAGCACGCACTTGCGGAGTTGTATTGAATGGCCGAACTCATTTCCCGTAGCGAGATCCGCGCCCGTCCGCTCGTCGACCAATCGTCGGCCACCCTGGAGCTGATTTATTTCGACCTTCTCAAGCTTTCTGCCGGCCGTCAGGAGCGAAGACGGCTGCCGGCGCATGAAAGCCTTTATGTCGTGCTCTCGGGCAGGGTCGACATCGAGGTCGACGGCATTCGCTTCGAAGCGGTCGGCCAACGCGCCGACATCTGGTCAGGTGACGCGGATTGCGTTTATGCGCCCGTCGACGCGGAAGTCGTTGTCACGGCAATCAGCGAGAGTGTCGAGATCGCCGTCGCCGGTGGGATCTGCGAGAGGCGCTATGCAGCTTTCCGCGTCACGCCTCAAGAGGTCGACGCGGTCAATGTCGGCTCCTCGGAGACGCATAGCCAGCGCCGCATAGCCCATCTGCTCGGCCAACGCCAGAACGGGCGCTGTGGTCATCTCCTGGTGAGCGAACTCTACGCCGGCGATGGTTGCTGGTCAGGCTACCCGCCCCACAAGCACGACACCGAGTGCGGCGATGTCGAAAGTCGTCACGAAGAGCTCTACCATTACCGTTTCCTGCCGGAGACCGGTTTCGGTGGACAGATCGTCTATGAGGAGAACGGGCCGGTCGAGACATTCATGACCCGCAGCGGCGATACGTTCCTGCTCGACCGCGGTTATCATCCGACGGTCACGTCGCCCGGACACCGCAGCTACATCTTCACCATCCTCGTCGGCAAGCATCGCCGCGGCCTTATCCAGCGCTTCGACCCGAAGCATGAGCACCTGACCGGGGTCATTCCAGGCATCGACGCCATGCGCGCCAAATTCAAATAGCCTCTTCGATCAACCAAGGAGATCGCGCGAATGCGCCAGCGCACAAAGATAAATGTTGACGTGAGCAAGCCGGTCCGTCCTTTCAAACGCTTCTGGCGCGGCACAGGCTTTTCTCCGGCAGAACTGCTGCTGGAGCCGGAAATGCGCCAGATGGTCGCCTATCTCGGCGGCGTACCGCATGAAGGTGTCCGCTATTTGCGCGTTCACTATCTGCTCAACCTGCTGACTGTGACCGGAGGCATTGAAAACCCCAGATACGACTGGTCGCTGCTCGACCGAGCAGTCGACGTGATGGTCGAGCATCGGCTCAAACCATTCTTCGAGTTGATGGGCAATCCATCCGGCATCTTCACCGACTATGAGAACATGGACCAGGTCAAGGCGTGGCGCGACCTGGTCACGGCGGTGGCGGAACGTTATGCCGGGCGCTATGGCATAGGGGAGCTGCGCAGCTGGTTTTTCGAGACGACCAATGAGGCGGACTCCGGCTGGTGGACCTACGGTGAGAGGGGCTACACAAACTACTATGATGCCTGCGTCGCCGGGCTCGACGCCGTCGATCGCGCCTTGCCGATGGGCGGTCCCGGCACGGCGCGCACGCTCTCGCCGATCTTTCGCGCCATCGTTGCGCACTGCGATAAAGGCGTGAGCTGCCTGACCAACGACGGCCCGCCGCGGATCGACTTCATTTCCATCCATGAAAAGGGCGTCAATGGCAGCATCGAGGATCTGACGCCCAACACCAACGGCATCGTCGACCGCACGCTGCTCGTCGTCGACTATCTGAGGCAGCATCATCCGCGGCTTGCTGAATTGCCGATCGTCAATGATGAATGCGATCCGCAGCTTGGTTGGTCCGACCATCACTCGTGGCACGGAAAGGCCTATTATGCCGCCATCATCGGCAAGATCATCGAGCAGCACGAGCGCCGCATCATCGCGCCCAAGGCGGCCGACTTTACCTTTCTGAGCAACGATCATGCCTTCATCGGCGGCTGGGGGCAGCGAACGATCTTTTCTTATTTCGGACCCCGAAATTTCCGGCGGGCGCAATGGGAGCACACGACCGATCTTAGCACGCTGGCGACCGACGTGGACGCCGCCCCGACTTTCGAGCAGATCAAAAAGCCCGGCCTGACGTCGCTCGAACTGCTGGCAACGCTGGGCGACACACTCTGCGAGGCGACAGCAAATCCGAAACTCGATCCGGATAGAGACGGACTGGCCATCCTGCCTACAAAACTCGCCGATAGTGGCGCCTCAATCGCGCTGATCCACTCCGTCGACGCAATCACACAGTCCGGACGCACGTCGGTGCGGCTTGAAATCGACGGATTAGAGCCGGGTCGTCACGGCGTTTGCCTGCTGCGCATCGACAATGAGTTTACCAATCCCATGGAAGTGTGGGAGGCTCAGCGGGACGAAAGCAACCCACGCGGTCCGTGGGAGCCGGTCGGTGCGCCGCGCGAGCCAACCGCCGATCAGTTTGCCGAATTGCGGCGAGCCCAGGAGCCGGCGCTTTTGCACCCGATCAGCATCGTCGACGCGCAGGAGGGCCGGATCAGCCTCGACCTTGACGTACCGCTGCCATCCCTCACGCAGATACTGGTGGTCCCCGACACGGGTGCGGCGCCGTCCGCTCCGACCGGGCTGACGGCGACGCGCTACCGCGGTCTTGGGGAGCTGCAGCAACGGATGCTGTTCTGGGCCGCAGGCGATGCCCGTCCGGGCATTTTCTACGACGTTTTGACCAGCACCGATGGAAAGATCTTCGAGAAGGTCAATCCCGTTCCTCTGATCTCGACGGCCTACTTGCATGTATCGCCGCAATCGGGCGTGCGCTATGCCGTGCGGGCGCGCGACGCCTTCGGACGGGAGAGCGCGCTCTGCATCATCGCCGACTGATGCTGGCGCCGCGGGTGTTTAGCCGGACATATCCTTCTTCCCGAAGGCACTGCTGAACAAAGCGGGCTGCATGTGCCATTTTCCGATCAGTGCATCAGGGTATTTGCGGGTGGCCCGGAATTGAGACCAACACTGCGACCTCTCCGGCGTTGCACCTCCGCTATGCCTGTAGCGTGCCTGTCATCAACCATATCCTACGTGGCCCACGCCTAGAAGTTCGCTCTGCCAGCGACAACACGCTCCTTGTCGCAAAATCCTATGTTGACGACGGTGAGTATGGCCCTCAGGTGATTGGAGAATGGACCTTGGCAGTGATGAGAGACGAGCTGAACTTGACTGAAGACGTAATGCTAACGACACGATTAGCAGCGAAGAGAAAGATTCGTGCATTTTGCGGGCTCTCGCGATACTGAAAATAAGCGAGACGACACAATCAGATATAGTTTGTCTTATGCAGCGGAGAATCACTGATGATCCAATGTCAAACGACAACGAGACGCAGCAACGTTGTTCCGTCGTCTCGACATAGCCATGAGCGTCTGTTTGCCATTCCTATTTCCAGTTGCCCGTTTTAACCATGGAGATCTGCATGCTCAGACGTCTAGCCAGTCTTTTCGCCGCTGCTCCGCTTGTTGCGTTGCAAGCGCTCAGCAATCCCGCCGTCTCTCAAGAGAGGTGGTTGGCTGGCTTCTATCCGGGCTGGGAATATGAATTTTATCCGCCAGAACTTATTGATTTTTCTTCCCTCACTCACGTGGTGATGTTCTCGGTGGTTCCGGAAAATGATGGATCGCTTGATACGAGTTTCTTCATGGACTCGATGACTGGTCCCCGAGTCGCGCAGGAGGTCGTTATGCGGGCGCACGCAGCGGGTCGAAAGGCGCTCCTCGCAGTTGGCGGGGGCGGACTGGTCGACCGAATGCGCGAAGCCTCAAACGACGCCAACAGGCAACGCTTCGTGACCAATCTCGTGGATCTGGTGAGGCGGTGGAATTACGACGGTCTCGACATCGATTGGGAGCCTATAGAGTCAATGGACCAGGCAAACCTGACGGCCTTGGCAAAGGCGCTTCGCGATCAGATGCCTGACAAATTGTTAACGATCGACCTGAGCTGGAAGAATTCGAATTCTTCCATTGAAAATCAGGAGGCTCGATTCTTGATGCAAATCGAGCCAATCTTCGACCGGCTGAACGTGATGACATACGATATGGCTGATAACTGGGAGGGTTGGCTGTCGTGGCACAATTCACCGCTTTACGGCGACTCCAACAGCACTCCGACTTCGGTCGCCAGCAGCATCAAGGCTTACATCCAAGTGGGCATCCCCGCCGGGAAGCTTGGTCTCGGCGTGGCATTCTACGGGAGCTGCTGGAACACGCCGGTTTCGGCTCCGCGCCAGGCTGCTGGAACCGCGCAAGTGATCGCCGGCGATCAGGACATGAGCTATAAGAATATCATGACGTACTATTACGACCCTAACTACGCCGAGTACGACACAACGGCTCAGGCGCCGTACCTGTCTCCATCGAAGGCGATCGGCCCGTTCGGATGCACGTTCGTTTCATACGAGGACGAGCGTTCTATCGCGGCCAAGGGGCAATTCGCCCGACAGAATGGCCTGGGTGGGGCAATCATCTGGTCTCTGGGTGAGGGATACATGCCGACGGCGACAAACCCGAGTGGCCTTCTGCACGCCACTCGAAATGCGATTCTCGATTGAACTGAAGGACGATCTCGGTGCTGGCTAGTCCCCACTTGCGAGGGGTGAGACTGGTTGAGAAGACCGGGCGAAGCCTCCGGAGCGCGTTCGATCGTCTCAACCGGTTCTCAGTCATTTCGGCAGGCCGCGCCAGCGCGGCGGCAGCGCTTGCAAAGTGCTAGCGACAAGCCGGGGAAAGAACACGGCGACGATCCCGATGTACAGTGCAAGCGATGTCGCGAATGAGGTCACGCTGAACCAGTCGGAGACGAGCGCGCGCCGAAACAGAAAGAGCACTGCAAGCGACACCTCCACTATGGCCACAAGGGCGATCGCCTCGCGGATCAGCTGCGCGTCGACGCGAGCGGATCGGGCAAGAGACCGCGACCAAAGCATGCCAGCCCCCAGGCATATAGAGAGCACAAACCCGAAGGATGCCAGCACGACATCCCACAATGCCCCGATTGCAACTAAGGCCATGCCCGCCAGCAACTGGACCGCAGAACACTGAAGCAGCGTTCCGGCTTGCTGGGTGGCGATCATGAAGGAAGGCACGGAAGCGACGAGGGCCAGGACGGGCAGCGCCAGCGCGAAAATCATCATGATGTCGGCCACCTGGATCCAGGCAGATCCCAAGGCAATCCGGACGATCTGGGCCGAGAAAATGGAAAATCCGAACGCCGGGACGCAGAACAGTACGACGCTTGCGAGCGAGATATTCAGTATGAAGCTCTCGAGCTTTTGGGAGTCGCCTGATATGCGGGCGAATATGGGAAGGAGGCCTGCCGAAATCGGATAGAACAGCACGCTCGTCACCAGATCGAGGAGCGCCTTCGCCGAGCGGAAAATGCCCGCAGCAGCGGGTCCTGCAAGGAGCCCTAGCGTGACTTCCGGCAGGCGTTGGCCTGAGGCATCGAGCACAAGCCGACCCATCAGCTTGGCGACGCTCGAGGAAGCGTTTTGCCAGTCCGACTTGGAAAACCGGGATCTCGGAACGGCGGGCAGGGCCACCAGGCACACGAGGGACCCCGTCGCCGCCGCGAGAATGGTCTGCGCAATGATGCTCCAGGCTCCGCCGCCGAAATAGGCAAGGGCGATCGACAGCGCACCCCCCGTGAGGATTGCCAAGGGGCGCCGGATCGCCAGCACCGAAAAGGCAAATTGTCTAGCGAGCAGCCCTTCTGGGACCAGTCCGATCCCGGTCAGTGCTGGAGCAAGCGCCGAAGCCCGCATCAGATCGCCAACCAAGGGATTGCCGAGGGCGGATGATAGGATCGGTGCGGCTGCGACGATGAGCATCGCCATCAGCAGGCTGCTACCGATTGCGCAGACAAAACACGCGCTCAGATAGCCTGGCCCGGCATCCTCCCGCTGTATGACGGTCTGCGTGACGCCCTGCAATGTATGATTCGCAATCAGCGCGGGAGCAACGGCCATGGCCGCCATGCCGAAGTCGGTCGGGCCGAGCAGTCTAGCCGTGATCAAGAAGACGCTGGCTTGGGTGGCCCGCTCAGCGCAGATTTGCACCAAGGACCACGCGGCACCCCGTATAGCGGTGGCGCGCACCTTATTGCTTGCAAGTCCCTGCGTGGCCGTTGGCGCTTGCAGGTTTGGGATTTCGACGCCGGGATCGCTACGGTCCTCGGGGCTCATTGGTAACCCGTTACCGCCGGGGCGCTGCTGAGGGTCCGGTCCAAAAGCGAGCCTGTCGTGCGGCGTGAGACCTTGATCACGTCTCCCGGTCTGACCGGGCTCGTTTCGGCCGTCACCTCCTCGACCAACTGTCCGTCCCGCTCCCTGAGGAGCGAATACGTAACCTCGATCTCTTCGTTGTGACTTGCAGCAGGCGCTCCGTCTATCTGCAATTGCTGGATCAAGTCCTCGGCGGTGCCAAGCTTGCCTATCACGTTCTCGAGTTCGCCGTCCACGCCGTTAAGCTCGGCAAGCAACTCACGGCCGTCCGTGTCCTGCAGTCGCCTTATTGAGGCCTCAGTGCTCGCAACGCGCTCGCTAACCTTGAGCATTTCGGTCTGGACCTCTTTGCGCTTGCTGTCGGCGGCCAGGGCCGTCCGCTCAAGCGCATATACACGTGCGGAAGGAGCCAAGCCCCGGGATTCGAGCTTCCGCACCTGGACAAGTTCGCGGTCTACGCTGTTGCTCTGCGCGTTCTGGGTCTCGATCTGGTTCTGCAAAGTACGCATCTGCCCGCGGAGCAGTGAAAGCTGTTCGTTGTAGTTACCTAACTCGAGAGCGCGTGTCTTGCGCCGCTGATCAAAAACAAGCTGCTCCCGCATAATGACATCTTGGACAGTCGGCTCGCTTGCGCGCAATCTCAGTCTCGCGGGAAATTCGACTTTATCTTTGCCCCCGATTGTCGCTTCCAGCCGGGCGCGTCTAGCCTCGAGCCTGTCCCTTTGCGCCCTCAAGACATTCAGTTCGCCGTTGGCCTGAATCATATCGCGTTCGAAACGGGTCTCCCCTAACGCAGCGCCCCTTGCTATGCCACCTGCCACGCTGAGCGCATGGATCACTCTCATGCCTGGCCTGAAGGGATACTCTCCCGGTTTCTCGACCGCACCGGTGATGTAGAATGGACGATGTTGCACTATTTCGACGGCCGTTACGGGAGGATTGACCAGCCGCACCTTCGCTTGAAACTGCGATGCGATCGAGGTTGCGAATTCGGAAGCGCTCATCCCGGCCGCTTTGATGTTGCCAAGGAGCGGTATCGCAACGTCGCCTGCCGCGTCCACCGTGAATTCGCCATCCAACCGAGGTCGGATCTCGCCGCTCGACGAAGAGATCTCCGTCAAGCTGATCCTGAGTCTATCCTGGGAGCCTAGCGTATATTCATCCGAGGCTTTGCCGGCTGTGGCTCCCGCCGAGAACAGGAGCACCAGCGCCAGTGCGCCATTTTGCGCCGCGCCTGGCACGTTAAGACGAGCCATAATCACACTCCCTCCACCGCTTCTGCCGCACCGCCTCTGCCCGCGCTAGCTCTTGGAAAATGCTGAGCTACCAGCGTTTGAACCACAGCCCGGGCCAGGTCGGGCGCACAAATCCACACTTTGCCGTCATTCCATCAGCGTCATCTTCCGCCGGGCAACCTTGTTCAGCACGACTCCGAGGACCTTCGGCCGCTGCGGCTCGAGCATCTTCAACGTTAAACCGAGAGCAGACCTGTCAGTCTTGTTCCACTCTGCCAAAATCACGAGATGATCCAAGAAATTGACTATCGCCAGGGCATCTCCGCATCTGGCCAATGACGGCATGTCCACGCAAATCCAGTCGAACTCCTTACGATGAGTTGCGATTATGCGGCCGACCCAATCCTGTCGGCTCATGAACTTCTCGTCCACAGCTGACCCGAGCAGAGGAGCGAATTTCAGGGCGATGCCGGGAACGCACCGGACTTCGGAGATCTCGGCGTCAGCGTCCGCCCCATCTGACGACAGGAATGTCAGGGAAGCAAGCGTCTCGGTGAGATGCCGGGTCTGAAAATCAGCATCGACGAGCAGGACCTTCTCCCCCGCGCGAGCGAGAAGCTGAGCGAAATTGGCGATCAGCGTCGAACGACCTTCGGATCCACACGCAGACACAACGCCGACGACGATAGCCCGGTGCCCGCTGGCTGCAACCACCAACTGGGACCTGAGTAAGCGAAGCGTCTCGCAAAATAGCGAGGTCGGGAAGTCCGCCGCATAAGACAGTGCGGAGGACGATAGGGGCTTCCTGGAGGACGCTCGCAACCATCGGGGCAAGAGCTGCGAGAACGGATTAGGCCTCAACGCGCGCACCGATGGAACGAGTCCCAAGCATCGGATGGCAAGTTCGTCCTCGAGATCGCTCCTTCCCCCAACCGTACGCTTCATCGCGACACGGGCGGCGGCGATGCAGATTCCGAACCCCAATCCGGCAAAGAGGCCGAGCGCCAGCAGGACAGGCGTCTTCATGCCGGTGCGCTCCACGAGCGGACTTGCCGGCGTCAAGATACGGGCTAGGGGCGCACTCTCCCGCTCGGTCGCCTCCATCCTGAATTTCCACTGATAATCCACATAGGTTCGCGCAATGGCATTCGCGATGCGCGCTGACTTCTCAGAGCTGTTTGCTGTGACTTCGATTTCGGCCACGTACGATCGCCCGGCGCGGCTGGCCCGCATCGCGGACCAAAGCTGTCTGGCGGCGATCTGCCGAAGTTCGTCAGCAGGTATCGCCTCCGCGCTTGACGTCGTGTCCTGCGGCGGCATCCGTGCCGCGAAGATCATTCGTTCAAGGCTCGACCGCCAAGCAGCCAAATTGGAGGAGAGGCCGGATTTGACAGAAACGAATTCGGGATCTTTATCAAGTGCGAGCTCATCAACGACCTTCAGAAGCACGTCATTCGACTCGATAATCTTGATCTGTGTATCGATATAGGCGGAGTCCGCAGAGTCGCTGGGGACTCGCCCGTCAGACCCTGGTAAGCGGTAATCGAGAATAATGACCGCCCGCGACCGATACGTCGGTTCGGCACGCATGACGTAGGTTGCCGTCAGGGACAAGCCTATGACGGCCCAAAGGGCAAGCCCAAGCCAGTTGGCCGATAAGAACGACACAATAGGACCAAGGAGGAGCGGGCGCGGACCATCATCTGAGGTCAACGCCGAGACCTTCGACCAACGTGCTGCTTGGGGATGTTCATAACGCATAAACTTACCCATGATACGGATGAGGACGGCCGTTACTTCTTTCGTTCGTTCTTTCCTCTGATACTATCGTGCTCAAGATCTTTGCCCCATTGTCGATGGTATAGGGGGCGATGCTGGCTTCGCACTTTTCCCGAAGGGATGCTATTTCGGCCTGTGACAGGGAAAGAAGCGTTCTCAGGCAGTCTTCTATGTCGCGAATTCTGGGCTCGAAGACGAGACGCGGATCGATCGATCGGGCTAATTCTGCGCTGCCGCACGCTGTGCTGACTGCACACAGGCATCCGCGTTGCAGGGCCTCATTGACCACCAGTCCCCACGGGTCTGCCAATGACGGAAGGACCATCACGTCGATCGAGCGATAGAATTCCTCCCGCAGTTCGCCGTCAACGTAGCCCCACCATCGTATTCGTTTTGCCGTTCCGACGGGCATCGGAGCCATTCCGGCCATGTGAAGCGACGCGTCGGCTTCTCCCAGTGCCACGAATGCCTCGATGAGGGCCGTCACGTTTTTTCGATTCGAGCCCGCTCCGATATAGCCGAACGATCTGATCGGGCCGCTCCGGCGAACCAGAGGGCCTCTGGCGTCGGGCACAACACAGATCATTCGCTTGGTGGGGATGTTGGTCGGCAAGCTGCGCAGGTATGCCTTGGTCATGTCGGAGAAAACGATCGCTGTGTCGCAAATTGCACACAATATCTTTGAACAAATTCGCTGATAGAGTTGTTTGACGCGTGGCTTGAAATGATCTGGAATGTGCTTTTCCCAAAGCAATAAACGCTTTCCTTCCAATTTTAGAACGAAGGCCCAAAAGATCATGCAAAGGTTCGTTGGATTGTTATCCAATAGGACGACGGTCTGCGGTTCCGGTCGAAGCCAAAAGAAGACGAATGGACCGACGGCAAAACTGGGACACCTGACGACTGTGTACGTGGTCTTATGACAGGCGCCGCCCCATCTTCGCCCCTCGTCCTCCGGGCTCTGCAGATAATAGACTGTCAGGTCCGTGCCTGAGCGCGCCAGATGCTCAAAGACGGCATGTTGGTGCGGCGAGTAGTAGTTCTGCACAAAGGCAATCGTCCCACTCGCCTTATCCGGCTGTTTGCTTTCTGCCCTCTTCACGAAGATTTTTTGAGCGTCCGTCATGATACAACTCTGCTAATGGTGGGTTGCCCGCCTAGCGAGGTCAGTCGCCAGGATGGCGATGAAACGGGAATTCGTTGTAAGATTGCGCTTCCACAGCTTCCGCGGTTCCAAGCAAAGCCGCCAGGCCCATTCGAGTCCGGCATTCTGTAGGAGGACCGGCGCCCGGGGCAGAAACCCGGCGACGACGTCGAACGCTCCGCCCACGCCCAAGACAGCCGGGATCTGCAAGGCGGAGCGCTGTTCCTCGCACCAGATCTCCTTGAACGGCGCGGGCATTGCCACCAAGAGCAGATCTGCGCCGCTGTTATTGATCTCTGTTGTGATGTCAGCGTACTCGTTCTTCGAGAAGAAGCCGTTTCTCGCGCCTGCAATTCGTATGCCTGGATATCTCGACGCGACGACTTCCATGAACCGTTGCAGTCGCTGCTGGGTCGTCCCGAGCAAATACACGCTCAGCCTTTCGGTCGACCCTCTCTCCAATAACGCTTCCATTAGATCGATTCCGGTCACTCGTTCGGGAACCGGGGCGCCGAGCAACCGACTGGCCCACACCAAGGGCATTCCATCGGTCACGACGAGATCCGCCTTCCCGACAGCTGCCGAAAGCGTCGAATCGGTCCGCATCGTCACAAGAAGAGAAACATTGGCAGTGATTATGATGTGCGTTTGCCGAACAGGTTCGGCCTGCCAGTGCAAGACGAGACTTACAACATCGTCAGCAGGTATGGCGTGGAAACGGGTATTCAGAAATTCCACAACTGGAATATTGTCAAAGCTGTTCATACTATGTGCCTCCCCCTGTTCCCGCCCTTATCGAGGCTGGCGGCATAGAGGCACCATCCCCATTCATAGGGCCGTATCTCGTGGTTGATGCATAGTGCCGCGGAAGGGGCTTCGCTCCCGCGGTAACGTCCGGCCAGCGCGAGCAGCTTGTTGCCCAAGGATGCGATCGGGGGCTCGGTCCGTTCGATATTCCTCCAGATCGCAGTCGCCTCCTCGTCGATGAGGCTGACACCCAGCTCGTTCTTGAGAATCCAGCGTTGGCTACGTTCGATTGCTTGCGAATAATCCCCTCCACCCGCCGCCCGCAGGATCGTCAACGCCATCGGCGCCATCGCATGCTGATGAACCGAATAGACTGGATAGCCTTCCGCAACCCGTCCCGAGGACACGTCGTAGTGCCACCACCACTGGCCCCGGCTGCCTTGTAGCTCGGTCAGCCGCCCGGCTATCCGTTCCGCCAACCGAAGGGCTCGCTCGTCGCAGAGCACGACCGCTGCGAAGCCTAAGGCCTGGACGGCGTAAATTTGGTCGGCGAAGTTCGCAAGTTGCCGACGCAGTCGATGTCGGAGCGGGGCCGCGGCACTGGCGTGGCTGACCAAACGAGCGTTCTCGTCATAGCGGGACGACAATACCGAAACAGCCGAACGAGCCAGATCGAACATGCGGGCGTTGCGCACCCGCCCCAGTTCATGAAGCAGGCCGCTGGCAAGCCACGCGACCTCCATCGTGGTTAGCCGGTCGGCCCATTCCCGCCGGTCATCCAATGACACACCGATACGAGCGAGAAGGTCTCCCAATGCAAGACCGTCGAGGACTGCGTTCGCCCAGATGGCAAGGCCGGTTGCACCAAGCGCTTGCTCTCGGCCCATGCGGTCGAGGGCCGCAGATAGCGCCTTTTCGGATGGCAGTCCGATCTGATTGGGAGCGATACCGGCTCTGTCGAGACCTATCAGGCAGATGAGCGTGCTCGTAATATTCTCTGTCCCTCGGGTGGGCTGACCGGATCTGCGGTCCCTGATCTGTAGGTCGAAGAGGGCGGTTTCGGGATTGGCGGCCGCTTGCAAGCCGGAGGCGCAGAGCGGCAACAAACGTGCATACGCGTCAAGAACGGCGGATGAGAGTTCCGGGCCTGTTTCGAAAGTCATAATGGTTGGCATCGGAGCCTCTCCATCGTCCCGCGGCATGTCTGAAGCCGAATAAGGTCAGCAGATAACCGCCTGCGCCTTCGTCGTACCTGCAACCCGTTCGCGCAGGTTCTCAAGGATTCGAGCGCTGGCCAAGCCATCGCCGTACGGGCTTTTGTGAATGGTCATTGTGGGAAGGCGGCTGGTGCTCAGTGCGCCGATAGCTTCTTCCACAATTCGGGTCCGGTCGGTGCCGATCAGCTTGGCAAACCCTGCTTCGATGCCCTCCGGACGCTCGGTATGCTGCCGGGTGACCAGGACTGGCACACCCAACGAGGGAGCCTCCTCTTGAACGCCGCCCGAGTCAGTAATGATGAGATGAGCCCTAGCCATCAGATAGACGAAGGAGACATAGTCGACGGGCGCTATCAGATGTATTCGTTCAAGCAACTCCGGATGTGCGCTCCCGAGAATGGCCTTGACAGGCTCCTGCACGTTTGGATTCAGATGAACTGGATACAGTATCTCGACATCCGACAATTCCCTAACCAAGTCGATGAGGGCTTCACACGTCCTGCGGATAGGACTGCCAAAACTTTCGCGGCGATGCCCTGTGACCAAAACGAGGCGTCTTTGCGGTTTCAAGAATGAGAATCGATCGTCCAGTTGTTTCCGCAATACGCTGTTCGACTTTATAAGATTGATCACCCACACCAACGCATCGATGACGCTATTCCCGGTCACGAATACCGAGCTCTCTGGATGGCCTTCCTGCAGCAGGTTGGCGCGGGCCCGAGAGGTGGGCGCGAAATGGAGGTCCGCTATGGTGCTGATGAAGCGCCGGTTAGCTTCTTCAGGATAAGGAGAATACTTGTCGGATGTGCGAAGCCCGGCCTCCACATGCGCAATTGAGACCTTTTCGTAAAATGCGGCCAAGCTCGACGCGAACGCCGTTGTCGTATCGCCTTGGACGATAACCCACTCCGGTCGCGCCTCCCGGATTACATTCGCGACCTCTACAACAATTCGTGACGTAACCTCGGCAAGGCTCTGCGCGGGTTTCATCAAGTTCAGATCGTAGTCAGGCTTGATGCCGAATACATCGAGCACCTGATCCAACATGGAGCGGTGCTGTCCGGTTACGCAGACCCGAATATCGAATGCCCGATCAGCAGCTGCCGCCTTGACAAGAGGAGCAAGTTTTATTGCCTCGGGCCTGGTGCCCAAGACAGTTAATATGGTTGTCCCCGCGGAACCCATTGGCTAAAGACCGCCCAGCTCTAAATTTTTCATAGCAACAATGTACGATAGCCATCATAAAACAAGAGATCATAAGGAGTATAATTCGTTGGTATTAGAGTAATAAATCTGGCCCAAGACAGACCATTTGCTAGGTGAAGTGCAGGAGTAGATCTGGACCTGAGAGTTCGATCACGATCATGTGTTATTCGAATGGCAGAGTCTGTGGAAGGATCATATGGCCCCTGCGGTCAGACGCGGAGCGCTTGGCGTGTCCAGACAACCGGACTCACGATCAGCTGCCCATCCTAACCAGCTCCCGGAAAGGGCAGCGGCATCGCGATGATTCCGGAAGCGGTTCCTCCTCGCCGGCGATGCGGCGGCTGAAGTCGTGGATGTTAGGGCCCAGATAGAGTTCCGAGTACATTCGCAGGGCATGCTCATTGCGCTGACGTCTGATCAGCGCCACTTGCCGAGGCGGTGCAGGGTTTGGCGCAGTGACGCCGGTCTTCGTCGCAAACTTCACTTGCCGCTTCCCGGTCGATGGGTGAGCGCTTCGACCGGGAATGTCACGGTTTTTGCTGGAGGGCGGTGTCCACCCTCACCTGGCTCGTATCCTGCGGCTTCATCGCCCCGGTCTTGACCGCTTGGCTGCAAGGAAGCTTGTGTTTGCCGATGGAAACTACCTGTCGGGCGAAGGAAAGAGCTCGGTTCTCATTGCGAGGTGGTAGGCCACCAGTCCGATCCATTCATGAGCGGCCAGATCGGCGAGGTACAAACCCATAGAGACGGAACGTGTCGGACGTCCCACATCGGACGGCCGAGTCCGATAGCCTACGGGGTATGGGATGACCGGAAAATCGGTGGCGCGAAAGCAGGCGACGGCCCTCGGCATGTGAAAGGCGGATGTGACGAGCAGCCACGACTCCCCCGGCTTGGGACGTGCAACAGCCTTGCTCTCGACCGCATTCTCGCAGGTGTTTCGCGAGCGCTCTTCAAGTTCGATCCGTCTCTCCGGAACACCGATTTCGATGAGAAGGTCGCGCGCGACTGCGGCCTCCGACTTCTCCTCGGCAGACAGTAAATTCGCCGTCCCGCCTGAAAGGAGAATTCTCGCGTTGGGGTAGAGCAGGCTGAGCTCGGCCGTCTTGGTGAGCCGCTCGCCTGCATCGGTCAAGGTGATGGTTTGGCGTTCGGTCGA
The DNA here is from genome assembly GCF_015353075.1 of Rhizobium sp. 007. Taxonomy (NCBI): domain Bacteria; kingdom Pseudomonadati; phylum Pseudomonadota; class Alphaproteobacteria; order Hyphomicrobiales; family Rhizobiaceae; genus Rhizobium; species Rhizobium sp. 007. Next base: position 2,197,950 of record NZ_CP064188.1, on the reverse strand, counting down.
GATATCAGTGTCGATTTCCCCGCCGAGGACAACAATGCCCGTCACATTGTCCTGGATAGCGGGTTGCGGGAACCGGTCCTCCAGTAAGAGAAGCGCAGCACTTCCAACGGGGAAGCAGCCGACGATCAGCAAAAGTACGGCCGACATGATCAGAAGAATTCGCGCTGCTCTGAACCGACGCATGGCAAAGGCTACGATCCCCGCGAATGCCGTCAATCCAATCAGATTCGATATCACGAGAAATGCTGTTAAAAGCTTCGAAAGAACGAAGAACACGTGCCGCTCCTGAGATCGCTCTGAATATACGCGGAGCAAATCATACACTGCATTTGGAAAGTGAAGAATCATCCAGCGTAGTCCTTTTTGCTCGCCGAGGTTTGGTACGAACGATACGCGCGCGCTGGCGCTGAAGCTCAAGGAAATCTGCGACATCCATGCCGAAGGCAACGCAGCGCGGGAGCTGAAGCGCGGGTTCTGGCCTTTGGTCGCCGAGACGTGCCGGTCGAAGCGTTCGCCCGAGTTGATCGCGCTGATGATCTATTTGCTATCCGTCCGGCTGCTTGCCTGCTTCACGGCAGACTTTATGCGCCGATGTCGATTAGCCCCGCAAATCTCGCGAAATCTGCAATGGTGGCATGACGTAGCGCCGGCGGTTCCAATGAATGTTGGACCAGTTGGCGAATGCCAGAGCAGCCAGTGCCGCGTCTAATGTGCGGCTTGCGAGGGGGCTTTGCCGACCCGCATCAACCGGCCTTGATCAGGTTCGTCTTGATCCATTCTACGCCGGTATTGGCGTCGTCGTATTCCATGCGGATCACCACCGCGTCATTGATCATTGTAGACAACGCGACAAAGCCCTTCGCAGTTAGCCATTGGCTGGCGTTCATCGCCTCATTGAGCAGGGACACCAATGCATTAAGCTTTCGCACGTGTGTGATCCGCAACGGTGTCATGATTGAATATCGCGGGAAAATGATGGCGGTGATGGCGCCAGCCTGTTCGGACGATCGAACAGGCTGGATGTATTTCACAGTTCGTCCATCCGGACGCCGATACTTAGGAAGGCGGTCCAAGTTCGGAAACCGAGTCCGAAGGAGCTCCCAACTGCCCGGCTTGGCCGCAAACGCGAAGGCCAGTCCTCGAAGGGCCGGGGGCTGCGCGGTGACAAGAGCAACGTCATCGGCAATGGTAGACATGCCCGATGCGCTTAGCAGCGCCGCCAGTGTGGTTTTGCCTTGACCGGAAGAGCCGGCCAACGCTATTGCGCCCGACGCGGAGGAAAGGACCGCTGCGTGGAGTGCGATCCAGTCGGGCCGAGGCCTAAGCACGGCATGGAGGACAGCCTCTTTCAGGCCGACAGCGAGAGCCGCTGGGTCACCGAAGCTCGCCCGTTCTCCAGGCTGGTGGGCGATCCAGTAGCCGTCTTCGCACGCTCCAACCGTAATTTCGGTTTCGGCAACGCCAGTCTGGCCATGGCGCAGATGACCGGCAATGGCATTCCAAGCCCGTTTTGCGCTCGAATCTGGGAAAGAGATGGCAATCATTGCGCCAGAGACGCAGTAGATTTCCCGGGTGGCGGAAATTGATTCTGGGCTTTCGTCGCTTCTAGATTTCGGTCGAATGGGTTCCATCAGCCCTTGCTTCAGAAGGGCAAGTTTTTCCCATTCCACCAGGCAAGACGAAATGTAGTCATTCGCCTCGTCCAGACGACATCCCGTCTCATTGGCGACGAACCGCGCGATCCTGCTCGCTGGTTCGCCTGCAGAAACGCCAAGCCAGATCGGCCCTGATATGGGGCTCAACTGATAGACGCGTTGCTGGGGTTCGGAGAAAAGAGCGTAATCATCGTCAAGAGCGCAGAGCACAACACCATTGTCCGGCCCTGGTACCATTGGTCCGGTTGTCGCCGGGTTGTCCGGGTGCAGGCGCCGGGTCATCGTTGATTTGCCGCGGCAATTTTAAACGGCTTCCAGATCGCGCGCAGCAAGGAAAGCCCGAAATCGTCCAGATTCTTATAAGCGCCGTGATCCTGCCGTGCGATTTGACGGCTAAATAGGAGGTTCGCCAGCAACCCTGCGGGGCTGCCGTCGATCTTGACGCCGGCCAGGCGTTGCAGGTTCAGGAAGAACAAATCCCGTGCCAGGGCCAGTCGACCTGACGGCAACCTGGCACGGACCGCATCCCAGTCGACCTCGTACCCCAAGTCGAAGATCTCGCGGCAGTCGAGAAGATGCCGCAGCTCGACATCGCCCGTGCGCAGACGGCGGTCCAATATCATGTCGTGAACGATTAGGTGTACCACCCACTCCACTGGCGTGGGGATACAAACCCGAACACCCATCACTTCGAGGCGTGTGCTATGGAGCGGTTCGCCCTCTGTGTATAAAATAGCTGGGCCTGGCGGCCTCAGATGCAAGTCCAAGGAACCAACATCGGTAGGCCGATAGAATTTCCCGTATGCGTGTGGACCAGGGTCTTCTGGAAGGGGTTGGTAGCCGATGCCGCGAAGTCGCCCCACGCTTCGCTCGACATTGTTCCTGTCAATCACCAGATCCAAGTCGCTGATCATCCGGTTGCCCAGCCGATGTTCCGGCATGATCATCAGGAGGGCCGACCCTTTGATAAGCAATGGTTCGATCCCCGCTTCGTTCAATACACGCAGGGTCTCGACGGACTGTCGGCGCAGTCGTCGATTTCGCTCTTCGTTCAAATCATACAAAAAGCGCAAGTATTTTTCGACTTCCCCAGGAACGCTGATAAGCAACCCCCAATGGCGAAGCCAACCATATAATGCGGGGCCAACAAGGTGCCGATTGGCCTCCTGCACGACCTTGTCCCACTGATCTTGACCGGTAGTGATCCCGTTCAACAACGCAGCCAGCACTTGGAAGCCGGATTCAGAGCCTCCCGATCTCATGCAACCCCTCCCGCATCATTGGACCTTGCAGCTGACAACTAGAACGGTTTTCAAGCCGTCTTTCGAACGCTGAAGAGCTTGTCGTATTGTGCAATTGGTTGGGGACGCAGGGTGAATAACCAGAATGGACCATGACGACGCCAACAGCACTGCGGAATGGTTCACGATGACATTGGTCCACGGCACTCAGTTCCATGGCAGCTGACAACTCAATACCAACGAGCGCTGATGATGACCGATGGGGCCCAGTTCGGGGGCCGTGGGCATGATCTTCGACGGCAGATCGACTAGATTGTTTGCCGCGGTGACGCTTAAGTTCAATTCCACCACGTGCGAGGGCGGCGTTTAGGAGGACCAGTGTGCACATGGTTCTTATCGCCGTTTCCCCAGCCGGGCCGACGTCCGGGCCGACCGCCGGACGCAGCTACAGCGGGCGAGTTCATGGCGACATCAAGCAGCACCGTCACCGCGGGCGGCGTCAGGGCAGCGAATTTCCCAAGCCCCTTGATGAAATCACGCCGTTCCATTGCGGAACTTGCATCACTTTTTTCTTTGGTTTCACGCTCCGTTGCCATGGGGTTACCTCACGTGCTCGATCTTATATCTTTATAGCATTAATGTGATGGTGAAAAGTCAGACATAAGTTGTATGCGGTAACCTTAAATAACCCGAACGAATACTCAATCGAGTTACCCCTGACTCTTTGAAAACCAAATCATCCCAGATTGACCCGCCGCGCAATCCATTCAAGAGCGCGCCATGGCGCTCTGACGAAGGTGCTCCAGGCGTCGGCCGTGCACGAGCGCATACGTTTGAACGACGAAGCCGTCATAGCTCAATTTGATGACCCTCTACTGACATGATCGGCATGACACTCGGGCCGGCCCCCTGGTGAATGATGTCTGGCTCTCATGAGCCGGGCCTGGAGAAGCCAGATGTGCAGAAATTTGAGCACTGGCCGGACCGGTGTCGCGAGGCGCTAAAGCATGCCATGGTTGTGATCGTTTCGGTTGTTGCCCGGCGCCACCGCCTTCTGATTGATTTCTCCATATCGATAAACTGTTCGAGACTTGCAGATGAGCCGCTCGCAACTCGTAGGTACTTGCAATAGATTTACACGGCAGAGCGGTAGCATAAAACATAAAAAAACGAATTGTAACATTGAGTAACCCGACAAGTAACTAAATAGCATTACTAATTTATTTCTTTTAATTTAGCAGTTTTGCATATATACATAGTTATAGCAAAAGCATTAGCTCTGAAGCCGGGGCGGCGGAAGAAATATACGCAATGTAATATCTTCCTAACCTTTTGATTTGGGGGGGGTTATGTCCATATGGTATGCGCACCGTCACATCTCGCCGCTGCACTTTCGCGAGAGCCCAAAATGCGAGCGCTTGCCGCTGCACCTCGCCGATCCCGGCCATATAGATGCAGCAGTTGGCCGGTCAACGAGATATCTTTTCATCAGGCGCATGTTCGATATCGCGTTTGTCCTGGCGAGTGCGCCGGCTAGCGTCCTGCTGGTAGGCGTTGCCGCGGCGGCAGTGGCGGTGACGATGGGGCGTCCGGTCTTTCTCGCCCAAGAGCGTGTTGGTTACAGGGGACGGACGTTCCGCGCACTGAAACTTCGGAGCATGTGCACATCCGATGGTACTCCCCGACCAACCAGTCAGGATGATGACAGAATTACACCTCTCGGTGCGTACCTAAGACAATCGCATCTCGACGAACTGCCGCAGCTCTGGAATGTCCTCGTCGGCCATATGAGCCTTATCGGCCCCAGGCCGGAGTGGGTCCCTCTGGCTCGCCGGTACGAATGCGCTTTCCCGGAGTACAAACTGCGTTACTGCGCACCTCCAGGTTTGACCGGCTTGGCCCAAGTCAAGCAGGGATATGTTTCGACAATTGACGAAGTTCAAGTAAAAGTAGAATATGATCTATACTATATACTAAATATATCAGTTGCCATGGATTTCAAGATACTTCTTCTAACATCGAAGACATTGTTTAACAGTGCACTATCACGGTAAACAACAATGGTCGATTTGTGTGATAATGCGCACTCGATTATTTAAAAAGGGGGGTTTACATTGAGCGATCAGAACCATGTCTTGGTCACAGGAGGCTGCGGTTTCTTGGGCCGCCACGTCGTGTCGAGGCTTGCGGCCCAGGGGTGCCATGTAACAATTCTGGACGACTTGTCCGCCGGCGCCCCGCTAGACACGGCGGACGCGTCGATCAAATTCGTCAACGGAGACATCGCCGATCCGAGCACCGTCCGGGCGGTCCTCGGCGAGCGGCCTTTCGACCATGTCATCCACCTTGCAGCGATACATTTCATTCCTCGCTGCGACGCGGATCCGAGGGCCGCGTTCATGGTGAACGTGGTCGGAACAAGGAACTTGGTCGAAGCACTCGTACCGTCCTCGTCGCTAAAGTCTTTGGTCTTCGCATCGAGCGTCGCAGTCTACGCGCCGTCCGCAGAGGTCTTATCTGAGGACGCCGATACGGTGCCGATGGATATCTACGGCTGGAGCAAACTTGTGTGCGAAGATCTCGTTCGGAGCGCTTCGGTCCGAGGGGGATGGCGAGCCGTCTGCTGCCGTCTTTCCAACTTGATCGGGCCGGGCGAGACGAATCCGCACCTCTTTCCTGAGATCGGCAGGCAGATTGCAAGAGGAGAAGCGCTGATAGAAGTTGGGAATACGACGCCGAGGAGAAACTATCTGCATGTTATGGACGCAGCCGACCTATTCGTTCGATGCATTGGACTGTCAGGAAGCGACGCCTACACGATAAATTTGGGCTCAGGTGAGGAGTATTCGGTCGCGGACATTTTGAGCCTGTTCCAGAAAGCCGCGCAGAGACCAGTCAAATTCGTTGAAGCAGCAGCGCGTAAGCGCAAGGTCGATCGGCCTAGGCTTCAGCCAAACACTACCGTCATGCGGGGGCTAATCGGAGAGCCGCAGCGCTCGGTCGAGGATGCGATCAAAGCCGTTTTGACGGAGTTTGCTCTCGAAACACAGCCGAAATGGTCAAATACCGGGTAGGGTGGCATGCGTGTTATAATGGCAAATAGATATTTCCTCGGTTATCTCGGAGGGGTCGAGCGCTACATCGCCTCCCTTGCTGCCGAACTGGGGAGGCTGGGCGTAGACGTCGTGATATGCGCGGCCGGCAGTGACGCGCTCGTCCAGTTCGAGGGGCTCGCAGTCAAGACGGTGCCGTCGCAGGCCCAACTGCGCGCCTTCGTCAACCGTGGAGCCGATGTCGTCCACGCGCATCTGCCGCGCAATCCCTTCTCTTTCGGGGCCCTCCGGGCGGGCCACAAGGCTGGCATGCGCACAGTGTTCACGCCGCACGCCTTCTATCCCGATGGATCCGCCATCAAGAAGCTCGCGAAAGCGGTGACTGATCTCACGATGACGCGCCATACCATGAAGATCTGCGACACCGTCGTGAACTTGACCCCGCAAGATCAGGCAGACTCGATCCGCAACGGATTGGACAGGGAAAAGTCGGTCATAATCCCGAACTCTGTGTCGCTGCGCGAGCTCATTGAACTCGAGGACAAATCGCGCGACATAGTTCCTCCATTTGAGCAGCCATATGTCCTGCACGTCGGGCGTTTTCACCGCGTGAAGAACATCCCATTTCTTGTCAGGGCGCATCGTAGGATCCCCGACCATCATCTGGTCCTAATCGGCCAGGACGACGGTGAGTTGCCTGCCGTCAGAGAACTCGTCTCGCGACTTCAGCTCGAAGGACGGGTCCATATTCTGGAACGTGCCGATCGGGCTCTGGTCATGGCCGCCTACATGAACGCCTCTGCGGTGGTGCTGAGTTCGCGCTGGGAGGGACTCCCAACGGTTCTGCTCGAGGCGATGTTCTTCAAAAAGCCCTTTGTCGCCTCCGACGTGGGTGGAAACGGCTGGCTGGTAGAGCGCGGTGCTCCCGGAATGATATTCAAGCTGGACGACGAAGATGGTTATGTCTCGTCACTTGAATCCGCCTGCAGGATTCCTGGAAGTTCACTTGCCGGCGGCAGAGCCCTCGTCGCCAATGAATTCTCATGGGAAGTTAATGCCCGGCGCCTCCTGAACATCTACGCTAAGAGTACCTAGTCACCCGAATCCGAAGTTCGTGTCATAAGCTGTTGTCGACCGCTAAAGGGGGACTCATAAAGAGGCTTTTGGTCGATCACGCGGCGGCTTTACGACAAAAATCCACGCCCGTGCAGACGGTCAGGGACGCCCTCTCGGCTTTGTCCTAACGGGCGGTGAAACATCCGACTACCGTGCTGTTCCCGATCTTCTCGCCATGCCGGTAAATCGACCGCGCCGAATGCTCGCCGATAAGGGATACGATGCTGACGCCATTCGCCAGGAGCTTTTGTTCCATGGGACGCGTCCTGTCATTCCGCCTCGCTCAACGCGGAAGGACCCGCCACCTGCGACTACCGAGTTTATAAAGACCGCAACCGCATCGAGCGAATGTTCAACAGGATAAAGCAGTTTCGTCGGATTGCTACACGTTACGATGAGACCAGAACTTCATATGCAGGCTTCCTCGCTCTGGCCGCCGCGAAAATCTGGCTTCCGCACTTTGTCAGCAGAGCCTAAATAGATGAGATAGATCGCCCCCATCCATCTTTGCAATTCTTTACGATTCCATCGTCCGGAAAATCGTTCTATTTTCTTCGCATGGTGCCACGACGACGCGGAACGCCATCGGTGTCCGATCGCGGCCGGCATCGGAACATCCTTGGAGCATTTCGTTTCAAGACCACTCCAGGCTGCCGGTTCAGCGGCACAAATCCACGAGGAGACGAGCGATGGGCGCACCGACACCGGACAACATCATGCAGCTTGGCCTGGGCTTCTGGGCCTCCAAGACAACGCTCAGCGCGATCGAACTCGGTGTCTTCACCGAGCTCGCCGCAGGCCCGGCCGACCTGCCGGCATTGCAGGCCAGGCTCAAACTGCATCCCCGCTCGGCCCGCGATTTCCTCGATGCCCTGGTTGCCCTGAAGCTGCTCGAACGCGACGACGGCATCTACCGCAACAGCCCCGATACGGACCTCTTCCTCGACAGGGCCAAGCCGTCCTATATCGGCGGCATCCTCGAAATGGCCAATGCTCGGCTCTACGGCTTCTGGGGCTCGCTCACCGAAGCCCTGCGGACGGGGGAAATGCAGAACGAAAGCAAGCATAAGACGGACTTCTTCGCCGCGCTCTATGCGGAACCGGAACGGGTGCGCGGCTTCCTCAGGGCCATGAGCGGCATCAGCGCCGGGGCGGCGCATGCGATCGCAGCCAAGTTCGATTGGTCGAAATACACGACATTCGCCGATGTAGGCGCGGCGCAGGGCATGGTGCCGGTGGTGGTCGCGCGGGCTCATCCCCACCTTAAGGCGATCGGCTTCGATCTGCCCACCGTGCAGCCGATATTCGAGGAGTTCGTCGCCCAGCAGGGCCTCTCCGACCGTATCCGCTTTCAGGGCGGCAACTTCTTCGACGATCCGATGCCGAACGTGGATGTGATCGTGATGGGACATATCCTGCACGACTGGGATCTCGCCGAGAAGAAGCTGCTGCTGGAAAAGGCCTTCGCCGCGCTGCCGAAAGGCGGGGCCGTGATCGCCTACGACGCCGTCATCGATGACGAGCGCCGCGAGAACGCCTTTGGGCTCCTGATGAGCCTGAACATGCTGATCGAAACCCCCGGCGGATTCGACTATACTGGCGTCGACTGCCAGGCATGGATGCGCGAAGCGGGCTTCGTGTCCCCGCGCGTCGTGCCGTTGGCGGGGCCGGATTCGATGGTGATCGGATTCAAGCCCTTATGAGCGAACCCTCAGCGGTGCGCGGCCCCGGCTCGGTCCTTCGTTTTAGCGCAGTCCGTCCCCGCCCTTGATCTCGGCCGTGCCCCCGACACGCGGCAGGGGACGGCCGCTGTCGGTGACGATGATGACGACCATGATCTCGAGGCCGCCTGGAGCGTCGGGCACGCGCACCTCCACGGCGTCGAAACGGCTGCGCACATAGGCAGCGTCCTCGTGGCCGAGCGGCACGTCAAGCTCGCCGCCCAGGCCGCAGCGCTTCTTCGCAGACGGGATCAGGGCCGCGCCTTTGCCGAGCAATTCACGGTCGTCGTCGTAGCGATGAATCCAATCGAAGACGTACAAATCATCGCCAGCCCTGCATACACGGTGCAGACGGTCAGGGACGCCCTCTCGGCTTTGTCCTAACGGGCGGTGAAACATCCGACTACAGTGCTGTTCCCGATCTTCTCGCCATGCCGGTAAATCGATCGCGCCGAATGCTCGCCGATAAGGGATACGATGCTGACGCCATTCGCCAGGAGCTTGTCATTCCGCCTCGCTCAACGCGGAAGGACCCGCCACCTGCGACTACCGAGTTTATAAAGACCGCAACCGCATCGAGCGAATGTTCAACAGGATAAAGCAGTTTCGTCAGATTTCTTACACGTTACGATAAGACCAGAACTTCATATGCAGGCTTCCTCGCTCTGGCCGCCGCAAAAATCTGGCTTCCGCACTTTGTCAACAGAGCCTAGCATAAGCTTTGGTTAGCCATACGGGGATCGATTGTTCGCTGTGGCCAAGGGCGGTGCGCCGTCAGCCCGACGAGTTTTACGCCAACAAGGGCTATGTCTTTCACGCTGACGCCACGACCTGCGCCAAGGCAGCATCCTCCCGCGCATCGCCCGATGCAACATTGAGCTATCCGACAGGGGTCGAACGAACGATCGCTTGGGTCAAACGCGTTCGCGCCCAATCATCGGCGACTGGCGTCACGCCGACCTTTAGTTCGCCCGTCCTCGCGCCGCCAAAGCCCGTGTCGGGGACGCTTAGGAGCCTGCCGGACTGCGCGCGTCTGTCGTTCGGAGAGATTGCCGGGCCAGTTGCGCATGCCCACGCAGTCCTTCGAGCTCGTCGTCTGCAATCGGCGGGACGGGCGTATTCATCGGGCCGGATGAGAACGACCATTGCGCCGTCACGCTAATGCATGCATCGTGCCGGACGTTGAATATGCACCTTAGCAATCAAGTGCGTGCGCCGTTCGACATGCGGCACGACAAGGCTCAGGTCATGGGAACGTACTGGCTTCTAATTGCGTCCTGCATTGGTGGGATTATCGCTGCGGTTCTTAGGCTCTCAGCGATGTCCTGCGTGAACATCGCTACGGTTTTGCTGCTGGGAAGTATAGCGCGCTTGCTTTTCAGCGACTATCGTCTCAACATCATCATCACATCCACTGGAGCACCTGCCATTCTCCTTGTTTCGTTCTTTTTCAGCGGGTGGGCACTCAGTGCAATTCGGAAGACCGACAAGACCGATTGACGGTCGCGTGAACCATTTTGGTTGTCACGGAGCTTTATATAATGAGTGGCATGCCGGCTGCTGATCGGAAAGGCACCTTGGCTCGGTGGGATGGCGATTTTCTTCCGCTCGCTCTCCTAGCTTTTTGTACGGTCATGAATTTCGGGCTGGCAATCGTCAACAATCTCGTCACAAATATTCAGGAGATCCACGTCGTTGCCGTGCAGCTTTTTGTGACCCTTTGTGCTGCCGCATTGGTCGTGTTGCGGCGACCTCGTTTGACAGCCGATCAAGTCATATTGTTTGTTATGCTAGTATCCTGCATTGTAATATCGACAATATATCACGGTTCTACCGATGTAAAAATTCTTTATGACATGTCGGTGATTCCGCTTTTCGTTGTTTTAGGTTCGACCATCAGGCGAATACCGAGATGGTATATGCATATGCTATTTGTAATTGTATTGACTACGGTGACATTCGAGACTGTCATGCCGGATGTTTATGCCAAGATTGTCAATCCCCTGAGTTACTATGCGAATACACGAAGCTGGGTCGCGGCCAAGATGGATGACCAGGCCGATGTCTCAGGTTTCTATTTCGGTGCCCAGCGGGCGGGGGAGGGCGACGCTACGCATCGCGCCAGCGGCCTCTTTCTCGAGCCTCTGTCCCTAGGTTACTTCGCTTGTATTGCCGCAATTTTCTATTTGAATGAATACAGATTTCAAGTCGGCAGGAAAATACTTGCTGTCGCTGGCTGCTCCTTGCTCATAATATTGTCCGACGTTCGAGCCGCCTTGGGGGTGCTTCTCGTCATTGCGGTAGGGGCGCAGGTCCTTGCGCGATTGCCGCGATTGGCGGGCCTTGCGCTGCCATTCCTTGTGATCGCAGGTGGAGCGGTTTTGCATTTTTCCTCGGTTGGTGATCAGCACATTGCCGACTTGGCGGGACGGTTGTCTTGGACCTTCGAGGAACTCAGGGAAGCTGACTTGACGACGCTGCTGTTCGGAGGCTTCGATCAAACCCATGCCAATGACAGCGCAATTCTCTACTTTGCAGAGGTTTCTGGAATATTGGGGTACGTCCTTCTATTGTACATATCTGCGGGCGTCTCGTCCTTGAAAGAGCGTCCATTTATCACGAACGCCGCGTTGATATACTTGGCGAGTACGAGCCTGTTCGGGCACGCTTATGCTTCGATCAAGACCGGAGCACTTCTCGGCTTCGTCGTGGGAAGCCAAAAGCACAATCAAGACACGCCAAACATTAAGTGTCTGCCGCGAAAAGCAGTTGACTGGTGAAGAATCGACGGAAATGCATCATTCCGATCAACGTATCGAACCTTCCCAAGCCGGCGAGTCGGCCGGCCTGCAGCGACGCAGATCGTTGCACGGGCCAAACAGCAACCGGTGTATTAGCCGTGGCCGCATTGCCAAAATTTTGCCGACGCCGGCGCGATCGTCGGTATCGCGCCAGTGGTCTTAGCGCCCCTTGCGGCAGGCCTAGGACAAATACTCCTGGCAACTGCTGCCCTTTCTTTACACGATAGCAATTGCCGCTACAGTCTTGGCGAGCCCCCTGATATTCAGGCGAGGCGAGGATGGAGAGGAGTTTCATGCCATTGCGATCAAAAACCGGTTTGGCTGGCAGGGCGATGGCATGCTTGCTTCTGGTATCATCGCCGATCGGTATTGCCCATGCCGACGACGCCAGCGCAACAAAGTCGGACCCGCGATCGCGCGCTAAGGAAATCATCGCTCGGCTTCTGGACGATAAGAGTGATTTTCGCGATCGAAGGCTGCGCTTCGAGGAGGCGATGAGGGCCACGCCTGAGCCGACCCGGGTGCAGATACGCCAGGTCGATGCCGATGGCGTTGACGGCGAGTTGATCTGGCCCGCCCGCCTCCACCACCCGCTTGGCAGGCGGGCGATCCTCTATCTCCACGGTGGAGGCTTTTATGGCGGCTCCTTGCGTAGTCATCGCAACATCGCCGCGTCGTTCGCGAAGGCCTCGTCTGCCGATGTGCTGTTGATCGAATATCGGCTTTTGCCTCAATACCGCTTTCCGAGGCAGGTCGAGGATGCCGTAACCGCATTTCGCTGGCTGCTTGAATCCGGCTACGAGGCGGCAAACATTGTGGTGATCGGCGATTCCGTCGGCGGAACCTTGGCGCTTCAAATGTCCCTTCGCCAGATCGCCACGAATGGCGAGAAGCCCGCTGCCGTGATCGCTATCAGCCCGGTTGCCGATTTTGAGGGTGCAGGGTTTCCGGCGCATGGCGAAGACGAGGTTTCCGTCAGCCGCGAATGGCTGCAGCAGGTGGGGAAGGAATATGCGGGGAAGGGGAGTCCCTCGCTTCAAACCGTGTCGCCGATAAACAGCGATTATTCAGGTTTTCCTCCGATCCTGCTGCAGGTCGGGGACAAGGAGGCTTTGCGGGGGGATGTTCAGCGTCTTTTCGAAAAGCTGAAGGCCGCAAACGTCGATGTGCGGCTCGACGTCGTGCCGGGCCTGTTCCATGAGGCGTCGCTGTTTCCGTTCTGGCTCGACCAAGCCAGGAGATCCAACCAGAATGCGGCGGAATTTGCCATGGCTCATTTCGCCGATAGACCACCGCAATGAAACCGGGTTGGCGATGCTCCGACAGCCGCTATTCGCCTTCGTCCGCCAAGCTGGCTGTATCCTAGATCGCAAAGGCTTCCTTCAATCCGAAGCTTTTGCGTTCGCGCAGATCCAGATCGGCTTCGATATGAGAAATGTGGTGCACCATCAGGCGGCAGGCGGTATCGAGATCGTCGTGTTCAATAGCCGCAACGATATCGCCGTGCTCTGTGTGGCCGCAGCTAGATACGGTCGACTGCCCGTAGAGCGCGATGACAAGCGAGGAGCGGGCGACGAGCTCTTCCATGAAGCGCTGCATGATGGCATTGCCGGAAATCTGTGCGAGCATTAAGTGAAAATCGCCGGAGGCCTTGATTTCTGCGCGTCGCGCTGTTTGGCCGCGCTCGCTCATCAGACGACCCTCTTCCAATAGAAGCTGCCTCAGATGCTGGATCTGCGAAGGTGTAATGCGCGCGGCCGCTTCGCGCAGGATTCCGGGCTCCACGAGCCGGCGGGCAGCGAAAATCTGACGGGCCTCGTCCGGGGACGGATAGGCGACGAAGGCGCCACGGTTCTTCTCCACGCTGACGAGGCCCTCATAGGACAGGGCCTGGAGCGCGGCGCGGGCAAGCGTGCGGCTGACGTTGAAGAGATTTCCGACATCGCCTTCGGAAAGTTTCGTGCCGGGAGAAAGGCGCCGCTCGACGATCGCATCGCGGATCGCATCGCGAATTTGCTGCGTGCTTATCTCGGCTGAATCATCTGCCGAAAGAACTGCGTCAGAGGTGGACTTCATGAAATCGGATACCTGATTATCGCCTCGATGATAGACAGCTTCGGAAGAAAAGTTAAACGGAATTTGCGATCAAAACACGGGTCCTATTGTATACGATTCTTTGCATAAATTGCAGACAAAAGCCTATTTCCTGTGCAAGTCGATGAAGGCCGCAATTGGGGGCGGCCCTTGGATCTTCCGAAAAAACCCAGCGATTCATGGGGTTTGGTTCCGGCGACGAAACTGGCACGGCGGATGCATTAACTTTCTCGAACAGAGGAAGACATGATGTCGAAAGCGGCGGAAATCGATATAGCATCCGTTTCGAAGGTTTATGGCGCGACAACTGCTGTGCACGCCATCAGCTTGAAGATTCCGGCTGGATCATATTGCTGCTTCCTCGGCCCATCGGGCTGCGGGAAGACCTCGACGCTGCGCATGATCGCCGGCCATGAAAGCATCTCGTCGGGCGATATCCGCCTTGGCAATACGGTTGTGACCGACTTTCCTCCGGCCAAGCGCGGCACGGCGATGATGTTCCAGTCGTATGCGCTCTTTCCGCATCTGGACCTTATCGACAATGTTGCCTTCAGCCTGAAGATGAAGGGGGTCGGCAAGGACGAGCGCCGGGCCAAGGCGCTGGAGATGCTGAAGCTGATGCAGATGGAAGCTTACGCGACCAGGCGTCCGGCGCAGCTTTCGGGCGGCCAGCAGCAGCGCGTGGCGCTGGCGCGCGCGCTGATCACCGATCCGGAAGCGCTGCTGCTTGACGAGCCTTTGTCGGCCCTCGACCCGTTCCTGAAGATCCGGATGCGCGCGGAGCTCAAGAAGCTTCAAAAGACGCTTGGCATCACCTTCGTCCATGTGACGCACAGCCAGGAAGAGGCGATGGCGCTTGCCGACATGATTGTCGTCATGAATGACGGCAAGATCGAACAGGCGGCAGCACCGCGCCAGGTGTTCGAGCACCCAGCAACGGCTTTCGTCGCCCGTTTCATGGGCGACCACAACGTTCTATCCGGTCGCGTCGTCTCTGCCGAAGGCGGCGTGATCACACTCAAGGTGCCGGAAGGCCAGACACTTTCCGTGCGTGGTGAGGGCAGGAAGGTGGGCGAGCCTATCGATATCGGCATCCGCACCGATCGCGTCCGCCTCGAAGCGCCGGTGGAAAAGACGCTCGGCTTCCACGGCGTGGTTTCCAACATCGAATATCGCGGCGCTTCGGTGAAGATCACCGCAATCGGCGCGGGCAGTGACGACTTCACGGTCATCGCGAGCGACGGCGATTACTTCGCCAAACCCGTATCGATCGGCGATGCGGTGTCTTTGAGTTGGACCCTGGAGGATGCCGCCCTCCTCGGCCGTGCATGAATTTCGCAATCAAAAAAGGGGAACTGACATGACGACTGAAACGAAGACAACCAAGACTGAGAAGGGCATGTCCCGCCGTTCGCTTTTGAAGACGGGCGCTGCCGCCATCGGTGCGGCCGCCGGCTCGGGCCTGATCACCGGCTTTCCGACGATTTGGGCGCAGTCCAGCATCACGCTTCGCCAGTTCGGCACGGGCGTCTCCAATATCAACGCGATCGCCGAACAGTGCAAGAAGGACCTCGGCATCACGCTTGAGATGACGGCAACGGACTCGGACGCTGCTGCCCAGCGTGCCGTCACCCAGCCGGACAGCTATGACATCGCCGACATCGAATACTGGATTGCCAAGAAAGTCTTTCCGACCGGCGTCCTTCAGCCGATGGATACGTCGAAGCTGAAATATTTCGACAAGATCGTGCCGCTCTTCATCAACGGCAAGATGAAGCCGGACAGCGTCATTGCGCAGGGTACTGCACCGCATACGGTCGGCTTCGTCGAAGGCGCCGATTCCAAGACCTTCGCCAAGGAGCCGACGAAGTGGATGACGATGGTTCCGACCATTTACAACGCCGACACCCTGGGCATCCGACCGGATCTCGTCGGCCGCGAGATCACCACTTGGGCCGACATCATGGATCCGAAGTTCAAGGGCAAGACCTCGATCCTGAATATTCCCTCGATCGGCATCATGGATGCCGCGATGATCATGGAAGCCATGGGCAACATCAAATATGCCGACAAGGGCAACATGACCAAGGAAGAGATCGACAAGACGATTGAATTCCTGATCAAGGCAAAGAGCGAAGGCCAGTTCCGCGCCTTCTGGAAGAGCTTCGACGAGTCGGTCAACCTGATGGCGTCGGGCGAGGTCGTCATCCAGTCCATGTGGTCGCCGGCCGTTGCCGCTGTCCGTTCCAAGGGTATTGCCTGCAAGTATCAGCCGCTCAAGGAAGGCTACCGCGCATGGGGCGGCGGTCTCGGCCTTGCCTCGCACCTCAAGGGCGCTCAGCTCGACGCCGCCTACGAGTACATCAACTGGTACACGTCCGGCTGGGTCGGCGGCTACCTCAACCGCCAGGGCTACTACTCTGCCTGCATGGAAACCGCCAAGGGCTTCATGTCGGCCGACGAATGGGGCTACTGGATCGAGGGCAAGCCGGCGCAGGGCGATATTCTCTCGCCGGAAGGCAAGGTCATGGAGAAGGCCGGCGCCGTCCGCGATGGCGGCTCCTTCGAGGCCCGCATGGGCGCTGTTGCCTGCTGGAACTCGGTCATGGACGAAGACCGCTACATGGTCCGCCGCTGGAACGAGTTCATCGCCGCATAAGGTGTTCGCCGCGCTTGTCTCCTCAACCCTCCCGACAGGAGGAGCGGACCGGAGAGGTTGCGGCAGAAAACTCCCTCCTTCTGCGGGAGGGCTGGGGAGGGGTCTTTCGGATCCCTTCCATTTTGGTTTCCGCGAATGTCTAAGAGGATGGCAGATGGCAACGATCGCTTCCGCACAACCCAGTGAGAAGGCTGAGCGTGTTCGAAGTGGCGGCTTTCGCCTGCCGCTGGCTGCGATTTCCTATCTCCAGGCCTTGCCGCTCTTTCTGATCCTCGGTTTCTTCTTCCTGCTGCCGATCGCGATGATCGCGGTCGTGAGCTTCTGGGATTACGACTTTGCGGGGCTCTATCCCGCCTTCCTCACCATGAATTATACCGAGACGCTCGGTTCATGGGTCACCTGGAAGATCTACCTTAACACGCTCAAATTCACCGTCATCGTCTTCGCGCTGACGCTCCTCATCGGCTTTTGGGTCGCCTATTTCCTGGCTTTCCATATCCGCAAGACCTCGACGCAGATGATCCTCTTCCTTGTCTGCACCGTCCCCTTCATGACGTCGAACATCATCCGCATGATCTCGTGGATTCCGGTGCTCGGCCGCAATGGGCTCGTCAATACGACGCTGATTGAGATGGGCCTCATTCCGCAGCCGATCGAGTGGTTGCTCTATTCCGATTTCGCCGTCGTACTCGCCATGGTGCACCTTTATACGCTCTTCATGGTGACGCCGATCTTCAACACGCTGATGCGCATCGACCGCTCGCTGTTCGAGGCGGCGCGCGATGCCGGTGCCAGCGGCTGGCAAATCCTCTGGAACGTCGTCATCCCGCTTGCAAAACCCGGCATGGCGATCGGTACGATCTTCGTCGTGACGCTGGTGATGGCGGATTTTTCGACCGTGCAGGTCATGTCCGGTGGCCAGAGCGCTTCGGTCGCATTGATGATGAAAAACCAGATGTCGCTGCTGCAGTATCCGGCCGCTGCCGCCAATGCGGTCGTGCTTCTGGTCGTCGTGCTCTTGATGGTCGCCGCCATCCTGCGCGTCGTCGACATCCGCAAGGAGCTTTGAGATGAACCATGAAAAGCGAACCGTCGAATTCTATGTGCTCGCGGTCTTTTTCGCCGTCTTCGTGGTCTTTCTCTACGGCCCGCTCTCGGCGGTTCTGATCCTGTCATTCCAGGGGCCGGACGGGGGCCTGACCTTCCCGCTGAACGGGGTTTCGGTTCACTGGTTCTTCAACCTTTTCGAAAAGCAGGCCGTCGGCGATTTCGGCGCATCCTTCAAACGGTCCTTTTTGCTCGGCCTGATGGTGATGATCGTCACCGTCGTCGTTTCGCTGCTCGCAGGTCTGGCCTTCCGGCGGAAATTCCGAGGCTCGACGGCACTGTTTTATGCGACCGTTGCGAGCCTCGTTGTCCCCTCGATCATCATTTCGCTCGGCATCGGCGTCGTCTTCCAGCAGGGCGGCCTGAAGCCCGCCTGGTATTCCTCGGCTTTCGGCGCGCACCTCACCTGGACGCTGCCGTTCGGCGTGCTGATCATGTTTGCCGTCTTCAACCGCTTCTCTCCGGCTTATGAGGAAGCGGCGCGCGATCTCGGCGCAAGCTCATGGCAGACCTTCCGGCACGTCGTTTTGCCGATGATCCTGCCGAGCCTGATCGGCGTCGGCCTTTTCGGCTTCACGCTCTCCTATGACGAATTCGCCCGCACGCTGATGACGTCGGGCACCTACAACACGCTGCCGCTCGAGATCTACGGCATGACGACAAACGTCACGACGCCCGTGCTTTATGCGCTCGGAACGGTGACGACGCTCTTCTCCTTCACCATTATCCTCGTCGCGCTCGGCATCATGATGATGCTCAGCGGGCGGCAGGCAAAGATCAAATGACATGCGCATATTGCTGGTAAACCCCAACACGACGGCCTCGATGACGGAAAAGGCTGCTATCGCCGCACGCGCTGTCGCTGCAACAGGAACGGACATCATCGCTGCCACGTCCCGTATGGGACCGGTTTCGATCGAAGGCCATTATGACGGGGCGCTGGCAATCCCGGGACTGCTGATGGAGCTGAAGGAGCGCCAGGCGGTCGGCTATGACGCGGCGGTCGTCGCCTGCTTCGACGACACCGGCCTTGATGCCGCGCGCGCCTTTGCCGATGTGCCGGTGCTCGGCCTTTGCGAATCTGCGGTAGCGACGGCCGGCTTCCTGGCGCAACGCTTCACGGTCGTTACCACGCTGGAACGCTCCCGCGTGCTCATCGACAATCTTGTCCGCCGCTACGGCATGGGCGGCCGGGCGAAGGTAAGGGCGTGCGACATCCCGGTGCTCGAGCTCGAAAACGAGGGCTCTGGTGCCATCGGAAAGCTTCGGGCTGAAATCGAAAAGGCGCTTTCAGAAGATGGTGCAGAAGCAATCGTGCTCGGCTGTGCGGGCATGACCGACCTCGCGCGCGATTTGCAGGAGATCTATGGTGTTCCGGTCGTCGATGGCGTCGCCGCGGCCGTGAAGCAGGCCGAAGCGCTGGTGTCGCTCGGACTTTCGACCAGCAAGCGCGGCTCCTATGCCTCGCCGCTTCCCAAGGCCTTCACGGGCGCGATGAGCAGATTTGCCCCGATGCGGATGCCAAGCTGAGATGAGCATCTCCTTCGACTTTACGGCACTGAGCGAGCGCGAGCGCTACAAGCTGATGATCGGCACGATCATTCCGCGTCCGATCGCGCTGGTAACGACGGTGGATGAGGAGGGCCGCATCAATGCCGCACCCTTTTCCTTCTTCAACTGCCTTTCGGCCGACCCGCCGATCCTGGCGCTGGGTGTCGAGAACCATCCGGACATGTCCTTCAAGGATACCGCCCACAATATCCGCATGACCGAGGTTTTCACCGTCAACATCGTCTCCTTTTCAATCGCCGAGGCGATGCATGTCTGCGGTGCGAAGTATCCGCGCGGTGTCGACGAGCTGAAGGAGGCGGGTCTGACCGCCATGCCCGGAGAAAAGGTCGGTTCGCCCTGGATTGCGGAGGCTCCTGCCGCCTTCGAATGCCGCAGGCATGTGACGCTGGAGCTTGGCAAGTCGCGCCAGGTGATCCTCGGTGAAATCGTCTTTGCGCATTATCGTGACGGGGTTGTCGATCCGCAGCGCCTTCACGTTGATCCAGCAGCAGTCGATGCGATCGCCCGCCTTGGCGGCGACATCTGCTCCACCGTGCGCGACCGCTTCGAGATGCTGACGCCGAAGTTGTAGAGCGACGGTTATTTGCGAGAAGCAGGCCCTGCTCGTATCTCAAGACGCTAGCGGTAATTTTCTGGAAGCGATCCTTGGGGGAAAGAAGGCCGAAGACAAGCCCGATTGCCTCTGACGGGTTGTTTGACGGCTCTTTGATGTCGAACGGGCGAACCGTTTGGCGTCATTCGCCTCTTTCGCCTTCGTCACGAAGAAAGCTTTGCGCTCGCAAGCGGAACGCCAGGCACCGCGCCGATGGAAGGCTGAAAACAGCCAATCAGATCGTCACCTGGATCCCGAGTTCGACGACACGCCCGGTCGGGAGCCGGAAATACTCAGTTGCGTTGCTGGCATTGTGCGCGAGTGCGATGAACACCCGATCCTGCCACAGCGGCATGCCGCCTTTCTCGGACGGCAAGATCGTCCTGCGCGACAGGAAAAAGGTCGTCGACATGATATCGAATTTCAGGCCGAGCTTGCGCGCCAGGATAAGGGCGCGGGGAATGTTGGGGGTCTCCATATAGCCAAAGGTGATGACGATGCGGCTGAACAGGGGATGCAGGCTCTCAAGGAAGATTTTCTCGTCATCGGCGACATAAGGTGACGGGGACGTCAGAACGGAGAGGATGATATTGTGCTCGTGCAGCACCTTGTAGTGCTTCATGCTATGCAAGAGAGCAGTGGGCGCACCTTCGACGTCACTCGTCAGAAACACTGCAGTTCCCGGCACGGTTGATGGCTTTTTCCTTGTCAGATTGTCAATGATCATCGTGAGGGGGACCTCGTCCGCCCTCGTTCTAATTGTCAGCAAGCGACGTCCGGAAATCCAGGTTTGCATCAAGAACGCAGCGGTGAGGGCCACGGCGACAGGAACCCAGCCGCCTTGTCCGAACTTTGCGACGTTGGCGACGAAGAAGCTGGTGTCGATCAGGATCAGCGGAGCGATTACGATCAATGCAAGTGTCCGTCGCCATCTCCAGACGCGTCGCACGACGACGAAAAGCAAAATAGCGGTAATGAGCATCTCACCGGTGACGGCGATCCCGTAGGCGGCGGACAGACCGCTGGAATTTCGAAACGTGATCACCAATGCGATGACGGCGACGAACAACAAGGCATTGATCTGGGGCATGTAGATTTGTCCGGCCTGAGTTTCCGACGTATGGCGGATGCTGAAGCGCGGCAGAAGATTGAGATGCATCGCTTGGCGGATAAGGGAATATGCCCCGGATATGACCGCTTGGCTGGCAATGACGGTTGCAGCGGTAGCGAGAGCAACCACAGGAAATTGCGCCCATTCGGGCTGCATTGCAAAAAAAGGATGTTCGATGTCCTCAGGATGGCTGAGGACATATGCGCCCTGACCGAAATAATTCAAAAGCAGGCTTGGAAACACCAGCGCGAACCAGGCAAAGACGATCGGCTTGCGCCCGAAATGCCCAAGATCCACATAGAGCGCCTCAGCGCCGGTTACCGCCAGGAACACTGCACCCAGAACCGACACTGAAATTCCAGCATGCGTGCCGAGAAATTGTATGGCGTGAAGCGGATTGATGGCCGAGAGGATCAAGGGCTGTTGGAGGATGTGCGCAAGGCCGGAGACGCCAAGGGTTAAAAACCATACTGCGGTGACGGGACCGAATACCTTTGCGACACCGCCCGTCCCGAACCGTTGAACGAGAAACAGTACCGTTATGATGACAACCGTGGTCGGAACGACCCAATGCGAAAGCTGCGGGGCGACCACCTCGAGGCCTTCGACCGCCGATAATACCGATATCGCAGGAGTGATAATGGCATCGCCCAGAAACAGCGACGCGCCGGCAATGCCAAGAACAAGGACCCAAACCGGCCTGCCTTCAAGGCTCTCTCGGGCGAGTGACATCAGTGAAAGTGTGCCGCCTTCTCCTTTGTTATCGGCTTTCAAAACGAAGCCGACATATTTGATGGCGACGATGGAGGTCAATGACCAGACAATCAGGGAAAGCAAACCGAGAATTTGCTTGCCATCGACCATCCCTGACACCTGACCGGAGACTCTCAGGGCTTCGCGGAATGCATAAATCGGGCTTGTGCCGATATCGCCGTAGACGACGCCGAGGGCTCCGAGAACGAGGAGGGGGAAATTTTCCGGTCCCCGGTGATGGTTTTCGGCTTGGGGTCCGTTCCCGGGTGGCTTCGTCGAGGTCAAGGTTATTTCCTGGTTGACGATCGCTGTTCAATAACCGCCGACTATCCGCCGTCCCGCCGCCAAAGAAGTCCTCGAAGAGGAAACGACGCGAACGTGCAAAGAGATCCCTGCTTCGGATTGTCCTGGTGACGGTTCCTCTCGATCTGGCGCTTATAATCGCAGTTTCTGCGGTCAATGTCACGCCAGAGCAGCGATCCTTCAAGTGGATCGCGGCCGGTCGATGGCGACCGGATGCGAAGCTGAAATGCGCAGGTGGCCAAGAAAAAGCAAGGCACAACACATACCTGGAATCAGCGTTACGCATCGCGGCAAATATGTGCGCCAATCGCACACGCCCACCATATGAAACTGATTTTTTGATACAAAACAAAATCCTTGAAATAAAAAATTTCCGAGTCTAGCTTGCGGAAAAATCAAATTCAATAAACGAGGAACATTCATGCGGGCAAAAGCCACACTCAACCGGGAATTTACGATTTCGACCGTCGACAAGCGGGTCTACGGCTCCTTCCTTGAGCACATGGGCCGGGCCGTTTACACCGGCATCTATGAACCGGGCCATGCGAAGGCGGACAAGGACGGCTTTCGAACCGATGTTCTTGATATGGTGCGCGATCTCGACATGCCGATCGTGCGTTATCCGGGTGGCAATTTCGTCTCGGCCTATCATTGGGAAGACGGTATCGGCCCGCGGGACCAGCGTCCGACCCGGCTTGATCTTGCGTGGCGAACACGTGAAACGAACCAAGTGGGCATCAACGAATTCGCCGACTGGTCGAAGCTTGCCAACACCGAGATGATGCTCGCCATGAACCTCGGCTCGCGCGGCCTGAACGATGCCCGCAACTTCCTCGAATATTGCAATCATCCGGGCGGAACCTACTGGAGCGACCTGCGCGCCAAGCACGGCTACAAGGACCCGCACAATGTCCGTATCTGGTGCCTCGGAAACGAGATGGACGGTCCTTGGCAGGTCGGCCACAAGAGTGCTGCCGAGTACGGCCACCTCGCCAACGAGGTCAGCAAGGCCTTCAAATATTTCGACAAGACCTTGGAGACGGTTGTCTGCGGCTCGTCCAACGACAAGATGAAGAGTTATCCCGAATGGGAGGCGACGGTTCTCGATGCGAGCTATGACAGCGTCGACTACATTTCGTTGCACAAGTACTTCGGCAACGAAGAAGACGACACGCTGAACTATTATGCCAAGGCGATCGAGCTCGATCGCTATATCGTCACCATCGGCGGCGTCATCGACTACATCAAGGCGAAGAAGCGATCGAAGCGCGACGTGAAGATCTGCTTCGACGAATGGAACGTCTGGTATCACGACCGCAAGGAAGACGGCGAGCGTATCGCGAGCTGGGATTGGCCGGAAGCGCCGCCGCTCCTCGAAGAACTCTATAATCTCGAGGATGCGATTTTCGTCGCTTCGCTGATCAATGTCTTCATCCGCCGCTCTGACCGGGTCAAGATCGCCTGCATGGCGCAGCTCGTCAACGTGATTGCGCCGATCCTCACCAAGGCCGGCGGTCCGGCATGGCGCCAGTCGATTTATTATCCGCTGCAATTTGCCTCGAAATACGGTCGCGGCACGGCGCTGACGGTGTCGTCATCCAGCCCGACTTACGACTGCGAGGTCGCGCAGGACGTGCCCTATCTCGATCTGTCGGCGGTGCTGCACGACGATGGCAAGACCATAGCGCTCTTTGCGATCAACCGCAGCCTTGACGAGGCGATGGACCTCAGCGTCGAGCTGCAAGGCTTCAAGGGTCTCAAGATCGTGCAGCATCACGTCATGACCGGCGAGGATCTGAAAGCCAGGAACGCGGTCGAGAACCAGGAGCGCATCGTCCCAAGGTCGGGCACAGGTCTTTCCATCACCGACGAGGGTGCGCTCATCGGGGCCCTGCCGGCAAAATCCTATCATTTCATATTGCTGTCTGTCGCCTCGGCGTGAACTGATTGCCATCGGGGCGGCGGAGGAGCCGCCCCGATCAAAACGACAATCGGGAGGATGCATGTCTGGTATCAAGCTGACGAATGTCAGCAAGTCGTTCGGCTCGTTCAAGGTCATTCATGGCGTCGATATCGAGATCGAACAGGGCGAGTTCGCGGTTTTTGTCGGTCCCTCGGGCTGCGGAAAGTCGACGTTGCTCAGAATGATTGCAGGGCTGGAGGAGACGAGCGGTGGGCAAATCCGCATCGAAAACGACGACGTGACGCACAGGGAAGCCTCCAAGCGCGGCGTGGCGATGGTCTTCCAGTCCTATGCGCTTTATCCGCATCTGTCCGTTTTCGAAAACATGGCGTTCAGCCTGTCGATCGCGCGCCGGCCAAAGGTGGAGATCCAGCAGAAGGTCAAGGCGGCGGCGGACATTCTGCGTCTCGGTGACTATCTGGATCACAAGCCAAGCCAGCTTTCCGGCGGCCAGCGCCAGCGCGTGGCGATCGGCCGGGCGATCGTGCGCGAGCCGCGCGTCTTCCTGTTTGATGAGCCACTGTCCAATCTTGACGCCGAACTGCGCGTAAAGATGCGCATGGAGATCGCCCGCCTGCACCGGCAGATCGGCGCGACCATGGTCTATGTCACGCATGACCAGGTGGAGGCGATGACGCTTGCCGACAAGATCGTCGTGCTGAGGGGAGGCGTCGTCCAGCAGGTCGGCGCGCCGCTCGAGCTCTATCGCGATCCGCAAAACATGTTCGTCGCAGGCTTCATCGGCTCGCCGGGCATGAACTTTCTGAAGGCAAAAGTCGTAAACGCAGGGCAAGGCTTTTTGCGGGTCGAGCTTGAAGACGCGCCCGGCCAGCCGTTCGATCTGCCGACGCGTACGGGTGTTGCTGCCGGCGCATCCGTCCATGTCGGCGTCCGTCCGGAGCATATCGGGCTCGGGGCGGGCGAAGGCACTGTGACGCTTCCGGCCGTGGCCGAGTTCACCGAGGAGCTCGGCGGCACCGGCTACCTGCACATTCTGACTGCGAGTGGCGCGGAAATGACGGTCGAGTGCCGCGACAGCCGCCCGCAGCCCAAGGAAAAGATCCACCTCTCTTTGAGGGTGCCCGAAATGCTGGCCTTCGACAGCGAAAGCAGGAGGCTCAGCTGATAGCCGCAATTCGGGCGTCTGAGCCCGGATTTCGGAAGTGAATGCAGGATGAGGATGCGGGCCTTGGAGGAGGTCTGCGCCCCAGACTGTTCCGGATCGCGAGATGGTCACAACCCATGAATTTATCGAGGAGGAACCGACGTGAAAATACTATTGAAACTGGCCGTTTCGGCGGCAATCGCATTGCTGCCCTCGGCAGCGGCATTCGCACAGACGGATATTACCTGGTGGGATTTCTTAAGCGGAGGTGACGGTATCCGCATGAAGGCGCTCATCAAGGAGTTCAACGACACCCACCCGGACATCAAGATCAACGCGACGACGCTTGAATGGGGCGTTCCCTTCTATACCAAGGTGCAGACGTCGGCAGCCGTCGGCCAGCAGCCCGACATCATGACCTATCATATGTCGCGCTATCCGCTCGCCGTCCCGACCGGCATCCTGCGGCCATTCTCGGATGAAGAGCTCGCTACGGCCGGTATCAAGAAGGAAAACTACGTCGATGCTGCCTGGAAGCAGGCGACGTTTGACAACAAAGTCTATGGCATTCCCTTCGACGTTCATTCGATCGTCCTTTACTACAACAAGACCATTTTGAAAGAGGCCGGGCTGCTGGGCGACGACGGTCTGCCCAAGGGTCTCGACGGGCTCGACAATTTCAATGCCGCGCTCGAGAAGATCAAGGCAACCGGCAAGGTCGAGTATCCGTTGTCGCTGCATACCGACGAAGGCGGTTCGATGTGGCGCGTCTTTTATACCCTGCTTTCACAGCAGGGCGCGAAGTTCATCGATGCAGACGAGATCCTGCCGGGCGATGCCGGCGTCAAGGCGCTGCAGACCATGGCGAACTGGGTCTCCACCGGCTATTCGCCGAAACTGATTTCCTATGAAGCCTCGATTGCGCTTTTCACCTCCGGCAAGGCCGCCATGCATATCAACGGCGTCTGGGAGGTGCCGACCATGGTCGACCTGCAGAAGAACGGCAATCTCGGTTTCGAATGGGGTGCCATCGAAATTCCGAATCTGATGGGTACGCAGGCGACCTGGGCGGACTCGCACTCCTTCGCGATCCCGAACAGCGATGCCAAGCCGATCGCTCCGGAGAAGGTGAAGATTGTACTCGAGATCATCAACTGGATGAACGAGCATAGCATCTCCTGGGCGAGCGCGGGTCACATTCCGGCCTATAAGCCCGTGACCGACAGCAAGGAATTCAAGGAAATGCAGCCGAACGCGACCTATGCGAAGCTCGCAGACACGGCTGCCTTCGATCCGGTCTCCAAACTCGCAGGCGTCGCAGGCCCGATCTACGAAGCGACGCAGAACTTCGTGGTTCCGGCATTGAACGGGCAGCTCGAACCGGAAGACGCGATCGAGCAAATGCGCGAAGAACTGAAGAGCCAGATGTGAGAATTCGTCGGCCGGAGCGACCCTCCGGCCGACGTTTTGCGCTTGAAGGAGATGCTTAGTGTTCAGCAGTGAAAGACAAGGCAAGACGCTGACGGCGATCATCATGATCGCGCCGTTTCTGACCGCCTATCTGGTCGTGTTTGCTTACCCGGTCTACAAGATGTTTGCCTTGAGCTTCACCGACGCGCCACTGATCGGCGTGGGGCAGTGGGTTGGGTTCGGCAACTATGTGAAGCTTTTCGGCCAGAAGCTCTTCTATACGTCCGTGTGGAACACCGGCTATTTCGTCGTGTTGACCGTCATTCCGAACACGCTGATCGGCCTTGGTCTGGCGCTGATGGTCGTGCGGCTGAAGGGCTGGCTGCAGAGCCTGATACTCGTGCTTTTCTTCATCCCCTATATCCTGCCGGTTTCTGTCGTGACCCAGATATGGCAATGGGTGCTCGACCAGCAGTTCGGCATCGCGCAGTACATCATCGAATTCTTCACCGGCAAGCGCATCAGTGTTTTCCGTGATCCCGTCTGGGCCATGCCGATGGTGGCCCTCGTCACGGTCTGGTGGACGAACGGCTTCAACCTTTTGCTTTTCATCGCCGGACTGCGCAATATTCCGCAGGATTATTATGAGGCTGCGATGCTCGACGGTGCGACGCGCCTCCAGTGCTTCCGCCGCATCACCTGGCCGCTGATCTGGCCGGTCACGGCGCTCGTTCTTACGCTCCAGCTTATCCTGCAGCTGAAGATCTTCGACCAGGTCTATCTGATGACCGAAGGCGGACCGTTCAACTCGACCTACGTGCTGCTGCAGCTCGTTTACCGCGAGGCCTTCCGCCTCAATCATGGTGGTGTCGGCTCGGCGGTCGCCGTGATGCTCTTCCTGATCATCGTCGTCGTTTCCGTGCTGCAATACCAGCTTCTGCGCGTAAGGGAGCGCTGACACATGCCCGGCAAGACCATCGGCAACGCGCTTCTTCTCGTCCTGACCCTGTGCATCGCCTGCATGTGGGCATTCCCGATCTATTGGGCGATCGTCACATCGATCAAGCCCGAGCAGGAGGTGGTATCGAAAACCACCTTCATTCCCGACGTCTTCAACTTTTCGGCCTATTACTTTGCGCTTTTCAATACCAATCTCGCCACCTGGTACATGAATTCGATCGTGACCTCCGTCACCGTTACGATCGTCGTGATCGTGATCAGCGTGATGTGCGCCTACGCGCTGTCGCAGATCGTCTTTCCGGGCCGCAAACTGCTCTATGGCATCATCCTAGCGAGCTTCATGGTGCCGTCGCAGGCTCTTGTGGTATCGCAGTTCGTGCTCATGCACCGGCTGGGCCTGATCAACACCTGGGGTGGCATCATTCTGCCGCAACTGGTCGTTCCGGTGGTCGTCATCGTCTACAAGCAGTTCTTCGATTCCGTTCCTAAGGAATTGCGCGAAGCGGCAAAGCTCGACGGCTGCGGGGAATTCCAGATCCTCTTCAAGCTCTATCTGCCGCTGAACTGGGGAATTACCACGGCACTTGCGATCATTACCTACATCATGGCCTGGAACGCCTTCTTGTGGCCCTTCCTTGTCACGAGCTCGGAGGACATGATGACGGTTACCGTCGGCATTACCCAGATCAGCGATGCCTTCGGCGTCAAATATGCCCGTGACATGGCCGTCGCGATCCTCGCCGCCATGCCCGTCGCAGTTGCCTATCTGCTCTTCCAGAAGCGCGTTACGCAGGCGCTGATGCTCTCTTCGGGCATCAAGGGGTAGACGAGTGAAGAACACCTTTCGGGCCGAGGTGAGAAGGCCCAGCCGGTCCGCGGCAGCTCTCCCAAGGCGCGGGCCGGCACCTATAGAAAAGGCGGCGACACCGGCAACCCTGCATGGTATCAGCGAAGTACAGCCGAGAAAGACTCGAGAACCAAGTAGTAGAGCATGGAGACTAAGCTTCTAACCGTCGATCCGATGAAGGATGCCGAAGTCGTACAGGCCCTCGGTTCACCGACGCGTATCGAAATCCTCAACCTGCTGCGCCAGAAAGGTCCCTTGAATGTGAACGACATCGCCGGTCACATGGGCTTGCCGCAATCGACGGCGGCGACCAACTTGAAGGCGCTGGAACAGGCAGGGCTGATACAGACGCAGACGATGAAGGCGACGAAAGGTAATCAGAAGGTCTGCTCCTGCATCTACGACGAAATTCTGATCCGTTTCGACGCCAGTGGCACAAAGTCTGCGGAAGACGTCGTAACCGTCAGCATGCCGATCGGGCTTTTCACGGAGTTCGAAGTGGAGGCGCCCTGCGGCCTGTGCTCGGTCAACAACGTCATCGGCATGCTGGACGTGCAGGAAGTCTTCCTCGACCCGCAGCGCATGCAGGCCGCACTTTTGTGGTTCACCCGCGGCTATGTGGAGTACAAATTTCCGAACAATGCCAAGGTCACGGGCCGAAAGATCCGCAAGGTGGAGTTTTCGGCGGAGCTCAGCTCCGAGACGCCGGCGACCAATGCCAACTGGCCATCCGACATTTCGATCTGGGTGAATGGCATCAAGGCCGGCCACTGGACGTCACCGGGCGATTTCGGCGACCGGCGCGGCATGTACTCGCCGGCCTGGTGGAAACTCAGCGGCTCGCAATACGGCAAGCTCAAGACCTGGACGATCGACGACAAGGGAACCTGGATCGATGGTGCGATGGTCTCGCCACAGACGATTGCCTCGCTCGGCATTGCCGATCATCATTCCATTCGCTTTCGTATCGGCATTGACGAGAAGGCGGACAATCCGGGCGGCATGAATATTTTTGGCAAGGGCTTCGGGGATTTCGACCAGGACCTGGTGATGTCGATCTACTTTTGAGCAAACCGCGGAAAAGGAAGGGGCTCGCCTCCTGTCATGTCGGCGAGCCCCATGAATGTCATCGACTTGGTCGAGTTCGGTGACAGCAGACAAACGCAGCTTTCGGCAAAAAAGTTCCCGTTCGGCGGGGGTGCCGATGAGCATACTTCTTGCGCCAGTTATAGAAGGTCGCATCCGAAATCCCTCCATTGCGGCAGACACGGCCGGCATGGCTTCAAGCTGAACCCGCAGGCCTTGAACACCATCCCTGATTTCGAGCAGGAGGATCGCCCGCGACAACTACAAGACCCAGCGACGAATTTCTGGCTGACCATCGTCCTGATGTTCGTCGGCGCCGTCCAGGCGGGCGCAGCGGGCATATGAGGCATGGTGGCCAAAAGCGGAGGTCCAGAAGGCTACTCCGGCACAGGTCCGGAATGCGGACGGTCCATAGGACTGTCTATGCGACGGTCCGGTTGCAATGCCCTGCCCCGTCCGTTGTAACGCTTCTGCAAAAAAGTTACAATGGAGGCAGCCCCGGCTCGACATCCGTCCTCGCTGTCTCCGGACGGTCCCTACGACATCCCATCTTGTTCCCTATCCTCTCGCCGGTTATACCGTTTTTGAAAAACAGTATAACGCCGGAGTCGAGCTTGCGCTGGCTGACCGACATCGCTTCCGGCCATGGCGGCAGGGATGGCCTCCATCGTCACAAGGCCAACGGCAGCGACGACCAAGACGGCGCGGAGTTGAGACGGCATAACACAATTCCTTCGCTGGCGTCGCGCCTTCTGATTTTGGCCGCGGCACGGTCATTCAACTCAAAAAAGCCTTGTCGCCGACGCGGCGCGAATTGATGTCCCGTGCTTGCGAATCTTCTAAAGTGGCAGACTAGCGACCGTCAAGTTCGACAATGCGCATGATATACTCAGCGTTTCTTGCCTTGTAGACAACGTCTCGTAGTGTTTCGTCTCCACAGGCATTCGCGTTCGTCAGTCTTCGAACACGCGGCACGGTCCTGTCATCGGGATACGTCCTTCAGGAACGGCGGTGATGCCTGCAATGTTTCGACGATGGACTCACATGAAGGCGCGGACCCGCACATGATGGGATCCAGCTCTCGACTGCCAAGCGTTCAGTTTCTGTCGGGTGCCGGATAATCGCGTTTGAAGTCAACCGACGAATGCCCGTTCGACGACATAAGTGGCCGGCGCATGGTTGGCGCCTTCGACGAGCCCGAAGGATTTAAGAACCGTCTTGCTGTCCTTCAGCATTTCCATCGAGCCGCAGATCATGGCGCGGTCCTGCGTCGGATCGAAGAGCGGCAGCCCAGTTTCGCGAAAGAAAGCTCCGCTGCGGATGAGATCGGTGACGCGGCCCATGCGGGGGAACGCTTCGCGTGTCGTCGTCGTATGGAGGCGTAGTTTCTCGCTTGCTGCTTCGCCAATCAGCGGATCGTGTTTAAGTCCGTCTACCAGTTCGGTGATGTAGGTGAGTTCGGCGACTTCTCGGCAGGTCTGCACGAGGATCACTTCCTCGAACTTCTCATAGGTGTCCGGATCGCGGATAAGGCTCGCGAATGGCGCGACGCCTGTTCCGGTCGAGAAGAGGTAGAGCCGCTTGCCCGGCAGCAGGGCATCGAGCACCAGCGTGCCGGTCGGTTTCTTGCGCATCAGCACCGTGTCCCCGGGAATGATCTTCTGCAGGTGTTCGGTGAACGGCCCGCCCTGCACCTTGATCGAAAGGAATTCGATCTCCTCGTCCCAAGAGGGGCTGGCCATCGAATAGGCGCGGAACATCGGCTTCACCGCATTTGGCAGGCCGATCATGACGAATTCGCCGGAGCGGAAGCGAAAGCTTGGGGGCCTGGTGATGCGGAAATGGAACAGCCGGTCGGTGTAGTGCTTCACCGCCGTCACGGTCTGAGCAAAGATGTCTGCCGGGGCTGGAGACTTCGGCCTGTCGGCGTCCTGCTTCTCTCCTGCGCCGGTTTTGCCGGTCGATTGCGTGGTCATCCGGGTTTCCCGTTCCATCGGCAATAATTTGTTTGTGTACGAATGAAATGGAAATCCGAAACGGCGCTTTTGTCAATAAAGGATTTGGGCTCGACAGAAATTTCCGGCAAAGTTAGCATTCGTGTGCAAATTGGATCGCCGAACCGTGCCGCAGATAAATTTCGCCGGATCCGGCGTGCAACAATCAAGGAAGGGGACGAAAATGGCTGATGTAGCGGGCGGAAACGAAAAGGCTGGCAGGCTGGTCATCAAGAATATCGGCCTGATCCTTTCCGGCAAGATCGAGCAGCCGATCCTCGACGGGGACTGCATCGTTTGCGACGACGGGATTATCACCGCCGTAGGTTATGAGAAGGACATCGACACGGAAGGCGCCAAGACGATCGTCGACGCCAGGGCGACGACAGTCGCCCCCGGGCTCATCGACAGCCACGTCCACCCGGTGATCGGTGACTACACACCGCGCCAGCAGCAACTGAACTGGATCGACTCGACGCTCAACGGCGGTGTAACGACGATGATCTCGGCTGGCGAAGTGCACGCACCCGGCCGTCCGCGCGACATCGTCGGCCTCAAAGCGCATGCGATTGCCTCGCAGCGGTTCTACGAAAATTTCCGCCCCTCAGGGGTCAAGGTTCATGCCGGTGCGCCGGTCATCGAGACGGGCATGGTCGAACAGGATTTCAAGGATCTGGCGGAGGCCGGCGTCAAGCTGCTCGGCGAAGTCGGTCTTGGCAGCGTCAAGGACGCCGCCAATGCCAAGCAGATGGTGGCCTGGGCGCGCAAGTACGGCATCCAGAGCACAATTCACACTGGTGGTCCTTCGATTCCCGGCTCGGGCCTGATCGACAAGGATGTGGTGCTGGAGGCGGATACCGATGTGGTCGGCCATCTGAACGGCGGGCATACGGCGCTGCCGGACGACCAGATCGTCTGCATCTGCGAGCGCTGCATGCGGGGTCTCGAGATCGTTCACAACGGAAACGAGCGTGCAGCGCTGCTGACCGTCAACACGGCGCGTGAACTCAAGAAGCTCGATCAGGTCATTCTCGGCACCGATGGACCGGCGGGTTCCGGCGTGCAGCCGCTCGGCATCCTGCGCATGGTGTCGTTGGTCGCTAGTCTTTCCGACACGCCGGCGGAGGTGGCCTTCTGTTTCGCCACCGGCAATACGGCCCGCCAGCGCAATCTCGACTGCGGCGTCATCGAGCCCGGCAGGACGGCCGACTTCGTCATCATGGACCGGGCCCAGCATGCGCCAGGCGCGACCCTCCTCGAGTCCGTGAAGCTCGGCAACCTGCCCGGGATCGGCATGACAGTCATCGACGGCGTAATCCGGACGCAGCGAAGCCGCAACACGCCGCCGCCCACGGCGGTGCCGGAGATCGTCTTCGGCCGGTATGCCCAGTATGGGGGCTGACTCAGCGTCGGTCTTCAGGCGCACTTAGATCGCCGCAGCGCTTTGAAGTGCCGAGTGGTTCATGAAAGCAGGTGACTTGAGATTGATATTGTCGCATCGCTAGGGAATCCCCGCATTTTGTCTATATTTGGCGCTTGAACCCGGGTGCTCTCCCATACCAGCTTCTCCACACGTCACGATCAGACCACTTCGCACCGTCTTCCCTGTCGAGGCCCCGAGTGAGGAAAGGCGTGGGCGGGTTTTCGCAGGCACGACACCTTAACCTTTTAGATCGTTCACATTTATGATTTTTGGGCGGAATGGATCAAAATCACCGTGATCTAGCGCAGTCCGTCCTTGCCTTCGATCTCGTCCACCTTCAGGCCGCCGACGCGGGCAAAAGGCCGGCCGCTGTCCGTGACGGCGACCGCGACCATGATCTCGTCGGCGCGCGGGGAATCGTTTAGGCTTACCTCCATGCCGTCGAAGTGTGAGCGGACGAAGGCTGCATCCTTGTGGCCGAGGGGTATGTCGAGTGTCTGGCCAGGCCCGCCACGCTTCTTCGACGACGGGACCAGGGCCGCGCCTTTCTCGACGGCGGCGCGAAGCGGCTTGCCCATGGCGGGATGCAGTAGGGCGGCGGCATGTTCCAGCTCGCCGTCCTCGCCGACCATGGCTGCCTTGCCGTAGCTCTCGGCCTCGGAGGGCTCAATGCCCAATGCCACCACACATTTCTCCCCCAGCAGGCCGCCGAGTTCTGCGCCGATATCGATCAGCGGCGTCAGGTCCTCGACATAGCGTCCGGCAAAGGGGTTGCGGATAACCGCAATTGCGGCCGCCTTGCGGGTCGGTGGCGAAACCGTCCGGCCCATTTCAGAATGGGTTTCCTCGAGAAAAACGGCGAGTTTACGGATTTCGGCTTTCATCTCAGTCCATCCTCTCCCTTGATGTCTTCTGCTTTTAGGCCGCCGACGCGGGCGTGAATGCGCCCGCCGGTGGTCATTACCAGCGCCAGTACGATCTCGTTAGCGCGCGGTGCGTCGGCAAGGCCGACCTCCATGGCGTCGAAATGGCTGCGGACATAGGACGCATTGACATGGGTTACCGGAACGTCGAGCCGCGTGCCGGCGGCGCCGACTTTCTTCGTCGAGGGAACGATCGCCTTGGCGTTGCCCAATGCCTCGCGCATGGCATAGCCGCCCGGCACATGCCATAGGGCGCCATGTTCCAGTTCGCCGGCCTGACCGACAATCGCGCCCTTGCCATAGCCCTCGATCGCGTCCGCGTCGCCGCCGAGCGCTTCTATCAGCCGCCTCGCCATGTCGAGGCCGAGAGGCTCCAGATCTTTCATGAAGCCCTGAATATCCTCATGATAGGCGCCCGCGAACGGATTTTCGATAACGGCAAGCACGGCGCCGCGCTTCAGCGGCTTTGCAGGTGGCGTGCCGCCTTCATGGCGGATTTCCTCCACCGCCGTAAGGATTTTCCTGATCTTTGGTTCGGCCATGGCTGACGTGCTCCGTTGCGTTGATTGTGATTCCGGTGGAGTCCTGATCGCACGCCATTGCCAGGCGCCCCTGATCCTGAAGAAAAAGCGCGGCTCTTTCGATGAAACCGAGCGCTATGAAGCGTTCAGCTTCCGCGCCGCCGCGTGACAGGGCTTCCTCGACCTCGTTGGATGCCAGCCTGCCGCAATTGCGGACCACGAGCCTTGTTCCGAGATCGCTGTCGTCGCGGACATCGACGGCGCGGACGCGTTCGATTGCGGGATGGCCGGGAAGATCGACGGCATTGGCGATGAGCGTCGCGGCGGCATCCGCCTCGGCCGCGGTGCGGGCAATGACGGTAACGGATTCGGCAATGCCGAGCGAGAGGCTGCGGCCCCCCCTGCCGCTGGTGGCGATACCGCGGCTCTGGCAGGCGGCCTTCAGCTCGAAATGGCCAAGCGAAACGTTGTCTAGCCGCGCGAGGCGGACGCGGAAGGAGGCGTCACCGTGGAGATGGACAGCGATGTCGCCGCCATTGTTGACGTAGATCCGGGCCGGTCTTTCGACCGGTGAAAAAGCGGCAACCATTGACTCTAGAATCTCCTCCGCGACGGCGCCGGCAACGGCGGCCATCGGTGTTATGAAACGGTATCGCGAAAGCGGCTTCACTGCCGCGACCATCCGTCTGGCGACGCTTCCGCCGGGATCGGACATGTCCGGATCCGCTTCGGCGCGAAGCAGCGGCAGCTCCGACGTCAGCTCCTCAAGCACCGTTTCGAACCTCGCCGTTGCGACGTCGAAGGCACGGGCGCGCATATCTGCCGCGTTGCGACGCAGGCGACCGCCGTCATCGGCGCCGATGACGAGGTCGATCGGGCCGTGCTGCAGATGCAGCCTGCCACCCGATCCGTCTTGATCCGGCAAGTATCTCGCCTGAGGACCCAAGGTTCGTCACTCCGTCGCTATCCGTGTCATGCCTGCCACTTGAAGTTTTGCCTTTCGGTTGGCCAGGGTGCGTCCTGGCGCTGAGCGACCTTGCGTTCCGCCACCTTCAGCGCCTCCTCGATCGGTACGACCGCTTCCATATGGCCGCCGAGCGCACGGTAGTCGTCAAGCCGCATAGTGAATTCGATTGGCGCGACGAGTGCGGGGGTCGGCACGTAGCCGAAGGAATTGGCCGGCATCTGCGTCACGTCTGCCATCACGGTAATGCCGCCGCCGGGCCAGACATAGGCCGGCGCGCCGCCGCACGATACGTAGGTCAGTGCGTCCTTGACCGAGCGGGTGAGCTGCACCGGATTGCGCGTGACCCCTGCGCGCAAGCTGCCTCCGGCGCCGCCCATGAAAAGCACCGAGCAGACGGCCGGCTCGCAATTTTCGGCGATCTGCTCGACCGACAAGCGGATATCGTCCGGCAGGCTCGTCTGGAGAGCGGGCACGAGGTTTTCGTCGAGAATGTAGTAGCCATATTGCTCGCCCGTGGTGGAGACCATCAGGAGGCGCAGGCCGGGATAGGCGGTCTTGGGATCGAACGCGCCGAGGATCGAGAGCGGATCGGAAATGTTGGTGCCGCCCCAGCCGGTGCCGGGCTCTGCCACCTGGAAATAGCGACCCGGGGTTGAACGGCGGCCCTTGATCCTGATGCCGGTCGCTGGGATGTTGAGCACGCGGCCCGCCTGGTGTTCGGAAAGAACGCCGGTGATGTGGTCGTCGACCACGACAACCTCGTCCACATGCCGGGCCCATTGCTTGGCAAACATGCCGATCGTCGCCGAGCCGCAGCCGACGCGCATTCGCTGTTCCTCGACGCCGTTGATGACCGGTGCCGTACCCGCCTTGACGACGATCCCAGCGCCGCCGTCGATCGTCATCGCCACGGCCTCGCCGTTGCAGAGTCGCAGAAGTGCGTCGCAGGTGAGGCGGCCCTCCTTCTTGGTCCCGCCGGTCAGGTGATGGACGCCGCCGAGCGAGAGCATCTGTGAGCCGTATTCTCCGGTCGTGACATGGCCAACCGGCTCGCCTTCAACGCGCACGGCCGAGGTTTCAGGGCCGAGATAGCGGTCGGTATCGATCTTCACCTTGGCGCCGCAATAGCTGAAGATGCCTTCGGTGACGACCGTCACCATGTCGACGCCGCGTTCTTGCTGCGAGACGATGAAAGGGGCAGGCTTGTAGTCCGGGTAGGTGGTGCCGGCGCCGACGGCGGTGACGAAGGAGCGCTTCGCCTGAACAAGATCGCCGTCCCAGTCCTTGTCTTCGGCGCCTGGCAGGAAGGAAACGAGCTGGCCGCCATTGTCCTTCCGGTTCTCGATGATCGTTAGGGGATCGACGCGAATGAGGTCGCCGCCGACATTGGCGTAGCGGTCGCAGGCGCCGGATTTGCCCTCTGAAATGTAACACATCACGGGGCAGGCATCGCAGCGGATCTTGCCGTCGATTGTGCTTTCGATCACTTGTTTGACCATTGGGATTTCCCGTCAGTTCTTCACTACGGTGCGGATCGCCGCCATCACCTTCGCCGGCGTCGCTGGCAGGTGGTGGATGCGCACGCCCGCAGCATCGCGGATTGCGTTGAGGATCGCCGGCGCAGTCGGGATCAGTACATGCTCCCCGAGCCCCTTGGCGCCGTAAGGCCCATGGCCGTCCTCGACCTCGACGATCAGGGTCTCGACGGGCGGAATGTCGCCGAAGGTCGGGATGAGGTAATCGTGCAGGTTCTCGGTGCGTCCCGGAACGAATTCCTCCATCAGCGCAAAACCCACACCCTGAGCGATGCCGCCCTGGATCTGTCCCTCGATCAGCAGCGGGTTGATGGCCCTGCCGACGTCATGGGCGGCGGTGAACTTCCGCAGCTTAACCGTGCCGAGCGCCATGTCGACACTGAGTTCGACCAGTTGCGCGGCATAGCCGAAGACCGCGTAGGGATCGCCCTGGCCGTTCTCGTCGAGCGGTCTTGTCGGCGGGTCGTAGCTTTCCTCGGCCATGAGGACGTAGCCGTCCGCGTCGGCAGGCAGGGCTTCGCCAAGGTGAACCGTCCGGCGCACCTCGCCGTCGGCGAGGCGGATGACGCCGTTGCCGATCTTAATCTCGGCATCGCCCGAGACATTGCCGAGCCTTAGGATCTGTGTTCTCAGCGCTTCGCCACAAAGCCTAGCCGCATTGCCAGAAACATAGGTCTGTCGGGAGGCGGAGGTCTTGCCGGCATCGGGCGTCAGGTCGGTATCCGGGCCGACGAGCATGCAGGCAGAGACAGGCACACCCAGCGTGGTCGCGAAAATCTGGGCGATAACGGTGTTCGAACCCTGGCCGATATCGGTTGCGCCCTGGTGCAGGACGATGGTGCCATCGGCGCGAATGCCGGCTTTGATGATCGAGGGATTGGGCAGCGAGGTGTTGCCGCAGCCGTACCAGCCGGACGCGATGCCGATGCCCCAGCGCAACGGGCTGCCGGAACGCGCGGCTTCGGCGTTGAGATCCTTTGCTTCCGCGACGGCGCGATCCCAGGCCGGTTGCAGGGCCTCCAGACAGGCGCCGATGCCGACGCCCTTGTCGAAGATCTGGCCCGTTACCGTCGGCTGGCCGTTGTCGAGTGCGTTAAGCCGGCGCAGTTCCAGGCGGTCCATGCCAAGCTTCAGCGCCAGTTCGTCGAGCAGGGACTCCTGTGCCACTGCCGCCTGCGGCACGCCGAATCCGCGGAAGGCGCCGGATGGCGGACAGTGCGTGTGGATCGCCCTGCTCCGTGCGCGATAGTTCTCGATGAAGTAGGGGCCGGAGGCGTGCACCGGCACGCGGTTGGCGACCGTCGGCCCCCAGGAGGCATAGGCGCCGGTGTTGAAATCGCCGTTGAACTCAAGCGCAGTGATCTTTCCGTCTCGCGTCGCACCGATGCGGATCGTGATCTCGCTGGGGTGGCGCTTTGTGGTGGACTGCATGGATTCGGTGCGGGAATAGGCCATGCGCACCGGCCGGTTGGTGAGCCAGGCGGCAAGACCGATATAGGGCTGGATGGAAAGATCGAGCTTGGAGCCGAAGCCACCGCCGCAGGCCGAAGGCACCACGCGCACGGCCTCCGGCGACAGCCCCATGATCTCGGCTATGCTGTCGCGGTCCATGAAGGGTGCCTGCGTGCAGCCATAGATTTCCAACCGATTGCCAATGCGGATAGCATAGCCGGCTTCCGGCTCGATATAGGCGTGTTCGACGAAACCGGTTGCAAAATCGCCCTCGATGACGATGTCGGCGGCGGTGAAGCCGGCTTCGACATCCCCACGCTTGACGAAACCGCTGCACATCACGTTGCCCGCGCGGTTCCCGTGGAGGACGGCTGCCTCCGGCAAAAGCGCTTCTGCGACAGTCATTGCCGGCTTGCGCTCTTCCCAGGCGATCGGGAAACACTCGAGATCGAGTGCGGCGATCGCGTTCGCCTCACCGACAACGGCCGCGACGGCCTCGCCCCGGAAGCGCGCGACTCCCTCGGCAAAGACCGGCTGGTCGGCAAAGGGCGGGATGACGCCGAAGCAGTTCTTGCCGGGAATGTCTTTGGCCGTCAGCACCAGCTCAACACCGGGATTGGCGTCGCGCCAGGCCTTCAGATCGCCGAAAGCGAAAGCCGCATGCGGATAAGGCGAGCGGATGACGCGAAGCGACCGCGCATCGTTGGGTGCAACATCATCGCCGAAGGCCTCGTGGCCCATGACCTTTGCAAGCCCGTCGATGCGGGCAATCGCCGCGCCGACGCCGCCCTCGGTTAGCGTTGCGGGTCTTGCGAGCGCGCCGCCGGCATCCAGGATCGCGTCGATGATCTTGCGGTAACCGGTGCAGCGGCACAGCACGCCGCCGAGCGCATCTTGAACAACGGTCTCGTTCAGCTGCGTACAGGAGCGCAGCAGCGCGGTTGCCGTAACGATTATGCCCGGCGTGCAGATGCCGCACTGGGCGGCGCCGTGCCGCTGGAAGGCTTCGGCGAGACCTTTTGCGACCGCATCCGTGTCGACAAGCCCACGCAGCGTCTCGACCGCACGGCCATTGGCCTGCGCCGACGCTGTGGTGCATGAGCAGACGGGCTCGCCGTCGAGTAGTACGGTGCAGGCGCCGCAGTCGCCGGCGTTGCAGCCGATCTTGACGTCCTTGCAGCCGAATTCCTCGCGCAGCGTTTCGGAAAGCCGGCGCGCGGGATGGACATGGGCAGCGACGGCTTCGCCGTCGAGGGTGAAATTAACTGCAACGGCATTCGCCGCGATCTTGGCTTCAGCGATCTGGTTCATGCCGCAAGCTCCCAGGCTGTCGCAAGCGCAGCGCGCAAAGCGCGGCGGAGCAGCTCTGTTGCTGCTTCGAGCCGATAGGCGCGATCGGCGCGGACGTCGTCGATCGGCGAAAGGACGGAAAGGTGGCGCAGTTCGACGACT
Source organism: Rhizobium sp. 007 (assembly GCF_015353075.1). NCBI lineage: Bacteria > Pseudomonadati > Pseudomonadota > Alphaproteobacteria > Hyphomicrobiales > Rhizobiaceae > Rhizobium > Rhizobium sp. 007. Next base: position 2,158,534 of record NZ_CP064188.1, on the reverse strand, counting down.
GACGCCAGGATCTCGCCGTTCATCGGCTGGCCCGCAAGCTCGCTCTCCAGTGCCTTTATGCGGCGGGCGATCGGCGAGCAGGCACCGACGGCGATTCTCGCCCGCGCGACGCGGCCCGACCCGTCGGCTTCGAGCAGAACGGCAACCATGGCGATGGAGATCACCAGATATCTGCGGGCACCGAGCTTGAGGAAGGCGGAAGCGGCGTTCCGGTGCGGCACGAGGATGGCAGTTACCAGTTCGCCGGGGCGCATAACAGTCCTGCGAACGCCCGTTATGAAGGCAGACAATGGAACGGTGCGCCGCCCCTCGCATGAGGCAATTTCGACCTCGGCGTCGAGCGTCAAAAGCGGCGGCACGCCATCGGCGGCCGGTGAAGCGTTGCAGATGTTGCCGCCGATCGTACCGGCGTTCTGAACCTGCAGCGCACCCACTTCGCGAGCGGCAGCCTGCAGGCCATGGAAGAGTGGGGGAAGGTTTGCGCGAGCCACATCGCTCCAGGTGGTGACCGCACCGAGGCGCCAGCCATCGCCTTCCCTTCGGATTGTACGAAGCTCGTCAATACGGGAAATATCGATCAGATCGCGCGTCGCCGGGCGGTCGCGAAGGGCAGGGTAATAGTCGGTGCCGCCGGCTAGCACGTCATGCTGGCCAGATGCGAGAATCGCGACGGCCTCCTCGCAGCTCCGCGGAGTGTAATAGCGCATCTCTGTTCCCAATTTTTTATTTGTATACGAATAAGTATCGGATGACATCCCTACGCTGTCAAGCGCGCTTTTGGAGTGATGCCCCCAAGCTTGACGGGATGAATATGGGCGTTACTACAATGATTTACGCCCTGTGTTACGGCGGATTTCCCGATGGGGCTTTCCTTTGTCACCACGTTGTCGCATAACGTCAAACGGGCAATTCGGCTAAATTCGGAAAATCAGGTGCCGAGGAGACGGTCAATCGCATCGAACGTTGCCCGCAGTTCATTTGTATACAGGCAAAATTTAAGAGAAAAAATGCGAGAAGGCCGAGCCGTGGCGGAGAAGAGAGAAAAAAAAGCAGCGTCGATCGCACCAGAGGCGCCGCGCGACTACGTACTGCACGAACAGATCGGATTTTTTCTCCGCCAGGCGAACCAACGCCACGTGGCGATCTTCGCGAGCCTTATCAACGATAAGCTGACGACGACGCAATGGGCGGCGCTGACCAAGCTCAAGGAAATCCAGCCCTGCTCGCAAAATAGGCTTGGCCGGGAAACAGCGATGGACGCGGCGACCATCAAGGGAGTTGTCGATAGGCTGGTCAAGCGCGGCTTCGTCAGCACCCTGCCGGACAGCAACGACGCGCGCCGGCTCGTCCTGTCGCTGACCGAAGACGGGCTCGAAGCGATCTCGCACAATGTCGTTGCAGCGCTTTCGGTTTCGGAAAAGACGCTGAGCCCGCTGACGGCGGGCGAGCGGCTGATGCTGCTGGAGCTGCTGCGCAAGATCTGCTGAGGTCAGGCGATCCCGACATATCTGTCGAGCAGATGCGGGTTGCCACGAAGCTCGTCGACCGGAACCGTCGCCTGAACCCGGCCGTTCTCCACGAAGGACACGCGATCGGCGACCGACAGCACGGCATCGACGCGCTGCTCGACCAGCAGGATCGCCTTGCCCTGGTCGCGCAGCCTTAGCACCACATCGCGGATGGCGGCGATCATCGAGGGCATCAACCCCTCGGTCGGCTCGTCCAGCATGATCACAGACGGATCGATGCAGAGGGCGCGTGCCGTCGCGAGCATCTGCTGCTCGCCACCGGAAAGCGTTCCCGAGACCTGATTGAGCCGCTCGCGCAAGCGGGGAAAGAAGGTCAGTGCTTGCTCGAGAATATCGCGCGAGGTCTTGCGCGTCATCAGCCCGATCTCGAGATTGTCCCGGACGGTAAGCTCCGAAAAGAGCCGCCGGCCCTGCGGCACGTAGCCGATGCCGTGCCTTGGCACTTCATGAGCGGGAAGGGCATTCAGTTCCGTACCGGCAAGCTTGATGCTGCCGGAACGCGCCGGCAGGAGACCCATGATCGCCTTCAGCGCGGTTGTCTTGCCGGCGCCGTTGCGGCCGAGCAGGCAGAGCACCTCGCCGGCACCGACCGATAGAGAGAAATCCTTCAGCGTCTGGCTGGTGCCGTGATAGACGTTCAGCCCGGTAACAGTCAGCATGGGTCAGGATCCCAGATAGGCCGCCTGCACGGCGGGATTGGCACGGATGACTTCCGGCGTGCCGCTGGCGAGGATCTCGCCAGCGTTGAGCACGGTGATCGTATCGGCAAGCTGCATGACGACGGGCATGTTGTGCTCGATCAGGAGGATCGTCGCAGTTTCCGCGATCTCGCGGACGAGGGCGCAGAAATTCTCGATCTCGCCGTCGGAGAGCCCTTGGGTAGGCTCGTCGAGTATCAGCAGTTTCGGTTCGAGGGCAAGGCCCATCGCGACCTCCAGAAGCCGTTGATGGCCGTAGGAAAGTTCGCCGGCCCTGGCGGCTGCACGATCCTGAAGTCCGACGCGCCGCAGCGCGAAATCGACCCGCTCGGCAATCTGTTCGCTGTGTAGCCGCGCGAATGGCTCTTTCACGCGGCTGAGTGCGCTCTGGGCAGAGAGCGCGACGTTTTCGTAAGCACTGAGTTTCGAGTAGACGCTGGTGATCTGAAACGTATAGGCGATACCCTGGCGTACGCGCTTGAAGGCGGGTTCGCGCGTGATATCGCGGCCGAGGAATTCGACGCTGCCTTTGCTCGGGGCGATACGGCCGGAGAGCAGCGAGACGAAGGTCGTTTTGCCGGCCCCGTTCGGGCCGATGATCGCGCGGATCTCGCCGACCTCCATCTCGAAATCAACATTCTGGACCGCTTTCAGCCCTCCGAAATTCCGACACAGGCCCTTGGTGCTGAGTAACGTCAAGGCAGCCATGATACCCACCTTTCGCGGATGGTCCCGACAATGCCCTTCGGGAAGAACAGCACCAGTGCGATTAGCGCCAGACCGGTTACTAGCAGGTAGGCGGCGGTGTATTCGCTGGCGATATCGATCATGTAGAACATGGCGATGGTGCCGAGCAGCGGCCCGAGAACCGTGCCTGCGCCGCCGAGCAAAGTGAAGAGCAGCGCGTCGATCGAATATTGGATCGAGGCGAAGGACGAGCCGACATAGGCAAAGAGTAGTGCATAGGCCGAGCCTGCCATCGCAGAGAGCGTGCCGGAGATCACCAGCGCCTTCAGCTTGATCCGGAACGTGTCGTAGCCGAGCATTAGGGTGCGCGGCTCGTTTTCGCGGATCGCGATCAATGTGCGGCCGGTCGTTCCGCGAACAATGGCGAAGATGACGACGGTCGTCAGCGTCAGCAGCGCCAGCGCGATATTGTAACGGACGGTGGGATCGGTGAGATCGAAGCTTACGCCGAATAGCTCGAAGCGGCGGGCTGCATCCGGCATCACCAGACCCTCGTCGCCACGGGTATAGGTGGTAAAATAAAGGCTTGCGAGATATGCGACCTGCGCGAACATCATAGTGACGATCATGAAGGCGACGCCGCTGGTTCTCAGCGCGATCAGCCCGATCAGCAGCGATGCGAGAAAGCCCGAGCCAGTGCCGGCAACAAATGCCGCCGGTACGCTCCATCCGAGATGATAGGCCGTGAGCCCCGCACCGTAGAGCCCGGCGGCGAAGAAAAGTGCATGACCAAGGCTGAGCAGCCCCGCATAGCCGAAGAGCAGGTTATAGCCCATGGCAAAGACTGCGAGCACCATTATGCGAGCGATCGCCAGGTGGTGGTAAGCCGGCAGGACGAACTGCAGAACGAAGAGCGACATGATGACAAGCAGATGAAGCCCGGCGGCCTTGATGAAGCTCGGTGATGTCATCGTGCCCTCGCTCCGAAAAGGCCCTCGGGTTTGAAGACGAGGACAAGCGCGACCAACAGCGTCGAGATCATCTTGGCGAGCGTCGGCGAGAAGAAGACGGAGATGACGCCGTCGCTGAGGCCGATGATCAGCGCGGCGATGACCGTGCCGCGCAGGCTCCCGAGGCCGCCGATGATGACGACGATGAAGGAAAGCAGCAGCGGATCGAGACCCATCAGGTAATGCGCCTGCCGGATCGGCACGATCAGTACTGCCGCGATCGCAGCGAGCATGGCGCCGGCGGCGAAGACATAACCGTAGACCTTGCCGACCGGGATCCCGAAGGCCTGCGCCGTTTCGCGATCGAACTGGGTCGCCCGCATGATAAGGCCAAGCCGCGTTTTTGTAAGGATGTACCAGCAGATGCCGAGCAGCGCGATCGCGGCGGCTATGACAAAGAGATTGTAGCCGGAATAGCCGAACCACGGGAACTGGACGCGGAAGAAGAAGGGCGCCTCGACCGGGCGCGCATCCGGGCCATAGGCGATCAGCACCGTCTGCTGGATGACATAGAGCATGCCGATGGTGGCCACGATCGTCGCTTCCGGATCATATTCCAGCCGCTTTAGGATCAGCCGCTCGCAGGCATAGGCGATTGCGCCCACCAAAAGCGGGCTGATGACCAGCGCCAGAAAGAAACCCGCAGCCGGATTGGACGACAAGAGCGATGCGGTCCACCAGGCAATGACGGCGCCCAGCATGTAGAATTCGCCATGCGCGACGTTGACGATGCGCATGACGCCGAAAACCAGGCTCAAGCCGAGAGCCGTCAGGGTCAGTACCGCCGCCTGTAGCAGGCCTTCGAGTGTTGCCAGCAGCAAAAAAGGGCCAAGATCCACGACTATGTCCTCTGCAAGGGTTATGCCAGCGCCTTGCTCGGGAATGCACAAATCCAGCTCCCCGCGCAACGCCGCACGTATGGCCCTCCCGTCGCCTTGCGGCTCGGACCGGACCCGAGCACAATCGGCCGCGACGGGATTGCTCTTAAACTGCCGCGGCCCTTAGCCTTTGGAGGCTAGAGGGACATTTTCGTGTAGTCGGCACTGACTTCGTAGAGCCCGTCCTCGATAGCCGTCCTGTGGACGAGTTCAAGGCGCCCGCCGGTCACCTTGGAAATGTTCTGGTGACCGTAGCACTGGTGGTTCTTGCCGTTGAAGATCTTGTCGCCCTGCGGATGTTCGCGGCCCTCATCGAATTTCTGGATCGCCTCCATGGCCTCGATGAAGCCCTGCTTGTCCTTGGGCGTCTGGCCCTCATAGCCGCTGGCTTCCATCGCCTGCTTGATGGCAAAGAGCGACTCCCAGCAGCCGAACATGTGGGAATAGGTCGAGATGTCCTTGGGATCCGAGGCGCTGGCGCCATTGGCGTCCACGCCGACCATCTCGCGGTAGAACTTGTCGTACTCTGTCTGGTCCTTCTGGGCGTAGCGCGGATTGCCTTCCCAGAAATAGGTGCCTTCCAGGAATTCGAGCTGCGGCGTCGCAAGGTCAACCGCCTCAAGGCTGTCGATGAAGCCGAAGATCTGCGGCCGGGTGGAGCCAAAGAATTGACCGAGCTCCTTGACGAAGGTGAGCACCGCCGGGCCGACCATGACGTGGTAGAGCACTTCGGTGGAGGAGGAGATCTGCGGCAGATAGCGGGTGAAGGAGGATTCGGTCGGAGGGATGGCGATGAGCCCCGCGACCTCGCCGCCCTGCGCCTTGATCGCCTCGGAAAAATAATCGCGGTGATCGTGGCCGAAGGCAAAGTCAGGGAAGATCATTGTGACCTTCTTGCCGAGATTCTTGGAAATCCAGGGCGCCATTGCGATGACCTGCGAACGTACATCGGTAATGCCCGGCTGGAAGACATAGCGATTGAGCTTGCCGGAGGCTACGTGATGGCCCTCCGAGACGACGACATAGGGCATCTTCAGTTCGCCGGCGCGCGGCGCAGATCCGATTACCACATGCGAAAAGAGCGTGCCGTACGCCACGTCGACCTTGTGCTGCGTCGCGAATTTCTCGAGGACTTCGGCGCCGCGCTTGGGATCGGTGCCGTCATCCTCGATGATGACCTCGACCGGTCGGCCGTTGATGCCGCCGCCGTCATTGATTACCTTTACGGCAGCCGCCGTCACGCGCTCATACCAGCGCCCGTAGGAGGCGCCGATGCCGGTACGGTGGAGCTGGAGGCCGATCTTCACCGGCTCTGACGTGCCCGCCTGACTGTAGCGAACGAAGCCGGGCATCGCCTGCAAGGCCAGGCCGGTACCGGCGGTAGCACCCATTCCCTGCAAGACCGAACGTCTGGAGATGCCCTTTTGGGGCTTGATAATGCTGTTGGACATTGTTGGTTCCCCTGTGCTGAAAGCGGACGTCTGCCGTCTGTTTATACCGTGTCAGATCGTTCGTTTGCCAACAAATCACGAGAAAATGTAATTGACAAGGGTCAGGCGTCTGCGCTCCTTCGTGGAGGTTGAACAGCCCGTTAGCATCGCTGACTTCGGGCTCTCGACGATCGTTACGCCCGCCTCGCGCATGGCTGCCCGAGCCGCACAGACCAATACTCCGGCAAGCCGGCCACATGATGCTGGGCTTGCAAGCCCGTACAGGCGGTATCGAGCAACCCGAAATCAGTCGCAAGCTTGGACAACACGGCCTTGCGGGATGCCGCGTTCGCCAATGAGAACCGCCATGCTCAATCGGTGTCTCGCGGTCGTTCTGGCGGAAGGCGAAATGGTTGCCGATCAAGCCTTGCGGATCACGATTTGCTCCTCTCAGGCGTGCCAGCGTGAATTGTCGCGCAGTCAAGGGAGGCAATGATCCGGTGGAGCGCCTGCTCGCCGTAGGGCGATGGGATCATGCGGCAGGCGCAACCGTCGTGGTTGCTGGCAAAGGACGAATGGCTCGCAGGCTGCCGGTCCACGGCGAGAACCACGCTTTTTCATGGCCCCACTAGCTCTTCGAGTTTGAAGACGACCTCATAGCCACCCGCTACCGAAAGATTGCCGCCAGGGCAGATACCGCTCTTAGGGTCGATGACGAGCGGGGCTGATCCGAAGGCCTTGCCGCATGCGCATTTTCGAGGTTCGGCATGGACATTCGCCTCTTATTTGTGTTCGTATGCAAACGATAATCTGCGGGGGCAGGGATGACGATCAGCATTCCTTGGTACACTGGATCCGCCGCGTGCGGGGGCGTTGCGTCGATCCTTCCGGTTTTGCAAAAAAGCACCGCCCTTGCCGCCGGTAGTGTGGCCATGGCCGTCTCAATTGCTTGCCCCGCCTTTGCCCATGGCAGCGAACGCGGTTTCGTCATGCTGCTGCCGACCGGTTATTACCGAACAGGCGGGGCGCTGGCGGTCGCGGCCTCCTTCGTGACGCTCGCCATCCTGCCCGCGGCCTGGTTCAAAGCGCTCACGCGCACTGAGCTGACCTGCGCGCGGCTGCCTCGCGTACCCAGAAATGCCGCCAGTCTCTTCAGTTTCTCGCTGCTCGCGATCCTTTTTGTCGCTGGCCTTGTCGCCACGCCGGATCCGCTGGAAAACCTACTGCCGCTGATGGTCTGGACGGTCTTCTGGGTCGGGTTCACACTTCTGCAGGCGCTTTTCGGCAATCTGTGGCCGTGGCTCAATCCCTGGACGGGGCCACTTGCGGCGCTGAGGAGCATGACGGGCAGCCATCTCGCACGGACGGCGCTCGTCACTATGCCGAAGACCGTAGGCTACCTCCCGGCATTGTTGATGTTCCTATTGATTGCTTGGTACGAACTCGTTTCCCTCGCGCCTGACAATCCGCCGGAACTGGCCATCGGGGCTGCGATCTACTGGCTTTTCAATCTCGTTGCGATGATCGTTTTTGGGCAAGGCGAATGGATGCGGCGGGGAGAGGCGCTGTCGGTCTTCTTCCGCTTTGTCGGCACGGTCGCTCCGTTCTCGGGGCGTCGAAGACAAGGCCGCCGTTGGCTCGTGCTCACATGGCCTGGCCGGCGCTTTGTCGTCGGGCGTCCGCTCTCCGTCAGCGCCACGCTATTCGTTCTTCTGACGCTTGCCACTGTCTCCTTCGACGGGTTTTCGAAGACCTTCACATGGCTTGGATTGATTGGCGTCAATCCGCTCGAATTTCCCGGCCGCAGCGCGATGATGACGGTCAATACGTTCGGGCTTCTGGCCGCATTTGTCGCGCTTGCCGTCGTCTTCTATCTCACGGTATATCTGGGAAACCGCGCTGCAGCTGAGCCCCGCGGGGCGGCACTCGAGGCTTCTGCCGGGCTGTTCGTCGTCTCCATCATTCCAATCTCGATCGCCTTTCACGCTGCCCATTACCTGACGGTGCTGCTTGTCAATGGCCAGTATTTTGCCGCGGCGATATCCGATCCTTTTTCGCTCGGATGGAATTTGTTCGGGACGGCGCATTTGCATCCGACGACATCTTTTCTCAGCAATCTGGAAAGGGTTTCGATCCTCTGGACGGTGCAGACCGTCATCGTGGTGGCGGGACATATCGCCGGCATGATGCTCGCCCACATGGTGGCAATCGAGCACTTCGGCACAACCAAGCGCGCCGTCCGCAGCCAACTTCTTCTCGCAGCAGGGATGATCTTTTATACGGTCTTCGGTTTATGGCTGCTGTCGACGCCAGTGGCAGGATAGAAAAGACAGTGCCCCGTCTCCATCGGCCTTGTTGAGCGCCAACCGCGCGTCGGCGACGTCCAAGGTGAACTTCTCCAACACACCAGACAATCCTTGGGCCAGCGTGTCAGAAGCAGGGTTTTGATTCCGCTCCTCTTAATCGAGGAGGAAACACTCTCATGCGGAGCATGTCGTCTACCTCGAGGTCACGAAGCCCGACTGGGTCGGGCGCGGCGTGCAACGATCAGAGAGCTTTTCCGTCCGTCAGCGGCGCACCTGGATCAGGAGCTTTATATTTAGCGGTCACCGGTTCGAATCCTATCAAGGCCACCAAGTTTATTCGGTCCATTCCGGATAACTGCTTGTGATTTTCCGTTCATACAGATCAAGCAGTTGGTCAAGATAGTCAGCTTTTGGCCTTGCGACCTGCTCTCGTCAGCGTCGCGCGATCTCTTGTCGATCCATGTCCGTTCTACCCGCTAATCTGTCCAAGGGCGCAGACATAATCGCTGACGCGATCATAGGAGGATCGGATCGGCAGGACTGCAGGCTCCAAGTCGAGGATAGCAGCATTTCCACGTCCACTGCCGGGCCCTTATCGCCCATAGCCGCAAATGTTCCGATCGCTCCGCCGAGGCAGGCGACGAAGGACGATCTCAATCGGTCTTTTAGACGTTGACGATCGCGGCGGACCTCTTCGAGCCAGCCGTCACCTTGAACCCGAACGTCATGGGCAAAGCGTGTTGGCCGTGGGTGCGGCCTGCTTGCAACGTGTCCCGATGTTTCGTTGCCAAGCTGTGCGAGCGCGCTTTCGACTCTCGCGAGACTGTCGTCGATAAGCGTTTGCGTCCGCTTCATTTGCAAGGCGGCGCCGGTGTCAAAGATATTCTGCGTCGTTGCACCCCAGTGGACATATCCGGCAGCCGGCTCGCCGCTGAATTCTTCCAGTTGGCGGCAACAATATGGTTGATCGCCGCCGCAAAGCTGGCCGGCGTCAATCCGGCGACGGGCAGGACTTGAGATAGCTTACGACGGCATCGGCGATCATTCCGCGGTGCCGGTCGATTGTCTGGCTTTCCGAGAGATCCCGCCTGAAGATCGTGCCGAAGGTATAGCGGTTCGAGACGCGGAAGAAGCAGAAGGCGCTGATCATCATGTGGACATCGATCGGATCGGCCTTGCGATGAAATACGCCCTGTTCGAAACCACGTTCCAGGATTTTAGCGATCGTCTCTATGACCGAGACGTTGAGGTCGCGGATGGCATCCGAGCGCAGCATATGCGTGGCGTGATGAATGTTCTCGATGCTCACCAGCCGGACGAAATCCGGGTTGGCCTCGTCGTGATCGAAAGTCGTTGCGATGAGCGTGCGTAGCGCTGCTTCCGGCTCAAGGTTCGAAAGCTGAAGGTCAGCTTCCAGCGAGCGGATCTTGCGGTAGGACTGCTCCAGCACGGCGAGATAGAGACCCTCCTTACTGCCGAAATAGTAATAGATCATCCGCTTCGAGGTGCGGGTCTTTTCCGCGATCGCATCGACGCGCGCACCGGCGAGGCCATGGGTTGCGAACTCCTTCGTCGCGACAACGAGAATATCCGCCTGCGTCCGCTGCGGATCGTTCTTTCGTCCGTTTTCAGCCCGCTCCGCCATCTCTCTCACGACCATATTCCCTAAACCGCTGTTTCCAATTGTCAAAACGGAAGCCTGAACGTGGGAGGGCCGCCATTTCATGCGCTCGACGACAAAGTCATATTCACCTTGCACGTCCGTTTCAATAGATCACCGCTTGACATTCGAACTAGTTAGTACATTTTGAAGACAAGGCAACATGTCCCCGGAGGAGGGGGCGCGAGGTCTCCGCTTAGATGCGCGTCCCCGCGCGACTTACGGACGTTGGAAAGATCACTGGATCTGTGAGCCCACGCTTTGGGAGGAGCGAATGACCCGCATCATCGATTTCTATTTTCTCGTGCTGAAGGCGACGATCGCGCTCTTGCTGGCAGGCATGGTCGTGCTCGTCTTCGGCAATGTCGTCCTTCGCTATGCCTTCAATCAGGGCATCACGTCCTCCGAAGAGTTGTCGCGGATGTTCTTCGTCTGGCTGACATTTCTCGGCGCGGTGGTCGCAATGCGCGAGCATGGCCATCTCGGTGTCGATTCAGTGCTGCGGCGCCTGCCACCCACGGCTGCCAGAATGGCTGCACTCGCCGGGCATGCACTGATGCTGCTGGCGACCTGGCTGATGATCAGCGGTGCGTGGACGCAGACCCTGATCAACGTTCATGTGGCAGCGCCAGCAACCGGTATTTCGATGGCATTCTTCTACGGCGCCGGTCTGGCGTTCGGCGTCCCGGCATTTCTCATTCTCTTGTGGGACGCGTTCGCGATCGCCACGGGCCGCATCGATGTCACGACGGTCGAACTTGTCCGCGACAGTGAGGAACAAGTCGCGCTCGAGGATCACGATCCGGCACTTGCCAAGCTCGTGACAAAGCATTGAGGGGCGGGAAATGACTGTATCCATCTTCCTCGGAGCGCTTCTCGGTCCCATGGCGCTTGGGGTGCCCATCGCCTTTGCGCTTATCATCAGCGGCGTTGCGTTGATGATGTATCTTGACATCTTCGATGCGCAGATCGTGGCGCAGAACGTGCTGAACGGCGCCGACAGCTTTCCGCTGATGGCAGTGCCTTTCTTTCTTCTTGCCGGCGAGGTCATGAATACCGGCGGACTTTCTCGCCGCATTGTCGACCTTGCCATGGCGATGGTGGGCCATGTCCGAGGCGGCCTCGGTTTTGTCGCCATCTTCGCCGCCTGTGTCCTTTCGAGTCTTTCCGGGTCGGCCGTTGCCGACGCCGCGGCCCTGGGAGCGCTTCTTTTTCCGATGATGCAGAAGTCCGGACACGACCCGGCGCGCACCGGCGGCCTCCTCGCCTCAGCTTCCGTTATCGGGCCGATCATTCCTCCGTCGATCGGTTTCATCCTCTTCGGCGTGGTCGGCGGCGTTTCGATCACCAAGCTTTTTCTGGCGGGAATTTTCCCGGGGCTTATGATCGCAGCCGCACTCTGTGTGACCTGGTTGATCGTCTCACGAAAGGAGCAGTTCGCACTTCCCCCGAAGCAGAGCGGCGCGGTGCGTCTCAAAGCCTTCATCGACAGCATCTGGGCCCTGATGCTGCCGGTCATCATCATCGTCGGCTTGAAATTCGGCGTCTTCACGCCAACCGAAGCCGGCGTCGTTGCCGCTGTTTATTCGCTTTTCGTCTCGATGGTCATTTATCGCGAACTGCCCCCCGCGAGACTGTTTCATGTCTTTGTGGCGGCCGCGAAGATCACCTCCGTCGTCATGTTCCTGGTTGCCTGTGCGGCGGTTTCCGCCTGGCTGATCACAGTTGCCGACGTGCCCGGCGAGCTCGCGGCCCTGGTCGAACCGCTGATGGACAATCAGACCCTTCTGCTGCTCGCCATCATGGTGCTGATCGTCGTCGTCGGAACCGCCATGGACATGACGCCGACGATCCTGATCATGACGCCGGTGCTGATGCCGATCATCAAGCAGGCGGGCATTGATCCGGTCTATTTCGGCGTGCTTTTCATCATCAACAATGCGATTGGCCTGATCACGCCGCCGGTCGGCACCGTGCTCAATGTTATCTGCGGCGTCTCGAAGCTCTCGATGGAAGAGTTGATGAAGGGCGTCATGCCCTTTCTCATCGCCGAACTGATCGTTCTGTTTCTGCTCGTCCTGTTTCCGCAACTGGTGACCGTCCCGGTCTCCTGGTTCGGACACTGATCGCAGTTTCGCCGGCAACGGCGAACGAATTTCAACGCGGCCGGAGGGAGATGCCGGCCACAACCTGGGAGGAAGACATGCTCAATAAATTGACGAAGCTGGCATTGGGATTGGCGTTGCCGATCGCATTGCTGGCAACCGGCCCGGCCATGGCCGAAATCCGCGAGCATCAGCTCAAATTCGCGTCGGCGAACAATAAGGGCCATCCCCAGGTCATGGGAATGGAGAAGTTCGCCGAGCTCTTGAAGGAGAAGAGCGGCGGCAAGATCGAGGTGAAACTCTTTCCCGGCGGCGTGCTTGGCGGCGACGTTCAGACCGTCTCGGCGCTGCAGGGCGGCGTGATCGAAATGACGGTGCTCAATGCCGGCATCCTTGCAAGCAATGCCAAGCCGTTCGGCGCCGTCGATCTGCCCTTCCTCTTCAATAGCGGCGAGGAAGCAGACAAGGTGATGGACGGACCGTTCGGCTCCGGTCTGATGAAGCTTCTGCCGGATACCGGCCTCGTCGGTCTTGCCTATTGGGAGCTCGGTTTCCGCAACCTGACGAACAATCGCCACGCAGTTACCAAGCTTGAGGACATCAAGGGCCTTAAGATCCGCACGATCCAGTCGCCGATCCCGATCGAGCTCTTCAACAGCCTTGGCGCCAACGCCGTTCCGCTTCCATACACCGAGCTCTATACGGCGCTCGAAACCGGCACTGTCGACGGCCAGGAAAATCCGGCTGCGAACATCATCAATGCCAAGTTCTTCGAAGTGCAGAAGTACATGACGGTGACCCGCCATCAGTACAATCCGCAGATCGTGCTCATCAGCAAGAAGTTCTGGGATGGGCTCAACGATGAAGAAAAAGCCCTCTTCCAATCGGCCGCAACCGAGGCGCGCGACTATCAGCGCAAGGTTTCGCGCGAGATGGACGCCAAGGCGATTGAAGAGATCAAGAAGACCGGCATGGAAGTCAGCGAGCTGAGCCCGGAAGAGACGCAGAAGCTGCGCGACGCCGTCAAGCCGTTGATCGACAAGTTCAGCCCTCAGATCGGCGCAGAAACGGTCGCTCAGCTCATGAAGGAACTCGACACCGTTCGCGGCAAATAAGCAAAGGATCGGGCCCGCAGCTGCGGGCCTGGTCCCTTTCTCATCGGAACCACGGAAAAGACGGATGGCCGAAACAATCATAAGACCGCTAAAGGCCGGCCTGATCGGCGCCGGCATCCAAGCGTCGCTGACACCCGCCATGCATATGAAGGAGGGTGCCGCCCAGGGTCTGAACTACGAGTATGAACTGATCGACCTTAACCGGATCGGCGCCTCGCCAGCCGACCTGCCGAAACTTCTGGCTAAGGCCGAGGCTCAAGGTCTTGCCGGCCTCAACATCACCCATCCCTGCAAACAGATCGTCATCTCCTGTCTGGACGACCTGTCATCCGAGGCGCGGGCTCTCGGGGCCGTCAATACCGTCGTTTTCAAGGATGGGCGGCGATATGGACACAATACCGATTGGTGGGGCTTTGCCGAAAGCTTCCGTCGCGGGCTGCCGGACGCCGATCTTTCTTCGGCCGTCCAGCTCGGTGCTGGCGGCGCAGGCGTTGCGACCGCTTATGCAATGCTCGTTCTTGGCTTGCAGAGGTTGGCCGTCTTCGATCGCGACACGCAACGTGCTGCGGCCTTGACGGAAACGATGGCGCGGCTCTTTCCCGCTGCTTCCATCATCGCCGGAACGGATCTGGCATCCGAGATGGGGCAGGCAGCCGGCCTCATACATGCAACGCCGACCGGAATGACGAAGTATCCGGGCATCCCCTTGCCGCCGGACCTGCTTGAGGAACGGCACTGGGTCGCCGAGATCGTCTACTTCCCCTTGGAGACCGAACTGCTGAGGCAAGCCAGACATCGTGGCTGCCGGACGCTCGATGGCGGAGGCATGGCGGTCTTCCAGGCCGTTGGCGCTTTTCGTCTGTTGACAGGACGAACACCGGATGCAGCCCGAATGCTCGCCCATTTCAAGGCCATGACCGAATGACCCTCCATACGACAGCACAAGGGAGGTGGCATGAAAGATGTCGCGTCCGCTGCGAGAACGGATCATTTGATATGCAGGTGATGATCGAGGGACAGTCACACTTCCAGCCTTTCGGCTTACCTTATTGGAGTTTCGAAGATCTCAATAAGGGAGTTGAAAGCATGACTGCCTCTTATGATTACCATATCGGCGTCGACTACCACAAATCCTATAGCCATCTGGTGGTGCAGGACAGCAGTGGCAAGACGCTCAGATCCGGCCGGGTGAAGAACGACCGCCAGTCGCTGGGTGGGTTTCTGGAGCGATACCGTGAGAATTCGCATGCGGTGGTCGAGGCGACCCGCAACTGGATGGTGATGTACGACTGGCTCGACGACATTTGTGATGATGTCGTCCTCGCCCATCCGTTGAAGGTCAAGGCAATCGCTGACGCCAAGATCAAGACCGACAAGATCGACGCGACGGTGCTGGCGCATCTGCTCCGAGCCGACCTGGTGCCGGAGGCCTGGGCGCCGAGCGACAAGGCCCGAGAACTGCGTGTCGCGCTGCGTGAGCGGATGTTCTACGTGCGGCTGCGGACGATGACGAAGAACCGCATCGTCACGGTGTTTGATCGTTATCCGGAGCAGACGGCGCAGTTGAAGAAGCTCGGCGACCTGTTCGGCAAGGCCGGCCGCCTCCAGCTGGCGCAGGTGAAGGTCTCAGAGATCGACCGCATCCAGATCGACCGTGGCCTCGACTTCATCGCCGACATCGACGTCCGGATCAAGCAGTCGGAGACGACAATCCGGGCGATGACCAAGGCCAATCCCAATGTGAAGCTGTTGAAGACCATCCCCGGCATCGGCGAGTTCTTCGCCCGGCTGATCGATGCGGAGATCGACGACATAGCGCGGTTCCGCAACCCGAAGAAGCTCGCCGCCTATGCCGGCTTGGTGCCGTCGACCTATTCCTCCGGTGGCAAGACCTTCCACGGCAAGATCATCAAGCAGGGCAACAAGTGGCTGCGCTGGGCTTTCGTCGAGGCGGTGGCTCCGGCCATCGCCAGCGATGCGCAGCTGCGCGCCCAGTACGATCATCTGAACATCAGAGGAACCAACAAGGCGCGCGTTGCCATTGCGCGCAAGCTTTTGACGATCGCCTTCCACATCCTGCGTGACCAGCGCGCTTACGAGCCGCGCAGCGAAAGCATCACGGAAGGCGCGTCGACGATATCCCGGTTGTCCTGATGGCGCTTTAGCGAGCCCGGCAGGACTGGGCTGCGCTCTTGAAGGAGAATGGGAAACCGGGAGCCGAACGCCACTCTGTGACCGAAGCCAGGAACGGCATCAGGTTACGAATTGGAGAATGGTTCAAGACCGCAGGACGCAAACAACGCTGTCCAGCGGAAGGAAGAGATTTAGCCGATCGGCAAAGCAGCCGGTCAAAACATAACCGAACCCAAGGAAAAGCCGCCAGTTAAAGGTGTTTTGCCCCTTGTGTTCTTTCATTGGAGCAGGCTGATGAAGACGTCTATAGCGACCGTATCGTTGAGCGGCGATCTCCGCGACAAGCTCGAAGCGATCGCCAAGGCCGGTTTCGATGGCGTCGAGATATTCGAAAACGACTTCCTCATCTTTGATGAAAGCCCGCGTCAGGTCGGCAAGATGGTGCGAGATCTCGGGATGGAGATCACATTATTTCAGCCGTTCCGTGATTTCGAGGGCATGCCCGAGCCGCTTCGCAGCCGCACATTCGATCGTGCCGAGCGCAAATTCGACGTCATGCAGGAAATGGGCACGGATCTGGTACTCGTCTGCTCCAATGTGTCGCCGGCATCGCTCGGCGGTCTCGACAGAGCCGCGGCCGACTTTCATGAACTTGGCGAGCGCGCGGCAAAACGCGGGCTGAGGGTGGGTTACGAGGCGCTTGCCTGGGGGCGGCACATTCACGATCACCGCGACGCCTGGGAGATCGTGCGTCGTGCCGACCATCCCAACATCGGCCTTATCCTCGACAGCTTCCATACGCTGTCGCGCAAGATCGATGTCAACTCGATCCGCTCGATACCGAAAGAAAAGATCTTCATCATCCAGCTTGCCGATGCGCCCCTGATCGACATGGATCTGCTTTTCTGGAGCAGGCATTTCCGCAACATGCCTGGCGAGGGCGACTTGCCGGTCCTGGACTTCATGAAAGCCGTGGCGGCAACCGGATACGATGGATATCTGTCGCTGGAGATTTTCAACGATCAGTTCCGCGGCGGCTCGCCCACGGCAATCGCAGTCGATGGCCGGCGCTCTCTGATCTATCTCGGCGATCAGGTAAAGCGGCAGGAGCCGGAAAGCTCCTTGCCCGTCCCCGCGATGCCGCCGCACGCCTCCGTCGAAGGTGTTGCCTTCGTCGAGTTCACGGTCGACGAGGACGAAGCGCCGCAACTCGAAAGGTTGATTGCAAGCCTCGGTTTTCGAAAGATTTCGAGACACAAGACCAAGAGTGTCACAGTCTTTCGCCAAGGCGGTATCAATCTTGTCGTCAATACCGAGCAGAAGGGCTTTGCCGGCGCGTCATACGCAGTCCACGGCACGACGGCTTATGCTGCCGGCCTGATGGTCGACGATGCGAAGGCGGCAGTCGAACGCGCCGTGGCCCTGGGCGCTGAGCACTTTCGGCAACCCCTCGATGCTGGCGAGATCGAGATGCCGGCCGTACGCGGTGTCGGTGGCGGCATCCTCTACTTCCTCGACCCCAAGACGGAGCTTGCCCGCATATGGGAGATCGAGTTCGATCCGGTCGAAGACACGACAGCGCCTGAGCCTGTCGGGCTTCAGTCGATCGATCACATCGCCCAGACCATGAAATATGAGGAATTGCTCACCTGGCTGCTGTTCTACACATCGATCCTCGATGCTCATAAGACGCCGATGGTCGACATTATCGATCCGTCCGGCATAGTGAGAAGCCAGGCCATAGAAAATGCCGACGGGTCGCTGCGCATCACCATGAACGGTGCCGAAAACCGTAACACACTTGCCGGCCACTTCATCGCCGAAACCTTCGGCTCCGGCATCCAGCATCTGGCCTTCAAAACGCAGAATATCTTTTCCGCTGCCGCTGCCCTTTCCGCAAACGGCTTCGTATCCCTTGCGATCTCGCCGAACTATTATGACGACTTGGAAGCCCGTTTCGGTCTGGACGCGGAATTTGCGGAACGATTGAAGGCGAACAACATCCTCTATGACCGCGACGAGCATGGCGAATATTTCCAGCTCTACAGTCCTACCTACGGTGAAGGTCTGTTCTTCGAGATTGTCGAAAGGCGCGGTTATCGGGGATACGGTGCGGCAAACGCCATTTTCCGCATCGCTGCGCTCAGAAAGCATCTGCGGCCGGCGGGCGTACCGCGGGCCTGACGGCAGACTTACTGATCATTGACGAAAATACTGGTCAGTTATCACGCTTTCGTGTGGCGCCCAGTCGCTCGGCGGCCGTGGCAAGGTCCTGAAAGATCCGTCCAAATCAGAGCCATATTCCAGGGGTTGTCGGATTCTCTCATTGTCGAATTCTGCCTTTACGCTTTGCCGATGATGGTTATTTCCGCGCCGAGCTGTGCGCCGTTCTTTTCGATCGTCGACCGCGTCCCTTGCCGCATCGACCGCGCTGTCGTCTTGAGACACGACCTTCCCTTGCCGTTGTTCGTCATAGGCCGCGGCTTCCTAAACCGAAGAACCGGGCCATCGCCGCGTCGACTATTGCCATCGTATTCGAATCCAGCCTGCCGAATACTGCGCCTGTCTTTGATCGCGGTACGGTCATGGTGCGGTCGACCATCACCTGTGAAGGTTTGAGCAAGCCATTGCCGTCATCGGGCTGCACCGTGATTCGGATCAAGTGTTCGTCATGGACGTCGCTGGTTATTTGCAGCAAGGTCACGGAAGGCAGTTCGGCAAATGCGTCGTCTTGCACAATGAGCGCAGGGCGCGGTTTGCCATAGTCACCACTGACGGCAAACGTCACCAGGTCGCCGCGCTTCATGCCTTCCATTCGTCCCTGAGCTGTTCTTCATTGATGAGTGCATCCAGCTCCTTCAGAGACTTTGCCTCGTCGCTCTCGGGGTTGCGGGCGCGTTTGGCCACGGCAAGCGATTGCCGCCGCGCCTCGCCCTCAAATGCCTTGCGCTTCTGGCGTTCGACATAGGCCCGCATAAAATCCCGCAATAGCTGGGCGGCGGGCCGGTCTTCAGATTCCGCCGCCTGTGTGAATGCGGCCTTCAAGGCGGGATCGATTCGGAAATTGAACGTATCACCCTTCGGATGACCGGCGCGGGGCATGGCAACCTCATTATGTTTTACATTTAGCACTTATAATGTAGTTACAATTTTGCCTCTGGCAAGCTGTCATTCGAGCTCAAGATTGCGGCCGCGCACCAACTGCCGTTATCTCACGGACCGAGATAACTTCGCTACCGCTTCGTATCCCGCGGAATTTGCGGAACGATTGAAGGCGAACAACATCCTCTATGACCGCGACGAGCATGGCGAATATTTCCAGCTCTACAGTCCTACCTACGGTGAAGGTCTGTTCTTCGAGATTGTCGAAAGGCGCGGCGCGGCCGCGAACGGCGACATCGACCTTGTTTACCTCCTGGTGCAAAGTCCAGGTCGGGCTCCGCAGCATGCCGATGCATTCATGCTTCGCCAGGTCCGCCGGTGTGGCGGGCTCGCCTGAAGCTTCGATATAGCCAGGAGACGCATAGAGGTGGCGCGAATGCCGCCCGATCAGACGAGTGATCAGACTGGAATCTTCCAGTTTGCCTATGCGGATCGCCACATCGAACGGCTCGGCCGCCAAATCGACACGGCGTGGGGTCAGGTCGAATTCGAACGTGATGCCGGGATAGTGCCGCGCGAAATCGCCGATGATCGGTGTGAGGTAAAAAATAGCGAGGTCGACTGGGAGCGAAACCCGCAGGACACCGCTGGGCTGCTCAAGCATCGCGCCGAGCTGTTCGTGCGCGAGCCGTGCCTCGTCAACGATTCGCTTGCTTCGTTCATAATAGAGCTGGCCGGCCTCGGTGAGCTCGATCTTGCGCGTCGTGCGATGCAGGAGCCTCAAGCCGATTGCCTTCTCCAGTTCGCTAATGCGTCGCGACAGAGTAGAGTTTGGCATGCCGAGAGCCTCCGCGGCCTTCCGAAAGCTCCTGGCTCTAGCGACCTCCACGAACAGCGCCATGTCGTTCAAATGACTCATCTGATTGCTCCATAGATGGAAAACTGATTTCAATTCTGCTGGATTTATCCCGAGATTGGAATAGTGGACAAGAACTCCAACGAATGGAGACCCTAATGAATCCACTGTTCACCCCGGCCCGCATTGGCCGCTGCATGCTTCCCAACCGGCTGGTGATGGCGCCTATGACCCGCAGCCGCGCTGCCTTCGACGGTACGCCAGGAGAGTTGGCTGCCGAATATTATGCCCAGCGCGCCGACGTCGGTCTGATCGTCACTGAAGGCACCCAGCCCTCGGATGACGGCCAGGGCTATCTCACTACCCCGGGCATCTATACTCCCGCACACGTCACCGGCTGGCGGAAGATCACCTCTTCCGTGCACGACAAGGGCGGCCATATCTTCATCCAGCTCATGCACGCCGGACGCATGTCGCATCCCGACAACACGCCGCATCATCGCCAGGGCGTCGCGCCGGGGACGGGTATGTTCACGGTGACCGGGATGCAGGACATTCCCACGCCGCGCGCGCTGACGACCGAAGAAGTGCGCCAGACCGTCGCCGATTTCCGCCACGCGGCAGCCTATGGTCAGATGATTCGTTGCGCGGCTGAAGGCTGATGCGGGATGAACGAGCCAGACCATAACACCTTCTTCGGCGGTACCGCGCGAGGCTACATCGATTACCCCGCCCTGAGCGCCCGAACCGATACCAGACCATCACAGGAGATTAGATTGACTCAATCACCCCATCCCTCCACTGCCTCGGATAATAAGGCACTTGCCGAGACCGCAAGTTCAAGCGCGACGGCGAAAAAGAAGGTCTTGGTCGTCGGCGCAACAGGATTTCTCGGAGCCAAGATTCTCCGCAACCTTGCGCATGATGCGAATGTGGCCGTCGTTGCGATGTCGCGTAAGGGCGCGCCCTCAAATGAGAGCGCCGATGTCGAATGGGTGCGCGGCGACATGATGGATCCAGCTTCATTGGATCGTGCTTTGCAGGGCGTGGACGTCGTCGTCAGCTCGGCTAACAGTTACATGAAAGGAAGCCTCGACACGGACTTCCAGGGCAACAAGAATCTTATTGAGGCCGCAGCAAGAGCCAATGTTGGCCGATTTGTCTTTCTCAGCATCGTCAGCTGCGAGGCTGCGTCAGCAGTGCCGCATTTCCACGCCAAGAAAGTGGCAGAGGATCTGATCAAGGCCTCCGGTGTGCCATATGTATTTGTCCGCGCCCCCACATTTCTCGATCAAAGCTCAGACATCATTGCGAAGGGTGTGAAAGCTGGCCGGTTCCTGGCGTTGGGCGATAAGACCACGAGATGGTCCTATGTTCTGACAGATGATCTGGCGTCATATCTCGCCAAAGCCGCGACGTTTCTTGGTAGCGAGATGAACAACCAAACGATCGATGTCGGCTGGCGCGATGGCCCCAAGAGCCAGCAAGAGATCGCCGATCTCGTCTCCGAGGTTATAAAGAAACGTCTCAAGGTGCGGGTTGTGCCCTGGCTGGTTTTCCGCTTGCTCGCGCGCCCGGTAAAGCTGTTTTCCGAGCTTGGGTACGATCTGATCCAGATGTTTCTGTTCTTCAAGAAGGGCGTCTATGTTTCGAACATTTCGCAACAAGAACACTTCTTTGGACCTGCCCCTACATCCAGAGATGCGATCACGCGATGGGCGAAAAGTCAGCAGCTAATTTCGTGAAGCATAGTGTGCCGGTATTTCAAGAGTAGCGAGATGGGCGCCTGTCTTTCGGCTGAATCAGAAAATCATGGAGGAAGGACTTATGATAAGTGATCCGACAGCGCTTAAACGGCCGGAGCAGGTGATCCCCATGCCGACGAATTTAAGTCCACAGGCCCAAACCTATTTGACTCAGAGGACCGCTCAGCGGGCCACTTCCGGGCAGACGCACGTAGAGCCGCCAGCGCTCTCGGCATTTATGGAACCCATGCTCGACATGATGGGACCGTTCGCAGCCGGGTTTCAGGGATCGGCGACGGTGATTGCGTTGCCGAACGGCGCAGAACTCCGCCGAGCCAATCCGGAGGGAACCAGGGGGCGCCTCGCGGAAGTAGCCTATTTCGACATCCATGGCGGCGGCTTCGTCGTCGGCGGTGGCGAGATGTGCGGCTCTGACCGCGAAGCTGAAGATCGCCGAATAGGAATGCAGGCGTGACGGCCGAACTCCACGTTATCGAAGCTGGTCCTCACGGCGGGTTCTTGGGAGCTACCCCTGAAGACGCCGAGATCATGGCGGAGGCTCGTCGGCGCACCTATTCGGCATGGGGCGTTTCAACCTGATGTAGGAGCTTCGGTTGGTTAACTCATTCCAACTCGGGTCGCATGCGGTTCGGACAGCGAGCCGATGCCTTAGAGAGCGTCAAATATTCTGTCATGCCGTCAGCCAGGGTTCGCGGCCATACCTGTCGTTCAGCTCCAGCGGGTGGGCTCGCACTGAATGGCCGCAGTTCTCACAAGGCTGTCTCGGATCGGCAGCTTTCATGGTCTCAGTTCTCGAAAGCTGTCAGTCCGCTTCCGGCCCCGTGAATCCTTGAGATCATGCGTTTTCTTGAAGGCCAATGGTGGCCGAAGGGAGAACTCAAATGGGTATTGCACAATACGATCCTGCCGCACTGGGCCGACCGGCATGGAACGCCGGCCGAAAGGTCGGCGTCAAGAAACCTCTGAAGCAGCGCCAGATTTGGGCGATCCGCTTCTTCCTCGACCGGGAGGGGCGCATGAGAGATCGCGCGCTGTTCGATCTCGCAATCGACAGTAAGCGACGAGGCTGCGATCTGGTTAAGATCAAGATCGGAACCCTCATCACCGGTCAAGAAATCCGAACCCGTGCCATGGTCGTCCAGCCAAAAAACCGGACGTCCCGTACAGTTTGAGATCACCGCCGACGTCAGGGCAAGTCTGCTTGCATGGCTTGAACGGAGAGGCGGTTCAATCGCTGACTACGCCTTTCCCAGTCGAGTCGATCATTCCGATCATCTCAGCACTCGCCAATATGCACGATTGGTCGATGAGTGGGTAACTGCAATTGGGCTAGGACGCGAAGACTACGGCACACACTCCCTCAGACGGACCAAGGCCGCGATGATCTACAAAGCGACCGGCAATCTTCGTGCAATCCAGATCCTGCTCGGACATACCAAGATCGAGAACACGGTCAGGTACCTGGGAGTGGACATTGAGGATGCACTGGAGCTAGCGGAGCATACTGAGATCTGAGCGCGTACGGCCCCGCCCACAGTGGGGCTGCACGTATCAACGGAACGTTGCCAATTCCAAATTTTGTGATTGAGCGGATATGCGCCCCATTTCGGTCGTAGGGCCCGCGGTGGCGTCTTCCCGAGAGCAGACGTCGATCAAGCTAAGCTTCGACGGCATCAATGCGCCAGGAGCGGCCGTCGCTTAGACCGCTCGAACTTCGGCAAGTCGCTGTTTCGCGTATTCGTCATCCCAACAGACGGCGGCTTCCCATGCGGCCGATGCTTGCGCGGCGATGTCATACGCCCCGGCTTCCAGATCGGCAGCATTGTGGGGCAAGACGAGGTCAAGGTCGGGGACGTCGACATGCGACTCATCCCAGTCGATCAGTGCGATGCGGTCCGTGGTCATGCGGATGTTGGCAGGGTTGTTGGGATTGCCGTGGACGACGCTTGTCTCACGTCCGATAAGCCGTGCCCACGCCGCGCGGCATCGAGCGACGCCATCTGGCGGCATCGCGGCAAGGTCGATCCTCGTCCCCGTCTCGGCATGCAGGAGGTCCGTCGAGGATCGCCACCCTGGGCGCTGCGGCCAGCCTTGCGTCAAACGATGCAGTTCGCGGAGGGTCTCGGCTACGCGACGCCAGTCGCCCTCGGTCTCGGGTGGTCCGCCATGCATGTATTTCATTACCATCAGGCCATCCGCGAATAGCCGGCCGTCGTCCGCCGGGATCGGCACCGGCACGCTCAGACCTTCACGGTCAAGGTGCCGGAGGAGCTCAACCTCCCAAGCCAGATCAGCGTCGCTCCTGGTACCCAGACGACCGACTGCAAGTTGCCCGTGGACGTGCACGCTCCAGACGTCATTGGCAACCCCGCCAGCGAGCCGTTCGATGCGAGCCGCATCTTTGCCCCACAGCTCTAGTGCTTCCCATCCCACTCGCGGCATCCTTGATCAACCCTATTGAGACTTGGGTAAACCAAGCGCAGGATCGGGACAACGTGGATCTGCTCGGCTACGATGACGCTGTTAAGCTTGTGCGCATTAGTCGCGGACCGAACGGCAGCCCCGGGTCACCAGCGTCCGACTTGGCCCGGTAGCATTGCGCCCTCTAGTCAGCCGATCCGGGGGCTATGCCGAATCCCCGAAAGCAGACGCCGGGGCTCGGGCCGTCTCAACATCCGAGCTGGGGTGGGATGCTGACAGTCAGCTTATTGTTGGAGGTACCACAAGGCAGCCAGTGGGTTAGACGACCTCATCTGTGAGCTCACCCATGCGCGCCGTCTTGACCCCCGAGCAGAGCGGTCCTACAAAGTAGACTATGGCAACACACCTCTGATTGGCCGCGCCTTGCGGCATTGAGCGAAGCGCAGTCCCGCACGACACCGCGGGGCCAGTTCCACTTGCCAAGCCAAAATCAGAGATTTTCCAATGCCCACGCTCTACCTTACTTGCGGTCTTCCCGGTTCGGGGAAGACGTCGCTCGCCAAGATAATCGAATACGAAGCATCTGCCCTCCGTCTGACCGGAGACGACTGGATGCACAAGCTTTACCCCGGCATCTCTACTCCAGAAGCCGAAACTGGCCCGTGCCGAGGTAGGGTCGAGAGCCTACAATGGCAGATCGCTCTGCGTGCCCTCAGGCTTCAGTGTAACGTTGTCGTGGATTGGGGAGTGTGGTCACGGGCAGAACGCGAAACCTGCCGGGAGGAAGCTCGCGCAACTGGTGCCCGCGTCGTACTCTGCTTCCTCGACGTTCCCTTTGATGAGCTTTGGGACCGGGTCTCCCGGCGAAACGCCGAGTTTCCAGTCGGCACGTTCGACATCTCGCGGGCGGACCTGCTTAGGTGGTCGAAGCTGTTCGAGCCGCCAACCGCCGAGGAGTTGGCGCTTTACGATCGACAAATCCATCCAGCCATCACCGCCCTTACATGAAACGCCACAGCGCCAGGGTATTCTCAGTCTGCGGTAGGCGGGTCCGGACCAGCTCGTTCATTTCTCGTAAGATGACAGCGCAATTATTTATAGCAGCTTTCTGGCCGTCGTGCTCATGCTGCGAAGGTCTGCTTTGGGGTCGCAACGGGGCAGACTGCTTTGCGCCCGCACGTCGGTCATAGAGGCAGTTGTTGCCTCTGCCTAAAAGCAGCCGTTGTATCGGGCTGGCGCGACGACATCTGTGCGCCATGAGCCACTACTACGTCCAACTTGAGTCGGAAGTGGACGGCAAGTTTCGGGGACGCTTAGCGGGAAGCTATCGTACTGGCTGTCCACACTGTGTCTATGAGTCCCGATACGCGACCAGCAATTCAGTCGATCTGTGCGCCTCCTGTCGCATTGGCCATCGTGGCTGTCATGCCGGCCGCCAAGTCGCTGGCCAGGAGTACCGCCGCGTCAGCTATTTGCGCGAGCGGCGTCACACGCCGCAACGGGCTATCCTTGGCGAACTCTTTATGGATTTCATCGAAAGTCATACCACGCTCACGCGCAGCCATCGACCAAACGTCGTGAACGCCGGGAGAGTCTGGGGAGCCCGGTGAACGAACCCACGTGACCCTCACTCCTAAGGGCCCGTTCTCTACTGCTAACTGTCGCAAAAAATGCTCGACGGCAGCACAGGCAATTCCAAACCCGCCCACGTTCGGGAAAGCTTGGCGTCCAGCGTTCGCACTGATACCGACGATGGAACCACCACCGTTGCGCGCCATATGATCCGCAACTGCAGTTCCGGTGTAGAACCACGTTGTGAGACCGGTTTGAACGGGCCGAAGGACTTTCTCTAATGAAATCGTCCCGAGTGGCTCACCTTGTGTGTCGCCCCAATCGATCGCGTTGAACATTATCTTGACCGGACCCGCCTTATCGGAGATCAGCGCGAGTTGCGCCTCAACAGCTTGCTTGTCCGTTGCATCCACAGGCATCACCTCCGCCATTCCACCCCGCGTCCGAATATCGTCCGCAACCGCATCCAACCGATCCTTGTGACGGGCCGCCAGGAAGACGCGAGCGCCTTCTCGGGCAAATGCCTTTGCCACGGCCGCTCCAACAGCCCCACTGGCACCATAAACAATTGCATTTCGATCTTTCAGCAACATGCACCTCTCCTTTTTGCCACCGTTTACATAAGCTGGCACTAGACGACGATCGCGAGTTCCGCCTTCCGACATTAGCAGCTCTAACGGCGGCTATGCGCCCTCATGTCGGCCACAGAGGGGATCTTTGTCTTCGCCCGGAAGCCGACATTGCGGTGACCACCTAGAGTTCATAGTCGCGCCACAACCGGCCGTTCCCGCAAGTTCTGTGTGCGTCACGCCCGACTCGCCCGAACGCTCAGCCACCGATCATGGGGCTTTCCGACGCACCGACGTACCTCGCTGACGATCCAGCCGGCGTCTGTGAGTGCGGATCGCAGGGCAGACTCGCGCCAGTACGTCTCGACGTAGCGCCGGGGCGCTGCAGCACTGCCGTGTGTGGACACATCCTCGCCTTCGCCCTCTCTAACCGAGGCGTGCAACCGGCCACCCGTCCGGGTCGCCTCGGCAAGCCGTCCAAGCACCGTGCCGAAATCCTCGTGCGCGACATGAATCAGGCAGGCACAGGCCCAGATCCCGTCGTACGGCGTGCCGGGATGCTGCGGATCGGCCAAGTCTTCGGTCAGCGGGTCCAACAGGTCGGCCTCGAAGCCACTTTCGCGAAGCAGTTCGACGAAGCCCTTTGAAATGTCGGTGCGCCGGACGCTAATTCCCCGCTTCTCAAGCTCAAGTGCATCTCGCCCGCCACCGCTTCCGATCTCCAGCACCCTGCCCGAGCCGCCGAGCTCGGTCACGAACGCATCGATCTCGGTCGCGACCCATTCGGGCATCGCCGCGGCCTCGGCAGCGTACTCCGCCGCGACCGTATCATAGGACCGCACGGTATCCAGGTCGGTGCTCATTCTAGCGCTCCTCCTTCAAAACAAGAGGCCTGATGAGCGAGAGGCCCATCAGCCCGTTGCGCCCTTCACGCTTCGCCAGTAGGTGACATCGCGGGCGATTTGCTTCCCACCTTTAGCAGAAATGCTGTCAGAGACACCACCGACCGAGCCAATGCTGCCGGGCGGCAATGCGCCCCCGCTCCGGCCAGAAAGGCCGGTGGAGTCACTTCCCAAGAGCAGACGTTCTCGAGGCGAGTTTCCCGACCCGCGCTACTCGCCTATGCTGGAAAGCAATTCGTCGAGCTGCTCCAACTGCTCCGGCAATGCGGCCGCCGAGCCCTGTAGTGCTTCCTCAAGCGCCTCCTTGGACGGATAGACTTCGTGGAAATTCAGTAGTGTCCTCCCGCCTTGGTCCTCGAAGGTCACGGTCGTGATCGCGCCCTCTTCGCCCTCGTCGTTGGTCCAGACGATGCGCTCGTTCGGCACCACCTCGAGATACTTGCCATAGAAGGCCATGGTGTCCGAACCGCCGGCGCCGAATTCCAGCCGATATTTGCCGCCGGTACGAACGTCCATATCGCACGATACGAGCGAAACGCCGGATGCCGATTTTGGCACCCACCAGCGCTGGAACAGCTCGGGCTGGCTCCACGCCCTGTAAACCGTGCTCGGCGGCGCATTGAATGTCCGCGTTACGACGAGTTCGCGATCCCCTCTGCGCTCGACTGACGTGCGGTTCTGCGCACCACCTGCACTGTCAAGTTGCTGATTCATCGCTTCCCTCCTGTTTCATTTCGCTGATGATTTCGTCCAATGCTTCGAAGCGGGCCTCGAAGAGCTTGCGATGCGCCTCGATCCATTCGGCCTCCGCTTTGAGGCCGCGTTTCCCAAGCTTGCAGGTTCTCACCCGTCCGACCTTCTGCGTGACGACGAGCCCCGCCCGCTCGAGAACCTGGACGTGCTTCTTCATGCCGGTCAGCGTCATCTGGAACTTATCCGCGAGACTGGTGATCGACGCGTCCCCTCGCCCAAGCTGATCGATGATCCCGCGGCGGGTCGCATCGGACAGCGCCGCAAACGAGAGATCGAGGGGAGGACTTAAATGCTGAACCATCTAGTTCAGTGTATAACCTGGTCGCGCAGGAAGCGCAAGCGTCCCGAACTTCCCTGCAGTAGACCGGTCATCCGAGGTCATGCACCGCGGCGGCGGGCAGCAAAATCGTCTGCTGCGGGTCAAGTGGACCTTCGAGCCGCTAATGAACGAATGTCAGCTTTCAGCGCCTGCTCCCCGAAAGCAGTCCGCCGGCTACGGCCCCGTCGCTCCTTGCGTTCGCACGTTTTTCCGACGGCCAATGGTGGCCGAAGGAGAACTCAAATGGGTACCGCGCAATACGATCCTGCTGCACTCGGTCGACCGGCATGGAACGCCGGCCGGAAGATCGGCGTAAAGAAGCCCCTGAAGCAGCGCCAGATTTGGGCAATTCGTTTCTTCCTCGATAGGGAGGGCGCATGCGAGACCGGGCGCTGTTCGATCTCGCAATCGACAGTAAGCGACGAGGCTGCGATCTGGTTAAGATCAAGATCGGAACCCTCGTCACCGGTCAAGAAATCCGAACCCGTGCCATGGTCGTCCAGCAAAAAACCGGACGTCCTGTCCAGTTCGAGATCACCGCCGACGTCAGGGCAAGTTTGCTTGCGTGGCTTGAACGGAGAGGCGGTTCAATCGCTGACTACGCCTTTCCCAGTCGAGTCGATCATTCCGATCATCTCAGCACTCGCCAATATGCCAGATTGGTCGATGAGTGGGTCACTGCAATTGGGCTACGACGCGAAGACTACGGCACGCACTCCCTCAGACGGACCAAGGCCGCAATGATCTACAAAGCGACCGGCAATCTTCGTGCAATCCAGATCCTGCTTGGACATACCAAGATCGAGAACACGGTTAGGTACCTGGGCGTGGACATCGAGGATGCGCTGGAACTGGCGGAGCATACAGAGATTTGACAATGTGCGGCCCCGCTGCGTGCGGGGCCAAGCTGCTTGGGGAAAGCATTCTGGATTTTCGCAGTTCTATCGAGCGGCTATGCGCCTCATGTCAGCCGTTGGGGCAAGCTTTGCCGTTGCCCGAAAGCAGACATCGTCGGCGAACACGCTGTAGGTCGCAGATGCACCAGAGAACTTGATCTCAGCCGAGATCGCTCCGGGCAGAAGTTCCCCTGTCTCTGTCTTCCTGCTATCGTGGAGATGAGGGACGGCTCTATGAGTGAGAATCGCAAACTGGCCGCAATTCTGGCCGCGGACATAGTCGGATACAGCCGACTCGCCAGCGAGGACGAAGATCGCACCCTGGCAAGGTTGCGGGCACTGCGCAGCGACCTGATCGATCCAACCATCGCCGTGCACAACGGCAGTGTCATCAAGCGCACCGGAGACGGAGCGCTGATCGAATTCCGCAGCGTTGTCGATGCCGTGCGCTGCGCCATCGAGGTGCAGACCGGCATGGCCGAGCGCAATGCCGGCGTTCAGCAGGATCGGCGCATCGAGTTCCGGATCGGCATCCATCTGGGGGACGTAGTAGAGGAAAGCGATGGCGACCTGATGGGGGACGGCGTCAACATCGCCTCGCGTATCGAGGGTATCGCGGCCCCTGGAGCCATTTGCCTGTCCGAGGACGCCTATCGCCAGGTCAGGGCGAGGCTCGATCTCTCCGTCAGCGATCTCGGCAACACGCATCTCAAGAACATAGCCGAGCCGATCCGGATCTATTCGCTCCAGGTCGGCGCAGCCGCGGAGGCAAAGCCAGCAGTGACCGCTGGCGCCGTTGCTCGTGCGCCGGCCGCATTGCCGCCGGAGCTCTCGATTGCCGTGCTGCCCTTCGTCAACATGAGCGGCGATGCCGAGCAGGAGTACTTCGCCGACGGCATCTGCGAAGATATCATCACTGCTCTGTCGAAGCTGTCGCAGCTATTTGTCATCGCTCGCAACTCGTCGTTTACGTTCAAGGGCCGGAACGTGAACGTGCAGGAGGTGGGCCACAGCCTCAACGTGCGCTACGTGCTGGAAGGGAGCGTCCGCAAATCAGGCAACAAGGTGAGGATCACCGCGCAGCTCATCGATGCAATCACTGGCGGGCATCAGTGGGCTGAGCGTTTCGATCGCGACCTGAGCGATATCTTCGCGGTGCAGGATGACGTCACGCAGCAGATCGTCGGCGCTCTGGAACTCAAGCTCGCGGCCGGGGACAAGCAGCGGCTCGCGACCGAGCAGACCCAAAATCTGGAAGCCTATGACTGCTTCCTCCGAGGCCGTGAACAGATGTGGCGGCTGACGAGAGAGCAGAACATTCAGGGCCGCCTATTGTTGCAACGCGCCATCGATCTGGACCCGAAATTCGCCCCGGCCCACGCGTTCCTCGCCGTCGCGCACGGGCTGGCCTACGTCAACCAGTGGAGCCAATCGCCGTCGAAATCGCTGGAACAGGCGACCGGGTCTGCGACGCAGGCGGTGGCGCTCGACGATCGATATCCGTACGCACATTGGGCGCTGGGCGTCGTCAACTTGTACCTGCGACGGCTCGACGTGGCCATCCGGGAGGCTGAACGCGTGATCGCGCTTGCTCCCAATCTTGCCGAGGGCCACGAGAGCCTCGGCAACGCGCTCCACTATGCGGGCAGGCCCGACGAGGCCCTCGGCTGTTTCGAGCGGGCAATGGCCCTGAATCCATATTATCCGGATATCTTTCTGCACTTCCACGCGCAGGCGATGTTCCAGCTAGGCAGGTACGAGGAGGCCGTTGTCATCCTGAAGCGACGGCTTGTCCGCAATCCAGCCACCGACATCTCACGTGTGTTGCTGGCGGCGAGCTATGGTCACCTGGGCCGCTTCGTGGAGGCGCGTGGGGAGTGGGAGGAAGCGTTCCGGATTAATCCCGATTATTCCCTGGAGCACAGGCGCAAAGTGCTGCCCTACAAGAACCCTGCCGATTTCGAGCGCATTGTGGACGGCCTGCGCAAAGCTGGCCTCACCGAGTGATTGCATTTCATCGCCGGGCAATCGTCCACAATCCGTGCGGCTCCACAAAAGCACGCCGCGTGGTTTCGCGTTCGCCTCAGATTGTGCGAGACTTGCTCATGGTTTGACGGGATGGATTTTGGCACTTTTGGTTGATGCCGGCCCTCGCCGTCACGATAGGGAGGATGCAATGCCGACAGTCATTGGCCACCATAACATCACAAAGGGCACGAAGCACTGGCTCGACTCGCCAAAGCGGAAAGAGCTTTTTGGTCCGCTCGGCGTGACCAACATACGAACATTTGTAGATCCAGAGAATCCGTCTCGGGTGGCCGTTCTTATGGACGTTCCGGACATGGACGCCATGATGAAAGCTATGCAGAGCAAGGAAGCCGCGGATGCGATGGCCTTCGATGGAGTGGTGCCAGAGTCCTTGGTGATCCTGGTCGAATCGTAAAGGTGATTGCTCTGCTGGCCAGGGTTAGTAGGGTTTGGTCAGCGGTTGCCGTGCGGTTCTGGTCGCCCGTTGGCCACTGGCTTCAAGAGCGCGCCCTGCGCGAGCGCGACGTTAGTCGCGGTCACGCTAACATCAAGCGCTAAAGCCTGCGCAACCTAATGCCGGAATAAGTTTTTGAAGCAGCTATTCCGCGCGTTCACGCCAGACTGCCGCTTCCCCGTTTTGCGGACCTTAAAGTTGCGGGTGGAACGGCAGCTTCCGGCCCCGGAAGTGCCGGGCGGCAACGCGCCCTCATAATGGTCATCGAGCCACCCGTCGCTGTTGCTGCAAAGCGGACATGACGCAGTGACAACGCGGGTCGCAGTTGCGCCAAAGCCGCCATTCCGCCCCATGCGGGTGATTAGATCACGAATTCCTCCTCGTACGTCTGTGGCTCGGGAACGACCGTAACCTCCACCGGAACGATCCAATTGGCCGCGTAGCTCTCGCAGTCGGAACGCTGGAGGTCGGGCTGCACGCACCCCGCCCCATCGATCGCGCGACATCGCAGTATATATCGCCCCACTTCTTCAGGGGTCCACATGTACTCCCACAAGCGCCATGCAAAGGGACGTTCTGTTTCGAGGAGCCTTCCCTCGCGCCAGCCTCTGCCATCTCCGGTGCAGACCTGCACCTGCCGGATAACAGCCTCTCCGCTCCAGGCGGCTCCGAAAATCCGGTACGGTTGGCCGGCGATGAGATGCGCCCCCTGTACGGGACGCGCGATCTGCGCTTTGACCTCCATCTCCGCAAGGGGGACCAGCCTGGGTTCCCCGAGGCTGCGCTCCCAACGGAAATAGTCGCGCGCCTGCCAGTAGCCAAGGAACGGTTGCTCCACAACCGTGATATGCGTGATCCACTTGACCCAAGCCATGCCGAACCAGCCACCCACGACCGCGCGTAGCGGGTAGCCGTGATCGCGCGTCAACGGCTCCTCGTTCATCGAATAGGCAAGGATCGTGCTGTCAGCGATGGCCTTCTCAAGCGGTAAACTGCGCGCAAAAGCGATGGGGCCGGGAGAAGCCGTTTTCTTGTTCGTGTC
Organism: Rhizobium sp. 007; assembly: GCF_015353075.1. Lineage (NCBI taxonomy): Bacteria > Pseudomonadati > Pseudomonadota > Alphaproteobacteria > Hyphomicrobiales > Rhizobiaceae > Rhizobium > Rhizobium sp. 007. The sequence goes on along the minus strand of NZ_CP064188.1, from coordinate 2,126,303 downwards.
GACGACGCCGCTGTCGGCGCCTGCGAGCAGAACCTCACGTGCGGTTCGCTTAACGCCCGCCATTTCCAAAATCTCGCGCAGAAGAACACCTGTCCACGCGGCATTGCCGACGGCTCCGTTCTGCCACTGCAACCCCTCCTTCGGCGGCACATAGTAGACGCGCCCGTTCCCTGCACACTCGACGACGGCGGTGAAAGTCGTGCTCCGCATCGCCTTGATGCTGTCGAGGTCAAGTTCGATCGGCCGCTCCACCGCGCCGCCAACGCGCAATCTCCAGTCTCGCGCATCGAGGTCCGGCGACGGGAAATGGTTTCGCACGAAGAACAGCTCGGTTGGGATCAGCCAATCGGAGAGCGACGCAAACGGAAACTCGATGTTCTGTGGGGATTTCTGTCGAACTATTAGACTGGGTTGCTGTGGTGTCGGCATCGTCCTCGTCTCCCCTTTCAAGAGCACAACGTCGGCTCTCGGTCGCGCGAAGTCCGGTACGATCACACCGCCCCTCGCAGTGCGTCTGTCGCATTCCGCCTTCGGGCCGCATTCTAGCACATACCGCACGTTCCTCGGATCGACCTCGAACGGCAGCAAAGGGGCCGACTGCGGTCTTGACCGCTTTGCGCCCTCATTTCGGCCATTCGGGCTGCTTTTTAGCTGTACTGTGAGCTGCCGATCCCCTGGGCCAGATTGACGAGCATCAACGAACTGTGTGAATTGCAGCGATGGGAGTGAGCAATGTTTAAAGAGCCCCCTCGCAGGTTTCACCGCTGCTACATTTCGGCGCCCTTTGGCATCGACCTGGGATCGTTGCCGAGTCTTTTGGGTCAACGTCAAATCGCCTGGAACTGGGCCGCCGCCGCCGTCCCGAGTGAACTAGGTTACGCGACGGGGATCGAACGATGCGATTTCGTCGTTGCCGATTTAGATGCCCGGCTAGCAATTCGTCCGCACATCCCGGATCAGTTGCGAAACTGTCGGACGGTTTCGCGTCAGGTAGTATTTGCTAAGGGTAACGCGGATGATCTCTTCCCGCTTTGCATCCAGTACCCAGTAACCCTCAGGCCGGCCACGTTTACGGTCGACTAGAGAGGTGACCGTCCCACCTGATCGAAACAGTTTGATAAGGCGGTAAACCGTTGATCGGCTGACGTCGAGCTCAGTTGTAAGTTGTTTCACGTCTGCGGCGGTCATCAGACCAGTTCGATGCTTCAGGAATTCCCGAATGCCGTCTGCGCGTTTGCACGCTTCATCCCAAAGCGCTTCATCGACTTCATCAGGAAATGCGTCAATTTGCCAAGGCACCATCGATTATCTCGATCGCCTGAATCTCCCAAAAGCCAAGTCAAAATCTCACATTAACTGCTAAATCCCAAATTAAGTGGCACGGCAACCAATTGAAATCATTGGCCAACGAGTCTTACATTTAAAGATAAAGCGACAGTCCTCGCAGCCCTACCCGCCGGCATGACCGCGACATCGTCGAATTACGGTCAGGTTTCTCGCATAGCGAAATGAGCCGTCACGGTGGCAGGCCTGCGTTTCGCAAACCATCGGCCCATCGTGCGGCGTCGTCCGGTCGCCGGATCGGGAAGAAATCGTTGAGGCTGGAGAGGCGGAAGTCGGGATCAAGCTGACGCAATCGTGTCATCGCCTCCGTGGCCTCTGGAGCTTGTCCAGCCAGTGCGTGGCTTGCTGCAGCGACGCAGGTTGCGATGAAGTGGACCGGCTGCTCACGAATGGCCGCGTGCGCCCATGATGACGCATCCGCGTATTGGCCAGCAAAGAAGTAGGCGGCGGCCATTGCGGCGTGCGCATTACAAATCTGGGGGTCTTGTGGGTTCAGCCGCATGGCCCGCGTGAGATGATCGATTGCCCCCTCCGGTTCGCCAAGCCAAATCCTGGCCCACCCGCTGAACAGCCATGCTGAGGCCAAATTGGGATTGAGCCCAAGAGCACGTTGCAATAAATCTGCGCCATAATCGTGTGCGCCAAGAACATACGCGAAGGCGATTCCAGCGGTGCAGAGCGCCACCGCATCATCCTTGCCCAGGGCCGCTGCATGCCGGGCCAGCCGCTCGGTTTCGGCAGCCTCCTGCGCGTGATCGACCATCCAACCACTTGCCTTCCGCTGAGAATAGCAGCGCGCCGCCATGCCGTAAGCCGCAGCAAATTCCGGATCGAGTTCGATGGCGCGGTAAAAGAGCCGCAGAGCCTCATTGTTGGTTTCTCGGCTCCAGCAATGCAAGGCTGCCAAGCCCCGCAGGAAGTAATCGTAGGCGTCGAGGTTCTCGGTAGGCTTGTGCTTGGCCCGCTTGATCTCAGCCTGCTCGAGCTTCGGTCCGATGGCGCCGACCACGCTCGAGGTTACTCGGTCCTGCAGTTCGAAAATGTCTTCCAGTTCCCCTTCAAAGCGATCCGCCCAAATATGTACGCCCGTCGTGGCCTCAACAAGCTCGGCAGATATGCGCACTCGATTGGCCGCCCTGCGAACGCTGCCTTCCAGCACGTAGCGCACGCCTAATTCGCGCCCGACCTGCTTCACGTCGACAGCGCGCCCCTTGTACGTGAAGCTGGAATTGCGGGCGATAACGAAGAGCCAGCGAATGCGCGACAGCCCGATGATAATCTCTTCGACGATGCCGTCGCCAAAATAGTCCTGTGCTGGATCGCTGCTCATGTTCCCAAACGGCAGTACTGCGATCGATGGCCGGTCCGGTAACGCGGGTCCAGGCGCCCGCAACGGGATGATCTGCTCGAGGTGCGCTCGGAAGGTCCTCAGCGGGCGCGCGATATTCTTAAGGTGGTGCAAGCCCATATCGGCAAAACTAATATCGACCTTGCCATCGATCTGTCGGTATACGTCTTCGGAGATGCAGATTCCGCCGGCCTCGGAAATCTCCTCAAGCCGGGTCGCCACGTTGACACCGTCTCCCAGAATGTCATCGCCCTCGATCAGGACGTCGCCGAGATTGATTCCGATGCGGAACAGCATCCGTTGATCGGCGGGTGCCACCGCATTTCGCTCCGCCATCAACTTCTGGATGGCCGCTGCGCACGCGACGGCCGCGACGACCGAGGGGAACTCCAGTAGCACGCCGTCGCCTATGGTCTTTACAATCCGACCGCCGTGGTCTGTGATAATCGGCGAGATGGCTTCGCGGTGGCCCCGCAGCGCACGCGCCGTTCCGGCTTCATCGACTCCCATCAGCCGACTGAAGCCCACGACGTCGGCAGCCAGAATAGCTGCCAGTCTGCGTTCCACCTGGGGCTGGCCCACGGACTCGTACCTTTCTCCCAGTTTTAAGGCACGCACTATAGCACGAGCCTCCCATGGGGCGCTCGGCTCAATTTCGAAAGTCCTTGGAAGAAGGCCGGTGCATCGCCATCCAGCCCCTCTCTTGCTTTTCGACTAGGGTGTGAAGGCAGCTAATCCTGCTTTGTCACGTTCATTTCGCGCACCGTGCGCATGGCAAACAGGTCGCAATGCCCGCGTTGGCGGAGCTGCCTGCCTCTGATCTGAATGGCCGCTATTGCAGTTCGGGCCTTGAAAGCGGACAGCCGGCTCCCGGCCCCAACGCCGAAATAGTTTCTTCGCGCCTCATGTCGGCTGTAGAGATCATCTTTGCCGCTTCCTGAAAGCAGGCATCGCCGGCGACCACGCTGGAAGTCTCAGTTGCGCCGAAACCGGAAGATGGAACTGCTCCGCAACAAGTCCGATTTACTTGGTCAGCAGACCTCTGGTCCGCTAGAGTCCCAAGTCTCCACCTGGCCGCAGACCGAAAAGCCGGAAAACGCTTATCTCATAGTAAGCTGATGCATCTGGAGCGCCTATGATGAAGCCGAGCGGATCCACCGAGGCAGTGAGAATCGAGGACCTTGACGACGCGGGGCTGGTTGAACACGCGCGACAGCGTGACCCCGCCGCATTCTGGCTAATCATCAAGCGTCACAATCAGCGGCTTCACCGGGTCGCCCGCGCCGTCCTGAATGACGACTCCGAGGCGGAGGACGTACTTCAGGAGACCTATATCCACGCCTTCACCCATCTGGCCGAATTCCGCGCGGAGGCGCGGCTGTCGACCTGGCTCACCCGGATCGCGCTGAACGAGGCGCTGGGACGCCGCCGGAAAAGGCGACCCACCGTAGACGCGAAAGCCATCGAAGCCATGGTCGCTCCGTTCAGCGCACACAAGCCTGATCCCGAAGAGGCGGCCGCTCTCGCTGAAATCCGCGGCCTCCTGGAGCGAGCCGTCGGTGACTTGCCAGAGCCCTTTCGCATCGTCTTTGTCATGCGGGACGTCGAGGAAATGAGCATTGAGGAAACGGCTTTTCTTTTGGCATTGCGACCTCAGACAGTGAGCACCCGTCTTTATCGCGCACGCCGGCTGCTCCGCGAGGCGCTGCGGGACAAGCTCGCCACCGTGTTCACGGATACGTTTCTCTTCGCTGGCGCTCGTTGTGACCGCCTCGCGCAATCAGTCCTCGATCGGCTCGCAATCCGCCTGGTTCGAAAGGATACTCATCTGTTGAACGCGGCGACTGAGCGCACGTAGACGCCGTCCACGCCGAGATTACGCCGGCTCCTTTCGCAGGGCCTTTGTAGCGGGACACGGGAATATTTTGGCGGCCCGGACCATCTAATCGTCAGGCAAATGCATTCGGTGCCGCGGTGCTGACAGCGGTGTTGAATCAACAAACATAGGAGACCGCCATGCAGGGCGCACTTCACCTATCCCGGCGTCAGTCGCTTCAGGGACTTATCGTACTCGGTGCCGGAGCGGCACTCAGCAGAATCGCGCGGCCTTCTCCGGTATTGGCACAGGACATATCGGACGAGGACATTTTCCGCTTTGCGCTCAACCTCGAATATATGGAGGCTGAATACTACCTCCGCGGCACCACCGGAATGGGCATCGACGCAGCCGATGCCGGTTCGAAACCCGGCGACGTCGTTGGTGGAAAGCAAGTCTCGTTCGAGACGCCCGCCATCGGCGAATTCATGCAGGAAGTCGCGGAAAACGAACTCGCGCACGTCCGCTTCTACCGCAAGACGCTTGGAACCAACGCGGTTGACCGGCCGGCCATCGATTTCGGTGCGGGCTTCAAAGCCGTCGCGGAAGCAGCGGGCCTCGGGCCGGACTTCGACCCCTTCGGCAACGAGACGAACTTCGTTCTCGGCGGGATGTTGTTCGAGGATGTCGGCGTCACCGCCTATGCCGGTGCGGCGACAGTTCTGAAAAACAAGGACTTCCTCGCCGCAGCCGCAGGCATCCTGGCGGTCGAGGCCTATCACATGGGAATGGCGCGATCTACGCTATACCGAAAGGGAGAGGAAGCCTGGAAGGCCGCCAACGCTGTCTCCGATGCCCGAGACAAAATCGACGGATCCGACGATAAGGACCAGGGGATCCAGGGGGACGGAAAAGCCAACATCGTTCCCTCGACGCCCGATGCGATCGCGTTCACCAGAACGCCGCAGGAGGTGCTCCGGATCGTCTACCTCACCGACAAGGACGGAGTGAGCAAGGGCGGCTTCTATCCGGAAGGGATGAACGGCACGCTCAAGACCACCTGAGCCAGTTGCGACGAGTGACGATTGGTCACCGGAAACTGAGCGGATTGGTATCCGCCGCTCTCGGAAAAAGACCATGATAAGGATGATGATGTGAACCACGGATCGGCAGCTTCAAGCCGAGTGCTGTCTCGCCGCAAGTTCCTGAATGTCTCTGTGACCGGTGCGGCGATTGCCAGCGCCGGCGGGCTTTCAGCCTGTATGTCTCGACCGATGGCAGCCGGAAAGACAACCAAGCGCTGGCGCTTTACCAGGACACCCCAAGTCGCGGCGAACGCTGCGCCGGGTTCACCCATTTCCTAGAGCCGAACGGGTGCGAGATCGTTGCCGGTGCAATCAGCGCAAATGGCTGGCGCCGTTTCCACGAGCCGCTGCCGGCTTGATACAATAAGTTGCGGTCTCCCGCCTTATGTCTCGGGCGGGAGCAACGCGACGTCAGCTTCCACGTCCAGTGCAGACGTTGGCCGGCCATCGGCAAGCGTCTGCCTACGGGTCAGTCAGGGACCTCGGACCTACTGGACCGAATGTCCGCTATCGCTTAGCGCATGAGGTTGAGCTCGTCGAAAGGCGTTCCTGTCAACTTTAGAGCCACCTAATGAACGATTTGTGATCGTCAGGCGTTATCCTCACGAGGAGGAAAATGACCATGAAGAATATGAACAACAGGCAAGTGCATGTGCCAGGCCCGCACGATCGTGACGTTGCCGATCACTGCAAGAAACTTGGGGTTGATCCGGCAGAGGAACGCAAGCGCTTGCGGTTGCTTGGCAAGAACGCACCCCTTCATGAGATTCGGGCGAACGTCTCGCCGAAACAGCCGCGCTTCCGCTGATCGATGTCCTTTGTGCCTCGGGATCGGCGACGAATGGCTGAGCCCTGCGACGCCATCTCCGGCGTGCCCGAAGGAATCGTCAGACGCCGCGCTTGTTGCCCCACAGCAGCACATGTAGTTGCGGCAGCACGCGCGCCTCGAACCACCGATCTTCCGTCACCTTGTCGATCAGCCAGAGCATCCGGTCCATGATGCCGTCGAAATCGACGCTTGCGTCTTCGTCTGCGGGCGGGGGTGGCGTATGATTGCCGGGTTGAAGATAAACGGGAAGCGTCGGGTAACGTGCCGCGGCGGTCCGGGCGAAGAGGTAATCGCGATCGTCGAACACAACGATCTTCAGCGCAAGCTGCGGCTTTTCGGCAGCCATTTTCAGGCAGGCCTCGAACGCGCGCCAGTCGGTCTCCATGCCGCTTGACGGCGGCTTTGGGCTCAGGACAAGAACATCGAGATCGGCAAACCAATCCTTGGCAATGCTGCCCTGGCTTTCCAGCGCGAAACGGAAACCCTCGCTGTGTCCGCGTTCTATCAGCGGCCCGAGCGCTTGGATCGCCGGATTGCCTCCCGACAGTGATACCGTCAGCGGTTTGTTGCCCGAAAGCCGCAAGACCTCCTGCCAGATATCGTCGACCGACATCGCACGCCATTGATCACGATACTCGCTGTCGACGGCATGCAGCGTATCACACCATGAGCAGCGGTAATCGCAGCCCCCCGTCCTGACAAAAACGGTCGGAAGGCCGATCAAGATACCTTCCCCCTGAATGGTAGGCCCGAAGATTTCGCTGACGCGAATTTCGGCCTTGCGGGCGACGGTCATGGCCGGTATTCCGCCCAGGTCTTCGGCGTCTCGCTGACGCGCACGGCCGAGGTTTCCGGCAGGCGATCCTTGCACCAATCGTAGAAATGCTTCGCCAGACACTCAGCCGTCACCTGATCATGACCGAGGACCTCGTTCAGGTGCCGGTGGTCGAAGGACTCGTCAATATAGGACTTCAGCGGCGCAAGCTCGTGGTAATCGCGGACAAATCCGTGGCTGTTGAGGGTTGCTGCTGAAAGTTCCACCTCCACGACGTAATTGTGTCCGTGAAGGCGGCCGCATTGATGGTCGGCGGGCAGGCTTGTGAGCCGGTGCGAGGCGGAGAAATGAAACTCCTTGGTGATGCGGAACATCATTTCACCTCTTCAGCAGCAAAGCCCGCGGTTGCGGCCACCCAGAAGTCCGGGTCCTCGTAGTCCGTCGGATCGTCTATGCCGGCCAGATGAAACGCTTCGCGCCGTTCGACACAGGTGCCGCAGCGGCCGCAGTGGCGCGAACCGCCCTTGTAGCACGACCAGGTCTGTGCGAACGGAGTGGCGTTCCTGGCGCCATCGGTTACGATATCGGCCTTCGAGACGGTGACGTAAGGTGCAAAAAGCGAAACGCTGGCATAGCCGTCGAGCGCCTGGTTCTGCATGTCCTGGAAGGACTGGATGAAACCTGGCCGGCAGTCCGGATAGATGAAGTGGTCCCCGCCATGCACAGCGACTGCGACCGCATCGGCCTTCTGCGCCGCCGCAAGCCCGAAGGCGATGGCGAGCATGATGGCGTTGCGGTTCGGTACGACGGTCGCCTTCATCGTCTCTTCGGCATAATGCCCGTCCGGAACATCGATGTCGTCGGTCAGCGCCGATCCCGTCAGATGGCTGCCTATGTTGCGGATGTCGATGATCTGATGGGCCACACCCAGGCGTTTGGCGCATGCAGCCGCGAAATCGAGTTCCTTGCGGTGCCTCTGTCCGTAGTCGAAGGAGAGAAGGCCGATGAGTTCGTGTTCCGCGGCAACCTTGTGCGCAAGCGAAACGGAGTCCAATCCGCCGGAGCAGATGACGATGGTTTTCATGATGTCGGATCCCTTGTTTTGACCGGGTGGGCTGCGACCGGATTACGGGAGCGCTTTTAAAGCAATAAACCCAGCTTGTGAAGGGTCCCGGCAGGAATGTTTATTAGCATTATCTTGCGTAGCAAAGGAACGAAGCGCAAGATGCTGCCACGGCGGAACGGGGCTCTGCCGCCTTGGGGAGGAAATCATGGACAACTTGAACCTTACGACCCTGCAGAAGGGCCAAACGGCCATGACGGACGTTGCGCTCAATGCCTTCGCGGCAGGTCTGCGCGGCAGATTGCTCACGGGAACGGACGTCGATTACGACGAGGCGCGGGCCATATGGAATGGGATGATTGACCGGCGCCCGGGTCTCATCGTGCGCTGCGCTGGTGCCGCCGACGTTATGAGATCCGTCCGGTTCGCGCGCGAAAACAATCTTCTTTTGGCTGTCCGCGGCGGCGGGCATAACATTGCCGGCAATGCCGTCTGTGAAGGCGGCCTGGTCATTGATCTGTCGCCGATGAAATCGGTAAGGGTCGACCCGGGCACACGGCGTTTACGGGTCGAGCCGGGCGCAACGCTTGCTGATGTCGATAACGAAACACAGGCTTTCGGGCTGGCTCTACCGACAGGAATCAATTCCACGACCGGCATTGCCGGACTGACACTTGGTGGCGGTTTCGGCTGGCTTACACGCAAGTTCGGGCTGACGATCGACAATATCATTTCGATGGAGGTCGTAACCGCTGAAGGCAAGCTGGTACGCGTGAGCGAGAACGAAGAGCCGGATCTGTTTTGGGCGCTACGCGGCGGCGGCGGCAATTTCGGCGTCGTAACCTCCTTTGAGTTCCGGCTCCACGACCTGCCGGGCGAGGTTCTGGCAGGTCTGGTCGTCCATCCTTTTGCCGACGCGGAAATGGTGCTCAGGCAATATCGCCAGGTGCTCGAAACGGCGCCGGACGAACTCACATGCTGGGCGGTCATGCGCAAGGCACCGCCGCTGCCTTTCCTGCCCGCCGAATGGCACGGCAGGGAAATCCTTGCACTCGCCATGTGCCATTGCGGCGACATCGAAGCGGGCAAAGTCGCTGCCGCGGCGCTTCGTGACATCGGCAATCCGATTGCCGATGTTGTCGGTCCGACAGCTTTTGCCGCCTGGCAACAGGCATTCGACCCGCTGCTGACGCCAGGCGCGCGCAACTATTGGAAGAGCCAGGATTTCGCAGAGCTCTCGGATGCGACGATTGCTGCTCTCCTCGATGCCGTTCGCAAGCTTCCGGGGCCGGAATGCGAGATCTTCATTGGCCATGTGGGCGGTGCAGCGGGCCGCATCGCAGTGGAGGATACGGCTTTTCCACAGCGCAACTCGCATTTCGTCATGAACGTCCATGCGCGCTGGCGCGAGAATTCGATGGACAGCACGTGCATCGGCTGGGCACGCGAGCTTTTCGAGGCAACGAAGAAGCACGCCATCGGCACAGCCTACATCAACTTCATGCCGGAGGATGAAAGCGATCGTGTCGAAGCGGCCTATGGCGGCAACTACAAACGTCTGACGGAGATCAAGCGGCGTTACGATCCTCAGAATCTGTTCCGTATGAACCAGAATGTGCAGCCACAAGCGGAAATGCGGGCCGCCGGCTGACCAGTCGGCAACGGCATAGATGAAACGCTAGGTGCCGCCGCAATGCTGATCCTCGGCGGTACCGCAATGAGTTGGGATCGCTCCATCCGTCTCCAAGCGGACCCAGGAGGCTTGGTCTATCGCGGCTTCGCCGTAAGTGCCGAGGCGCAATCCGGCTTTCGGACGGGGGCGCGACCGCAACCGCTTCAGAATGATGGTTTCAATTTTGATTTGCAGCCACCCGATATCTCCCGCTAAAAACACGTAAAAATCTCAGCTGTGCAGCCCAATGAAAAGGCGGCAATGGAAGACGCATCAGCAGCCTTCGAGCGGATTCTCGTTATGGGCAACGGGGGAACGGGCAAGGCATGGCTTGCCCGTCGCCTGCGCACGCGACTTTGCCATACAGTTATTCATCTTGATGACATGGACTGGGAGCGCAGAACGCATTTTTTGTTGAACTTTACGAAGAACTTCGTATATTGAGGAAGAAATGGCTTTCAAGGGCGTCAGGTATCGCGTCATCAGGGCACTGAAGGAAGGTACTTATCAGCACGCAGCACGTGGGAACATCGAGGACAAGAATGCCTTGATGACTGGGGATATTTCCCCCGAGCAACTGATAACGATCATCGACAGATGCAATGGCACGCATCATGCGAGTTCTGAACACATGAATTCGAGGGCATTGAAGTCCACATCCTCAAGCGAGATGGATGGTACATAAAGTTCTATTTCGTTGACCCGGATACGATCTTCATAAGTGTACATCCATCAAAGTAGGCGAACATGAAAATCTGGTATGCTGGAGATAAGAGCAAGGCGCTCTGCGAGAAGTGCCGGAAAGTCGTTACGACGACCTTCGACTACCACGATGTGCCTTTCGAGAGTGGGATCGGCGTGGCGAAGCAGATCATGGCGGCTACCTGCGACGAGTGTGGTACTGTTGTGGCTATCCCGCCGCAGTCGACGCCAGCAATCCGGGTTGCTCGCGAGATTGCCTGTAGGCCCCTGGAAGTGGTTATGGCTGCGCCGTTTATGGATATGTTGGACCTAGCGTCCTATCGGATTGATCCTTCAGCTGGCGTGATCCTGCGAAAATCGCTGATAGCGTACTTCGTGCACAGGTCTGTAAACGATGATTCCTTGGTCGAGCGGCTTCGCATAAACGCGGAGGTTCATCGAGCGAAGTGGAAAAGCTGGCACGATGCCCCGTCAAAACGGCTTTCGATGAAGGTAACCCCGCGCGTTGGCGACGAGTTTGACGAACTCGTCAAGAAAAGTGCATTGAATAAGACAACGTTGGTCAAGTCCATCGTGATGGATATTGGCTCGGAGATTGTTGAACCTGAAGAGCCGCGGATGATGCCTGAGTTGCGCAGGATGGCTGCGGCGCTTGCTGCCTAGTGGCAAGCCCCCTGATTTTCCTCCGATCGACTCCTGAGAGAATTCCAGCAAGGACCTGGGTCATGTTCAGGATGATACGAATACAGCTCTGATCTCCCGCGGCCGTGTTGGGCTGCCGATCGGCTGTGTCTGCCGTCGACTTACGTCATAACCCTTAACGCCATCGCTATCGCCGCCATTGCCCCATCGCTCCCACGCTGAGGGGTTGACCATCAGCGCGCGGGCGAAGGCTTTATCGGCTGGCGATTGCGTACGTCACAATGACCGCGAGCAGCGTCACGAGGGCGCTCCCATAGCGCCGTAGCGAGCGGGCAAGGCGGGCGTCCGAGCGACGACGGTGCGTACTCTCCCCGCAGATAGAGAGGCCTCTTTACTACAGCGCCTGTGCAGCGCGTTCCGAGACCCTTTCCTATCTGCGTAGTCGGCTGGAGCCAGCAGCGGGAATATCGGCAAACGTCGCCGGCGAGATATCCAGGCGGCGGGCCACGTCCTCCAGGTTGATCTCCGGATCGGCCAGGAGCGCACCGCCTGCTTTCAGATCGGCTGGCTTCAATTTTGCGGCCAACCGCCCCGGCGGCCCGGGTCGATGATGACCTTGCCGCGCTCGTCGTCGTAACCATTCGTGGGGTTATTCTACAACTCCAAAGATCGGGCCGAACCCGCCATGCCAGGATCTGTCATTGCGGCCCATCTTCGGGTTGTAAATCCCCACACCTCGTCCACCGTCGAGAAACAATGCATTGGGGCATTTTAAATGGTCGCGGAACAGGCGCGCAAAATCGTGGAAATTCACCATGTCGTCGCTTGCGGCAAGGCGAATGGTGCCACCGCCACAGACTCCCACGCCGCTCCGACGGGTTCGGTCTGTCGACCCTACAATAAAGGCCGAGTGCAGCTTGTTCTGAATGACAAGCATTGGACCAGACTGGGTGGCGAACCGCACCTTGGGCCGACGTTTCAAAAATTGATCTGTCGGGAGTATTCCGGCCCTTGTGTCGTCAAAAAAGAACACGCCGTTCGGCTTCTTATAGAAATTTGGCAGCAGACCGGCTGAGCCTTCACCTCGGGCCTCATTGGCGGGTCGTAGTTCTCGGCCGGCCTCGACATAAAGTCCTATCGGAGAAAAATCGGCGCGGTACATCCCTGCGTTCATCGCGAATGTCAGCGCTCGTCCCTCTTTCCCCACGGCTTCGGCGACGCTCGAGAAATAGCGGTAAGGCTCGCCATCCACGCCCTTCCAGAACAATCGCAGGTCAGCTTTCCCAGGTTCCAGGGTGCAGACAATGTATCGCGCCTCCTCGAACGTTTCTTGCTTACAATCTTTGGCAAAAGCCGGCGGCAAGGACGTTATCAATGCAGCCAGCATCACGGCTGCGATTAGCACTCCATTTTTCAGATACGTCATCGCGGCCGATACACCTTATTCAAGTCTTAATGGACCCATCTCGTTTGTGATTACATGATGCGGCTAAATTCGGATGTGACGGCCGAGAAACCGGTGGTCACTATGGGGAATTCCAGCAGTTCGAAGAAGACAGTTTCGAGTTTATTATTGACGGCGGTATGGAGCAGCACGTTCTCGGCTTCTCGAAGCGTATTCGCGGTGGTTTAGGCCATCGTAACATCAGGAATTCAGGCTGGTACGGTCGCTTGGCACCGCTGATGTCACCGGCGGTCGCCTGCTAACGCCGCAACGGTCCAGAGGAGTGTCGAAAGGTGCCCGCCAAAGCCGGTCCGGGCAGTGGTTTCGTTGACATGATGCGGTCTGCGGGATGTAGTGGAAGGCAGCATGGAACCGGTTCATCCGACCGCGGTTAATCCGAAAAGGAGGCTTTGATCATGGTGCCAAAGGAAATGGACGTTGTACTCGCCACTCTTCCGCTGCGCATCGGTACATATGTGCCGGACGATCTGCTTGAGGACTGGTTTGCCCCTGATACAGGGATGAATCCGGTCAGCGATCAATGCCTGAAGGCTGCCAAAGCCTACGGCCGGAAGTTTGAGTGCGAGTTCAAGTATTATACGGATCGCCAGGAAGGAGTGTTTTGGAAATTCGTCCCAGCCATGTGACAGCGCTGCGGGCAAATCATAATTGGAGCGGCCGGCGCCGAGAGCGAGAGCTGCGGCGCCGGGTCCAGACCGCAAATCTCGTTTAGTCGGGGACGACGACGAGCTTTCCGATGAAGTTCTTTGCCATGAAGTCCGTCTGAGCCCGATGGAAATCCGATAGCGGATAGACGCCGCCGACCAGGGGCCGGATTTTCTTGTCCTCGATATAGCGGACGAGCCGACGGAAGTCGGCGCGCGTACCCTGGCTCGATCCATGCAACTCCAGTTGCTTCAGGTACATTGTCCGCAAGTCGAGCTGAACCACCGGCCCGCCGATCGCACCGGCCGTCGTATAGCGGCCTTCGGGGCGTAGGATCTTCAAAAGATCGTTGAACATCGATCCGGCGACGAGATCGGCCACGACGTCGATCGGCCGGCCGGCTGATGCCCGATTGACGGCTTCGACGAGATCATCGCCGCCGCGTGTGACGACTGCTTCTGCGCCGATGTCCAGCACAGCCTGCTCCTTGCCAGGACCAGCTATCGCAATCGGGATTGCGCCGCGCGCTCTTGCGAGCTGGATGATCGCCGATCCGACACCGCCCGATGCCCCCGTCACCAGCACGTGTTCGCCCGCAGCAAGCCGCGCCCGCTCAAGCATCCGTTCTCCGGTCAGGTAGGCACAGCAGAAGGTTGCAAGTTCGACGTCGGTGAGATCGGTATCGACGATATGGGCGTTTTGCGCAGGCAGCGCCATGTATTGGGCATAACCGCCATCCCGGCCGTGACCCATATAGTCGATGTCGGCAAGGCTGTCGTCTTCGCGATTATAGATCGAGAAATCGACCATTACACGCTCGCCGATCCGTTTTGCGTCGATGCCGGCGCCAACCGCGACGATATGGCCGACAGCATCCGTCCCCTGGATGCGCGGGAACGTCAGCGTATTGCCCTTCCTGCGCCACGTGGAGACGGCCGACGGGTCGTCTTCGGTGCCGTAGGCGCCCTGGCGGACCCAGACGTCGGTGTTGTTCATGCCGCAGGCCGTGACCTTGATGAGCACTTCGCCTGCGCCCGGCATCGGGACAGGAGCGGATTCGTTATAGACCAGCTTGTCGAGCCCGCCATGACCGACGAGTTGTACGGCTGCCATCGTCTTCGGAACAACGGTCATCTCACACTCCTTCAGATGGATTTGAAGACGCTGTCGATGGCTTCGGCCGCAGCTTTGACCACAGTATCGGCCTCGCCCCGGGTCAAACAAAGCGGCGGCGCAAAACCGAGGATGTCGCCCTGCGGCATGGCGCGGCCGATCACGCCGCGCTCCAGCAGTGCAGCGGCCACCTGCGGACCGATTTTTTGCGAGGGATCGAAGAATTTGCGATCGTCCCGATCTGCAACAAACTCAACAGCCGCCATCAACCCGTCTCCACGCACCTCACCAACGTTCTTGTGACCGCCGACGGCCTTTGCCAGTTCCGAGCGGAAATAGGCGCCGGTCTCGCCGGCATTCCTCACGAGATCAAGCTCATCGATCAGTTCCAGGTTGGCAATCCCAGCGGCGGCGCAGATCGGATGTGCGGAGTAGGTCCAGCCATGACCAATCGCCCCCATCTGATCGGAGCCCTGGACGAGCACCTGCCAGACCTTGTCGGAAACGATCGTACCGGAAAGCGGTGCATAGGCCGAGGTGAGGCCCTTGGCGATGGTGATCAGGTCCGGCTTCATGCCGTAGTGGTCCGAGCCGAACATCGTGCCCAAGCGGCCGAAACCGGTCACCACCTCATCTGCAACCAGCAGGATATCGTACTTTTCCAGCACGGCCTGGATCTTGTGCCAGTATCCGGCGGGAGGCGGAACGATACCGCCTGTCCCGAGGATTGGTTCGCCGATAAAGGCGGCAATTGTTTCCGGGCCTTCGGCAAGGATCATCTCCTCCAGCTTGTCGGCGCAAAATTGCGAAAACTGCTCCTCGTCCATCGAGCGGTCGGGCCGGCGGAAATAATAAGGAGCTTCCGTGTGGAGAATGGGCGCGCGCGGCAGGTCAAAAGCCTTGTGGAAAAGTTCGAGCCCCGTTAGCGAACCTGTCATGACACCCGAGCCGTGATAACCGCGCCAGCGCGAGATGATCTTCTTCTTGTCCGGACGGCCGAGGATGTTGTTGTAATACCAGATGAGCTTGATGTTCGTCTCGTTCGCATCGGACCCGGAAAGGCCGAAGTAGACGCGGCTCATGGCTTCGGGCGCGCGGTCGATGATCATCTTCGACAGCCTGATCGATGCTTCCGTGCCATGGCCGACATAGGCGTGATAGTAGGCAAGGCTCTTTGCCTGTTCGGTAATCGCATCGGCGATTTTCTGCCGGCCGTAGCCGACATTGACGCAGTAAAGTCCGGCAAAGGCATCGAGACTGGAGCGGCCGCTCGTATCGGTGATGTAGACGCCTTCACCGTTGCCGATCACCCGCGTCGGCGTCTCGCCACGTGCGTGCATGCCCATATGAGTGGAGGGATGGAAGAAATGATCCCGGTCCCAGGCGTTGAGTTCGTTGCTTCGTTCCAGCATGGCATTATCCTTGATGTTAAACGGAAGGGCCTCAGGCGGCCGTGTCGATGCAGAGATATTTGAGCTCGGTGAAAGCTTCGATGCCGTGCCTCGAGCCCTCGCGCCCAAGTCCGGATTGTTTCCAGCCGCCGAAAGGAATGGGACCGCCGGTGATCTTCACCCGGTTGATCGCCACCATGCCGTATTCGAGCGCACGTCCAAGGCGCATTTGCCGGGCGCCATTCTCCGTGACGACATAGGCGACGAGACCGTATTCGGTGGCGTTCGCCTTAGCGATCACTTCGTCTTCCGTGTCGAAGACGCTGATGCCTGCCACGGGGCCAAAAGTTTCCTCGCGCATGATGAGAGCATCGGCAGGAACGTCTGTCAGTAGCGTTGGTTCGAAGAACAGTTGGCCGGCGACGTGACGTTTACCGCCGGTAACCAGTTTGGCTCCGCGCTTCAGTGCATCGCAGACCTGTTCCTCGACCTTGACGATGGCACGTTCGTGCATCAGCGGGCCGATATCGGCATTCGCCGAAAGGCCGTTTGCCACTTTCAATGCCTTGATGTGTCGTGCGAATGCCTCAGCGAAGCGATCGGCAATTGAGCGGTGCACGAAGATGCGGTTGGCGGCCAGGCAATCCTGGCCCGACGTGGCGAACTTGGCGTCGATGGCAATTCTGGCCGCACGCTCGATGTCGGCATCGTCGAATATGATAAGTGGTGCATGTCCGCCAAGCTCCATCACCAGTCTTTTCATGCTTGACGCGCATTGAGCGGCAATGAGCTTGCCGATCCCGGTCGAGCCGGTGAAGCTCATCGCCCTGATGCGCTCGTCCTCGCACATGCGGCCGACGATGGTTGCCGCATCACCGGTGACAACATTGAATACGCCCGCCGGAATCCCGGCGCGCTCGCCGAGCTCGGCAAGTGCGAGTGCTGAAAGCGGGGTCTCGGATGAAGGATGGGCAACGACGGTGCAGCCCGCAGCCATTGCTGCCGCAGCCTTGCGCGTGATCATGGCGGACGGAAAGTTCCACGGCGTGACGATACCGACGACACCGAGCGCCTCGCGGCGGACGATCATCTCAGCATCCAAAAGGTGGCTGGTGACGTTTTCGGCATTCAGCCGCTTGCCTTCCTCACCGTACCATTCGACGAACGAGGCGGCATAATCGATCTCGCCCAAGGATTCCGAAAGCGGCTTGCCCTGCTCGAGCGTCATGATCAAGGCGAGATCTTCCTTTGATGCCAGGATCAGATCGAACCAGTTGCGCAGGATTTTTGCGCGGTGCTGCGGCAGCATGGCGCGCCAGGCCGGCATTGCCCGCGCCGCCGCGTCGATCGCCGTTGCCGTCTCGTCCGCGCCAAGACTGGCTACCCAGGCAACTGTTGTTCGGGAAGCAGGATCGGTGACTTCGAAGCTTTTGCCGGCGTCGCCCGCCGACCAGCGTCCGCCGATATAGGCGAGATCACGCAGGAGATGCCTGTCCTTGAGGCGTGAAAGCGCATTGTGGAAATCGGGGCGGGCAAAAACCGCGGTCATGATTTATCTCCTCATTGCCGACGGGTAAGTCTCCCACAGGCGGAGGCGAGAAATTGTCCATTGCCGGTGGCCAGAAGAGAGAGATTGACTAAGGCTCCGGCGTGCCGCGACTGATCTGTCTACGCACCGGTCTGTGCATGACAATCCGAGATGGCGCAGGGCCATCCGCTATGATGGGCTGAAGGACAGTGATACACGCCACTTCGTTGGAGAGCCGCTATCAAGCGGACGCCATTTCAAAGGCTGCCAGCACAGCCTTGCCTTTTTTGGTGGCTGAATTCGAGCGGACGAATGAGCGATGCCGGGCCAGTCCCAGACGCCGTTGGCTGCCAGAGAGTAACCCTCGCTTATCGTCACCATTTTAGATGAGTACCGGCAGCCCACTACGCCGGTGCGCGCGGCAGGCTGCCGTATGCCGGCGATGGCGCGGTTGAGCCGCCGCACATCACCGACGTCTGCGATCAGCGAAGGCCGAAGAAACTCAAAATCGCGATTACGATGACGACGGCGCCGACAAGCCAAATGAGATTATTCATGGAAATCCCCTATTGAGTTGAGCAAACACTTGCTTGTCCGTTCTTAACACCTGCACAGGCTTACGGTTCCATCCCATCGATCCCCTTCGCCCGTGGCTCAACGCAACTGCTCGCTCGCGCCGACCGATTACCAGGCATGAGGCGCGGCCCTTTGTCGGCTTTCATCGCGTCGCAGATGATCGAAAACGCTTCCGATCCGAGCGGATCTGGTTGGCTGACATCCAGCCGATACGGATGGCCGTCTATCCATGATTGTTCGGTCGACCAATCAAAGCGCCAACGGGAAGCACCGTCTCGTCCTTGACCGTCTTCGTGACAATATAAGTAAAATAGCGCTCGATGCCGAGTTCACGGTCAAGCAGGTCATCGATCAGCCGCTGGTAGGCGTCTATATCGGGTGCTGCAATCTTCAAGAAATAGTCGATCCCGCCGCCGACCGACCAGCAGCCGATGACTTCCGGAATGGTCGCAATCACGCGTTCGAAGCGTTCGAAGTCGCTCTGGCGATGATTGGCGAGTGTCACTTCCACCATGACGCTCGCAACCGGGGCGATCCGGCGAAGCGCGACGCGAGCATGGTAGCCGGTAACGATGCCTGCCTTTTCCAGTTTTCTAAGCCGCATCCAGCAAGGTGTCGGCGAGAGGCCGGCCTTTTCGGCAAGCGCCAGCTTGGTGATGCGTCCGTCACGCTGAATGGCGTCGAGGATACGCAGATCGATGGCGTCGAGTTTCATGGCATTCCCGGCTGCGCAAATCATTCCAAAGGTGAGGAAAAGACAATGGGAGCGCATTTTGCCATTGTCAATTGAACTGATTTTCAGCAGTGTTTAAATCATGACAAATTGGCGCCCCGATCCCTCCCAGCTTCGCCGGCCGGCTTATCTTTCGCTTGCCGAGCAGATCGCCCGTGCGATTGCCGACGGAAAGCTTTCGGACGGTGACCGGCTGCCGCCGCACCGAAAGATGGCCGATGACCTGCACCTTTCCGTGCAGACGGTGAGCCGGGCCTACGACGAATTGATCCGACGCGGCCTGATAGCGGGGGAGATCGGCCGCGGCAGCTTCGTGCAGACGCAGCCGCGCGAGCCTGAACCGCCCTACCTGCCCGAGCGGCTCGGCGAGGTGATCGACCTTTCGATCCTCAAGCCGGTCTGCGAGCAGGTCCATCTTGAAAAAATGCGCCAAGCCTTCGCTTGGCTTTCGGAGAATCTTCCATCAAGTTCGGCCCTGTCGTTCAGGCCGAACATGGTCTTTCCGCGTCACCGCGCCATTGCGGCGGACTGGCTGTCGCGCTGCGGCCTGGACGTCTCTCCGCTAAATATCTGCCTTACGAATGGTGCGACCTCCGGCATGACCGTCGCGCTGATGAGCGTTGCCCCGCCGGGCTCCACCGTTGCGACCGAAGCAATCAGCCACCATACGCTCGTGCCGCTCTCCACCTACCTCGGCCTTCATCTGGAAGGTTTGGCGATCGACGAGGAGGGCATGATCCCCGAAGCGCTCGACGAGGCTTGCCGCAAGGGCCCGATCCGGGCGGTCTTTCTGCAGCCGTCCGTCATCAACCCGATGGCGGCGCTGATGAGCGCCAAGCGCCGGCAGCAGCTTGCCGATGTCGCCGCGCGCCACGATATCGCGATCATCGAAAACGACATCCTGGGTCCGCTGGTGGAGGATCGCGCGCCGCCTATTGCCGCTTTTGCGCCGGAGCGCACGCTCTATGTCACGAGCTTCACGAAGATCACCGTACCGGGCTTGCGCATCGGCTATCTCGCAGCGCCTGACCGCTACGTCGCCGCCGTTGCCAACCGCCATCTCGTTTCGAGCTGGATGGCGACGCCGGCGATTGCCGAAATCGCCACCCGCTGGGTAAGCGACGGCACGGCTCTGGAACTTGTCAGGTGGCAGCGCGAGGCGCTGAAGAGCCGGCATGCGATCGCCGCAGAGACGCTGACGGGCCTTGCCTATCGCGCCCATCCCCAAAGCCTACACGTCTGGCTGCCGCTTTCGGGCGCGCACCAGGAGGATTCCTTCGTGTCGCAGGCCCGCCTGCGTGGCGTTGCGATTGCGCCCGGCACCTCTTTCAGGACCGCCGACCAGGGGTGGACGCCCGCCGTGCGCATCTCACTCGGCTCGACCACGGAAGGCGAATTGCGCACCGGCCTTGGGATTGTCGCATCTCTGGCGCAAGGAAATCCCGAGGCGCTGCTGCTTGCGATTTGACGCGACTGCTCGCGAAATGAGCAGCGTCAGAATAATTGTCATGATATTATTTTGCGAATTGACATGATTTGGATCGGCCGTCATCGTTAGTGCATTGCCTGTCTCAACAGGGAGAGATGAATGACGGCGCCGATCATCCGCATCGACAACATCGTCAAGAAGTACGGGCCACTGACCGTGCTCGACGGTTTGTCGATGAATGTCATGCCGGGCGAGAAGCTGGCTCTGATCGGGCCGTCCGGATCGGGAAAGACGACCATCCTTCGCATCCTGATGACGCTTGAATCGATCAGCGGCGGTCATATCGAGGTCGACGGCGAGCAGCTCTATCACATGCCGCGCGGCAAGGAGCTTGTCCCGGCAGACGAGCGCCACCTGCATCGCATGCGTGAGAAGATCGGCATGGTCTTCCAGCACTTCAATCTGTTTCCCCACAAATGTGTCCTCGACAACGTGACGCTTGCGCCGATGCTGACGAAAGGCATCAAGCGCGCGGATGCGCAAAAGCGTGCGATGGAGCTCCTGGACATGGTCGGCATGGCTGACAAGGCCAAGAGCGTTCCTGCCCAATTGTCCGGCGGCCAGAAGCAGCGTGTCGCAATCGCCAGAGCACTTGCGCTGTCACCGAAGATCATGCTCTTCGACGAGGTGACATCGGCGCTTGATCCCGAACTCGTCGAGGAGGTCTTGAGCGTCATGAAGCACCTCGCGTCGGAATCCGACATGACGATGCTGCTCGTCACGCACGAAATGGGCTTCGCCCACGATTTTGCCGATCGCGTGCTCTTTTTCGACCGCGGCAAGATCGTCGAGGAAGGCAGTCCCAACGACATTTTCCGCAATCCGACGCAGGAGCGGACGCAAACCTTCCTGCGCAAGATCATCGCGGCCGGACATCGCATCTGACCGCTATGCAGCCTCAAGCAATAATCCAAGGAAAACCCGGAGCAGGGAACATGAAAAAGACAATTCTTCTCGGTGCAGCCGCATTGTCCGCACTTCTTTCGGCAGCGATTGCGCCAGCACAGGCCGTCGATCTCGAAGAGCTGAAAGAGCAGGGCTTTGCCCGCATCGCCATCGCAAACGAGCCGCCATTCACGTCGGTCGGCGCGGACGGAAAGGTGTCGGGCGCAGCGCCTGACGTTGCACGGGTGATCTTCGAACGCCTCGGCGTCAAGGAAGTTGTCGCCTCGATTTCCGAATATGGCGCGATGATCCCGGGCCTGCAGGCCGGCCGCCACGATGCGATCACCGCCGGCCTCTTCATGAAGCCCGAGCGTTGTGCTGCCGTCGCCTATTCGGAGCCGATGCTCTGCGACGCGGAAGCCTTCGCCGTCAAGAAGGGCAACCCGCTGAAGCTCAAGAGCTATAAGGATATCGCCGACAATGCGGATGCCAAGATCGGCGCACCCGGCGGCGGCACGGAAGAAAAGCTCGCGCTTGAGGCCGGCGTGCCGCGCGATCGCGTCATCGTCGTTCCGGACGGCCAGAGCGGCATCAAGATGCTGCAGGATGGCCGCATCGACGCCTACTCCCTGCCGGTTTTGTCGATCCACGATCTGATGGCAAAGGCCAATGATGCGAACCTTGAGACGGTTGCACCGGTCGTGGGCGCCCCCGTCTATTGCGATGGTGCGGCCTTCCGCAAGCAGGACGTTGCCCTTCGCGACGCCTATGACGTCGAGCTCAAGAAGATGAAGGAATCCGGCGAGTTCGCAAAGATCATCGAGCCCTACGGCTTCTCGGCCGCAGCCGCAATGTCGACCAGCCGCGAAAAGCTCTGCGCAGCAAAGTAAGCCTGCGGACGTCCGGCTCCGCCAACGAGCGGAGCCGGTTTCTCAATCTCCTGAAAGGGACCCGTCCAGATGTCGGTATGGTCCGGCTACCTCACATTGATCCTGGAAGGTGCGCTCGTCACCATCAAGCTCACGCTCATGGGATCGGCATTGGCGCTTGTCATGGCATTCGTGGCCGGGCTTGCGCGGCTTTCGCGCTTCTTCGCCGTGCGGGCGCTTGCAACAGCCTATATCGAGTTCTTTCGCGGCACCTCGATCTTCGTGCAGCTCTTCTGGGTCTATTTCGTGCTGCCCTTTGCCGGGCTCACCCTGACACCGCTCCAGGCAGGCGTTCTTGCTCTCGGACTGAATGTCGGCGCCTATGCGGCAGAAGTCGTTCGCGGTGCCGTCAAGGCGATCGGGCGCGAACAGAGCGAAGCCTGCGTCGCACTCAACCTGTCGCGCTACCAGCGCATGCGCTACATCATCCTGCCGCAGGCGCTGCCCTTGATGCTGCCGACCTTCTGCAACAATGCGATCGAACTTCTGAAAGGGACCGCCGTCGTCTCGCTGATCTCGCTGACGGATCTGACCTTCCAGGCGCAGGTCGTGCGGGCACAGACGGGCAATACGCTGATACCGTTTGCGACCATTCTCGTCCTTTACTTCCTGATGGCCTGGGCAATTTCGACTGCGATGCGCTGGCTCGAGCGGCGCATGACCCGCGGTCTCGACGGAATGAGGGTCTAGATCGATGGAATGGGACTGGGATTTCGTCTGGCAGATCATGCCGACGCTCATCGAAGGCTTCAAGATCACCATCCTTGCGACGGTACTCGGTGCGGTGGTTGCGGCCATCCTGGGCCTTGCGATCGCGCTTGTGCGACGTTCGCCGATCACCGCGGTATCGCGCGGCGTCGGCTTTTTCTCCGAATTCATCCGCGGCACGCCGCTTTTGGTGCAGCTCTACTTCATCTTCTACGTGCTGCCGGATATCGGCATCAGACTTGCGCCACTCGTCGCCGGCGTCATCGGCCTCGGCCTCCACTATGCGACCTATACCGCCGAGGTCTACCGCGCCGGCATCGAGAATGTGCCGCGTGGGCAGTGGGAAGCGGCAAAGGCGACCAACCTCACCACGCGCCAGGCATGGATCCATGTCATCCTGCCGCAGGCGATCCCTCCGATGATCCCGGCGCTCGCCAATTATTTCATCGCGATGTTCAAGGAGACGCCGCTGCTTTCGGCAATCACGGTGCTCGAACTGATGAACCAGGCCAAGAGCATCGCCAACAGCAACTACCGCTATATCGAGCCGATGACGCTGGTCGGTATCTTTTTCCTGGCGATCAGCCTGATCTCGGTGATCGGCCTGCGCTGGCTCGAAGAGCGCTACGCTCGGACGGAAGACTGAGATGACGGCAACGATCGATATCCTGACGGCAAGCCGCCGTCCGCGGCTGGACGAGCGCCCCTTGGAAAAGCGCGTGGGCCTTGTGATCCTTGCAACCGACCATACGACGGAAGTCGACTTCCAGCGAATGGTCGCGAGCAATCGCATCGGCGTCTATGTGAGCCGCATCCATTACGCCAATCCGACGACGCCGGAAAACCTCCTGAAAATGCAGCCTTCGCTGACGTCAGGAGCAGGTCTCATCCTGCCAGGCGAACCGCTCGATGCGATCATCTATTCATGCACGTCGGCATCGGTCGTCATCGGTGATGCCAAGGTCGAGGCTGCAATCGCCGCTGCAAAGCCCGGCGTGCCGGTCGTCACGCCGACGGCGGCTGCGGTCGACGCCCTGCGCGCCTTCGGCGCAAAAAGAATATCGGTCCTGACGCCCTACACCGTCGAAACAAGCAGGCCGATGGCGGATTATTTTGCACATCTCGGTTTCGAAATAGACCGATTCACCTGCCTTGGATTCACCGACGACCGCGAGATGGCGCGGATTGCGCCGGACGAGATCGCAGTGCTTGCGCTTGACGCCACTGCGCCAGGCTCCGATGCCCTCTTCATCTCCTGTACGGCGCTGCGTGCCGCCCAGGTCGCAGGCAGGATCGAACGGATGATCGGCAAGCCGGTAGTCAGCAGCAATCTTGCGACTGCCTGGGCCTGCCTGAGGCTTTGCGGCGAGGATCAAGCGCGGCCGGAAGTCGCCCGTCTCATGACGATGCCTTATCCGGAAAATTGATGTCATGACCACGTCTTTGCCAGTCAGCCTAAGGGACATCATTCTAGCGTCCGAGCGCATCTCCAGCCGCGTCCGGAAAACCCCGATCATAAGGTCGGACGCGCTCAGCGAACGTGTGGGCACAGCTGTCTACCTGAAGCTCGAACACCAGCAGATTACCGGCAGTTTCAAGCTGCGCGGCGCCACCAATGCTGTGCTCTCGCTTAAGGCAGAGGAGAAGGCGCGCGGTGTCGTTGCCGCCTCGACCGGCAATCACGGGCGCGCGCTTGCCTATGCCGCGAAGGCGGCGGGTTCTACGGCGACCATCTGCATGTCGCGGCTGGTTCCCGAAAACAAAGTGGCCGAGATCCGCCGGCTCGGCGCAAATGTCCGGATCATCGGGCGCTCCCAAGACGACGCCCAGTTGGAGGTCGACCGTCTTGTACAAGACGACGGGCTGGTCGCGGTCCCACCCTTTGATGACGCCAGGGTGATTGCGGGGCAGGGGTCACTCGGGCTGGAAGTCTTCAAGGATTGCCCCGAGGCCGCAACGGTCCTCGTGCCGCTGTCCGGCGGCGGCCTCGCGTCTGGTGTCGCAGCCGGGCTGAAAGCGATCAATCCGGACGTTCGCATCATCGGCCTCACCATGGAGCGGGGTGCCGCCATGAAGGCAAGCCTTGAGGCAGGGCGCCCGGTGGAGGTCCAGGAAGAGGAGAGCTTTGCCGATTCCCTAGGTGGCGGCATCGGCCTCGATAACCAGCTCACTTTCTCGATGTGCCGCGACTTGCTTGATGACGTCGTTCTTCTGAGCGAGCCGGAGATCGCCGCGGGCATGCGTCATGCCTATTCAATGGAACGCGAGGTGATCGAGGGAGCGGGTGCTGTCGGGGTTGCGGCGCTGCTTGCCGGCAAGATCGAGATCACCGGGCCGGTGGTTGCGATCCTGTCAGGCCGCAATGTCGACATGGAGCAGCATCGAAGTGTGATCAACGGCGCGACCGCGCCTATCAGAAAGGATGTGGCATGAGCTCCATGGTCATTCTGACGGAAGCAGATCTTCGGAAGGTCATCGGCCTCGATCTTGACGCGGTCGCCTGCGTCGAAGACGCCTTTAAAGCGCTGGCGACGAAAGCTGTCTCCATGCCCCCG
Organism: Rhizobium sp. 007; assembly: GCF_015353075.1. NCBI lineage: Bacteria > Pseudomonadati > Pseudomonadota > Alphaproteobacteria > Hyphomicrobiales > Rhizobiaceae > Rhizobium > Rhizobium sp. 007. Next base: position 2,101,010 of record NZ_CP064188.1, on the reverse strand, counting down.
ATCCTGAGGCTCGACGTTCCGGAACATCGTGGCGAAGTCGATGTGAAGACGGCTTATGTCCCAGGCATCGAAAGCTTCGCCATCAAGATCAGTCCCGGTTTCTTCGACAATCCCAAAATCGGGCTTGCGAGCACGAACGGGATGATGGTGCTGCTTTCCAGCAGAACCGGCCTTGTTCAAGCGCTGCTCCTTGACAACGGCTACCTGACAGACGTGAGAACGGCGGCTGCAGGAGCCGTCGCAGCAAAGCATCTGTCCCGCGAGAACTCGAAGGTCGCGGCGATCTTCGGGGCCGGTATGCAGGCGAAACTGCAGCTTGAGGCGCTGATGCTGGTACGGCCGATCCGCGAGGCGCGGATCTGGGCGCGCGATTTTGCCAAGGCGCAGGGCGTTGCCGCGCAGCTCGCGAAGGCGCTTGGGTTGGCCGTCACCGCGGTGGCAGACCCGAAGAATGCGGTCGCTGGGGCCGACGTCATCGTCACGACCACGCCTTCGCATACGCCGATCCTGAAAGCCGAATGGTTGGAGGCCGGCCAGCATGTGACGGCCATGGGTTCTGATGCGGAACACAAGAACGAGATTGACCCCGTCGCAATCGCCAAAGCCTGGCTCTATGTCGCCGACAGCCTGAAGCAGACGCGCCGGCTGGGCGAACTTCACCACGCGATCGCAACAGGCACGGTTGCCGCCGACGCGGCATTTCCGGAGCTCGGACAGATCGTAGCCGGTCAACGTCAGGGCCGTTCGGACGCCACGCAAATCACGATCGCAGACCTGACCGGCACCGGCATACAGGACACCGCCATCGCCACGCTTGCCTTTGCGCGAGCCAACGCCGCCAACGCCGGAACCATATTCGAAAGCTGACCGGTGCGGCACCGGACAAGGGAGAAAAGACCATGAGTGAGCCTAAACTCAAATTTTCGCGCGAGGAATACGGCGCCCGCCTCGACAAGACCCGAAAGGCGATGGAAGCCAAGGGCATCGAATTGTTGATCGTCAGCGATCCATCGAACATGGCCTGGCTGACCGGCTACGACGGCTGGTCCTTCTATGTGCATCAGGCCGTGATCGTGCCGCCGTCCGGCGAACCGATCTGGTTCGGCCGCGGGCAGGACGCCAATGGCGCGAAGCTCACCGCCTACCTGAAACACGAAAACATCATCGGCTATCCCGATCACTACGTGCAGTCGACCGAGCGGCACCCGATGGATTACCTCTCCGGCATTTTGACGGACCGCGGCCACAGTAAGATTTCGATCGGCGTCGAGATGGACAATTACTGGTTTTCGGCGGCAGCCTTCGCTTCGCTGCAAAAGCATCTGCCGAATGCCCGTTTCGTCGACGCGACGGCGCTCGTCAACTGGCAGCGCGCCGTCAAGAGCGAGACAGAAGTCAAATATATGCGCAATGCCGCCCGCATTGTCGAAGCCATGCATCAGCGCATCTTCGACAAGATCGAGGTCGGCATGCGCAAATGCGATCTCGTCGCGGAGATCTATGATGCGGGGACAAGAGGCGTCGACGGGATCGGTGGGGATTACCCGGCCATCGTGCCTTTGCTGCCGTCGGGCGTGGAGGCCTCTGCCCCGCATCTCACCTGGGATGACCGGCCGTTGAAACGGGGCGAGGGAACCTTCTTCGAGATCGCCGGCTGCTATAATCGCTACCATCTGCCGCTTTCGCGCACGGTTTTCCTCGGCAAGCCGACGCAGGCTTTTCTCGATGCGGAAAAAGCAACGCTCGAAGGCATGGAAGCCGGCCTTGCCGTCGCAAAGCCCGGCAATACCTGCGAAGACATCGCCAATGCCTTCTTTGCGGTCCTGAAAAAATACGGGATCGTGAAGGACAATCGTACCGGTTATCCGATCGGGCTTTCCTATCCGCCGGATTGGGGCGAGCGGACCATGAGCCTGCGTCCCGGCGACAAGACGGAATTGAAACCCGGCATGACCTTCCATTTCATGACAGGTCTGTGGCTCGAAGACATGGGCTTCGAGACGACCGAAAGCATTCTGATCACGAAGACTGGCGTCGAGTGCCTCGCCAACGTGCCGCGAAAGTTGATGGTCAAGGACTGATGGGATGATGAGCGATACAATAATGCGCCCATCGCCGATCAGTGCGACGGTCGATTTCGAGGCGGACGGCGTTCAGCATGGGTTCTTGCGGCTGCCCTACAGCCGCGATGATTCCGCATGGGGATCGGTCATGATCCCGATCACCGTCATAAGAAACGGCCGCGGCCAGACCGCTCTTTTGACAGGCGGCAATCACGGCGATGAATATGAAGGGCCGATCGCACTCTTCGATCTTGCCCGCACGCTTCGGGCAGAACAGGTCAAAGGCCGCGTCATCATCGTGCCCGCCATGAACTATCCGGCGTTCCTGTCGCAGACCAGAACCTCGCCGATCGACAAGGGCAATATGAACCGCAGCTTTCCGGGCAGGCCGGATGGCACGGTCACACAGAAGATCGCCGATTATTTCCAGCGGGTCCTTCTGCCGCTTGCCGATATCGTGCTCGATTTCCATTCGGGCGGCAGGACACTCGATTTTCTGCCCTTCTGCGCCGCCCACATTCTTCCAGACAAGAAACAGGAGGCGAAGGGTTTCGAGTTCGTGCAGGCGTTCGGCGCGCCCTACTCGATGAAAATGCTGGAGATCGACGCCGTCGGCATGTACGACACGGCCGCCGAGGAGATGGGCAAGATCTTCATCACCACCGAGCTTGGCGGCGGCGGGACGGCGACGGCGAAAAGCGCGGCTATTGCCAAACGCGGGGTGATGAACGTTCTAACGCATGCCGGCATCGTTGAGGGTGTCGTCGAAGAGCAGCCCACCCAATGGCTCGACATGCCAGATGGAGACTGCTTCCTCTTCGCAGAGGAAGCCGGGCTCGTCGAATTTGCAGTCGACCTCGGCCAGCCCGTGAAAAAGGGTGAGGTTGTGGCTCGCATCCATCCGGTCGGAAGAACCGGCAGTCTTCCGGTCGAGCTCCGCTCAAGAATGACCGGCATCCTCGCTGCGCGGCATTTTCCGGGACTGATAAAACCTGGCGATTGTGCCGCGGTCCTGGCGGTTTGAACCTGCACAGATGGTTCAAGCGCCGCGCAAAGGCGCGGCGCTGTTGCTGCCTCTTCACGACCGCCGTTCCGGTAAGAGCCGGTCGAGGCGATCTATGTCTCAGGCGGCCCGCATCAGCATCGAACTTCAGGTCTGCAGGATCGCGTAGAGGACGTTCCTGTTTTCGCCGAACTCCACCTTTGCTTCAAACCGATCCTGATTTGGAAGGCCCCCTATAATCGACCACATCTCCGATTGAGAGCGCCATAGAAGAGCCCAGTTCATGAACGTTTCCATATATCCCTCGACGTGTATGTCGCGCGCGAAGTTGGCGAACAGAAATTGACCGCCGGGCTTGAGCATCTGCAGGCAACGTTCAGTAAGCTTCACTGCCACATTGTGCGCAAGGTAGTCGTAGAGGCCGGCCGCGTAGATAAAGTCAAAACGCCCCAGTTGCTGAGAACGTGACAAGAGCGTGCGTACGGAGCCATTGATGGCCTCGACCGGACTTCCGGCAAAGTCGCGCGCCACTGATCCGACACTGAGCGGGTCTTGGTCGAGCGCCACCCAGCGACTGATCGCGCCGCCCTGCAAGGCTTGCGACTGGTCCGCTTCCCTCAGATGTCCAGCGGCGATCGTCAGGATCTCGGTGTCGCCCGGCCGACCAGATGCGATGGCGTCCACCTTTGCGGTCAGAAGGTTCCGCCTTTCGCGCACAGCGACAGATGACGAAGCTTGCTTTGTGTATGCATAAAGATCCCGTCCCAGAGCGGAAGCCTTTTCGATCGCCGGGTTCATGCTCGGATGCTCGTAAATGAAGTCGAGAAGTTGAGCGTCGCCCGAGTAGCCGCGAGGTTTTTCGAAGGACCAGCGGGTCAGGGGATCTTCAAGAAGATAGGCAGCGACGGGATGTTCGCGCGCAATCGGCGTGAGGCGCTGCCAGACGGAGGAAGGCAGCTTTTGCCTCAGGTCACTCAGCCGCGTCGTCAGATCGCGGACGATTTCTGCCGCCGGCAAGCGGTTCTGGAATTGCTGCTCGCTTAAGGCGAGCAAAACGGCCAGTTCTGCACGCCCTTCAATAAAGCGTTCTTGCAGATACGCGCTGTCTGATGATTTTGAACTCCCCGCGATGAGATCAGGGGTGACGAGGCTAACTCCGTCGAGAGCTGTCTGAAATCGGTTCACTTTGTTGTTTCCGTTAATACTAAGCTAACTATAGAAAAAGAAATTGCCTCGCGCTAGAGTTTAATAAATGGCGCAATAGCGGAAAATTGGTAACCCATTGTCACCCGGCAACCTTGTGCGGGCATGGGGCTTAACCAAAACTTCATCGACAATAACTATCGTCGCGACAACCTTGGCCGTGCCATCTGCAATGACCGCAAATTGTTTCGACGACGCGGAAGCGGACGGAAACCTTTCGATGAGTTCGGGTGAACCGTGCATGAGGCACACGCTGGCAGAAGTCGAGACAACGCTCATTGCGCAGGAAAAGGCTTATCAGTCCTGCGATCTGCGCGCTCTCTATCTCGAACAGGGCGATCAGCGTCGTAGAACGTCGACCCGCGCTGGCCTTTGGTTGGCAGTCACGGTCTATCTGATGTTCTTCGTGACCGACCTGCTCCTTGTTCCGGATGTGGCGATGTTCACCATAATCGCGCGGGTGATCGTCGGGCTCGGAGCCTTGCTCGTGCTTGAAGTTCAACTTCGGCGAGGCGTTCGTACCAACTACCTCGATCTGACATGCGCGGCCGCCTTGGTCCTGGGCTATGCGGGGTGGGTCATTCCGACGCTGTTGACGACAAGAGTTGAAAGTCTGTCCTACTATATGGTGTTCGGCGCGATCTTCATGATGGGCGCGAACCTCTTCTTCAGCTTTCGCTTTGCATTATCGGTTATCGCATCGAGCCTGGTGCTGGCGATTTTCCTTGCATCGCTTGCAGTCTTCAGTCCCGGGCCTTCCTACGATCTCGCCTTCGTGACGTTCTACTTGTCGTGTTTCACATTCACGTCCTATGTGAATTGGAAGCTTAACAAGGAACGCTTCAACGTCTTCCTCAACGCGCATGAGGCGGACCTCCAGCACCAGGAAGCCTCGGAGCGGGGAAAAGCACTTCTCAGGCTATCGAATACCGACCCATTGACCGGATTGGAAAATCGAAGGGCCGTCGACCAAAAGTTGCGTGACTTTTGGGAGAAATGGCAAACGCAGGGGATCGAATTTGCCACGTTTCTGATCGATGTCGATTTCTTCAAAAAATATAATGACTTCTATGGTCATCAGGAGGGGGACAGATGCCTCATCGCTGTGGCGACGGCACTTGACGACGCTGTGGCGTCTATAGGGGCGACGATTGGGCGTTACGGCGGCGAGGAATTCATCGTAATCGCTGCGCTGCGCAACGACGTGGAGGCTGCGGATCTCGCTGAAAAACTCCGTCGAACCGTCGAAGACCTTAAAATTGCGCACGGGCAGCGTCTCGACGGGGTGCCGGTGGTGACAGTCAGCGTTGGGGCGGCAGTCACAAGACCAGAATCTGGTTCGAAACTTGAGAAAATCATCAACGAAGCGGATCGCGCTCTTTACTCGGCGAAAGCAAACGGCCGCAATTGCGCAGAACTTTTCGATCCGAACGATCCTCAAAGCGGTGACGAAACGGCGCACATAGCCGCACTTTTGAAGGTTGCCGTGGCTCAGGAGCTCGTCTCCCTTGTCTATCAGCCGATTCAAGAGGTCGAAAGTGGCAACGTGCATGCGGTCGAGGCTCTCATGCGACTGAGCATGCCTGACGGCACTGCAGCGCCGCCAAGTCTCTTCATCCCGGTAGCCGAGCGATCCGGTGCGATAATGGAACTTGGCTATTGGGCGCTGCGCACCGTTTGCAGGGAACTGCTGGCTGCAAATCATATCGAACTGGTGAGCGTGAATGTTTCGCCGATCCAGTTGAGAGCACCTGGTTTTGCCTCCTGCGTCGCCGCCGTCCTTTCCGAGACCGGCGTGATGGGCGCAAGGATCGCGTTCGAAATAACCGAGGGGCTTGAACTGGAAATGCATTCGGATGTTATCCGTTGCATTAGCGACCTGAAAGCGCTTGGCATCAAGATTTGGCTGGACGACTTTGGCACCGGCTTCGCGGGTCTTTCCTGGCTTCGCCTGATCGACTTCGACACCGTCAAGATTGATCGATCCTTCCTTCACGACAGCGATACTGCGCGTGGAAGATCCATGCTGCGCGATATAATCCGGCTCATCCGCAATCGTGGGCATCGCATTCTCGTAGAAGGCGTCGAAACGGAAGAACAGCTCGAGCTGATGCGGGAATGCCGAATTGACGATGTTCAGGGATTCTACGTGGGACGACCCGTTCCAGCCTCGGAATTTGCGCGCCGACCCGTGGAGGTGACCACGCCCGATGATGACCTGGCCTACAGCGCGCAAGCCTCCTGATCTGAGATCCTGGTCTTAAGAATCTCCAGCGCTTTTCCTTTACGGCGATGAGGTCGATTTCCATGCCGGATGGCAGAGGACCCTTTCCTGAGCGTGGTTTCAGCAAGGTCCCTCGACGATGTCATGCCGGTTTTCAGATCGCCCGTCGTATATTCGAAGGCGATGAAATCGCGCGACAGGGTGGCCGATATCTATCGGTGAGCGCAGCAGGGCCGAACAGGCCGGTTCGCAATGCCGGTGAAACATCGGCTTTTTGTTGAGCTGCTTTGATCTCAGCGGTTTCTGATGCGGGTTCATCAAGCCTCCTTTCGTTAACCGCGAAAAAATCTGTCCGCTGCCAGGCGGGATGCGAAGGCTCACGATGGTGGGCCTTCGTTCTGGCTGACATGCATGTTCACGACTGGCTGTGATATTCGCTTACGACTGGCAGCGATACGTAGGCTACTCGAACATGCCCTTCGGCGTCTCGCCCTTCAGGAAGGGCTCGATGAAGGCGTGCAGGAGCTCGGGCTGGTTGATGACAGCCGTGTGTGACGTCGCCGGCATGACGGCGAGGCGCGATGCCGGCAGCGGCTTGCCCATGTCGCCCATAGTGCCGCCGCCGAGCAGCCGGAACATGGCAACGGAATGTTCGAGGGTCGCAACGTCGGCGTCGCCAGTGACGATCAGCACCGGTGTTTTCATCGCCTTGACGTCCGCTTCCCATGCCATCGGCTCGTCTTCGAGCGCGATCAGCTTCTTGACCAGGGCGGGAAAACCGTCGGGATTGGCGGCAAGCTTGCGATAGTCCTTAGCAAACGGCATGCCGACAAACATTTCCACCGTCATTTGCGGGATGAAGGCCCTGAACTCCGGCTGCCAGCCCTCAGCATCATAAGCGACGGAGGCTGCGATCAGCTTGTTCACCTTTTCGGGATGGCGGATGGCAACTTGCAGCCCGGCGGCCGCACCCATGGAGTAGCCGAATATATCGGCCTTCTTGAGCCCGACCGCGTCCATAAAGGCCGCCACGTCGTCGGCCAGGTTGGGATAGGTGATCGGCCGGTCGATGTCGGTGGTGCGGCCGTGCCCCTGAAGTTCGAGCGCGTAGACCTTATGGGTTTTGGCGAGCTTCGGGACAATTGTTCCCATGGAGGGGATGTTCATATAGGCGCCGTGCAGCACGACCAACGCATCGCCATCGCCGGACACTTCGTAATAGATCTGCATGCCGTTGACCTTAACGCGGTTGCCCGCCGGTTGGGCCTCGGCAAGGAGGGAGCTGGTGACAAACAGGGCTGCTGCAATCAGGGCCGTGCGGAACATGGGTCTTTCCTCTCTATCGCGTGCGTTTCGCCAATGCTGATGATAAGACGAAGGTCCCTTGCGCAATCCGACAGGCCAGGGTTCGAAATTTTTCCGGATAATCGGGTGGCAGCGCCATGGTAGATGCCGCCGTCCCATTCAGGCTCGCAGATCAAATTTCACGAAGCTTTCATAATTGCGAATAAGTCGCACTTGCAAAGATGGAGGCCTTTCCATAAGACTGCATATGCAAATCATTCGCAGCAAGGAGCATCGGCATGTTGAAACGGGTAGGGCGCTTGTTGGCCGGACTGATCGCGGCAGCAATCGTGGCGGTCGCAGCGATGCCGGCAGCGGCTCAGGAGAAGTTCAAGGCGGTGACGACATTTACGGTCATCGCCGACATGGCCAAGAACGTGGCGGGCGATGCCGCCATCGTGGAATCGATCACCAAACCGGGTGCGGAAATCCACAATTATTCGCCGACACCCGGTGACATACAAAGGGCGCAGGGCGCTCAACTTATCCTCTGGAACGGCCTTAATCTCGAGCGCTGGTTCGAAAAGTTTTTCGTCAACCTCCGTGACGTTCCAGGTGTCGTCGTCTCGGAAGGCGTTCAACCGATGAGCATTTCCGAAGGACCATATACCGGCAAGCCCAACCCGCATGCCTGGATGTCGCCGAAGAATGCCCTGATCTATGTCGACAACATCCGCGATGCCTTCGTCAAGTACGATCCAAAGAACGCCGCGGCCTACGAGGCCAACGCTGCCGCCTATAAAGAGAAAATCGAGGCGACCATTACGCCGATCCGAGAAAAGCTTGCGCAGATTCCCGAGGATAAGCGCTGGCTGGTGTCGAGCGAGGGCGCCTTTTCCTACCTCGCCCGTGACTTTGGCCTGAAGGAACTCTATCTCTGGCCGATCAATGCCGACCAGCAGGGAACACCACAACAGGTCCGCAAGGTGATCGATGCCATCGATGCCAACAAGATCGTTGCCGTTTTCAGCGAGAGCACGGTGTCCGACAAGCCGGCCAGGCAGGTGGCGCGCGAAACCGGCGTACATTACGGCGGCGTGCTCTATGTGGATTCCCTCAGCGAGGAGGACGGGCCTGTGCCGACCTATATCGATCTGCTCCGCGTAACTTCCGATACTGTCGAAAAGGGCCTTGTCGAGGGCCTGTCGCAATGAATGAGCCGCTCAGCAATCTTGCCCGTCCCGGGTCTTTCGATGCGGGATCGGGCATTGCGGTGAGAAGCGCCACCGTCACCTATCGCAATGGCCATACTGGGCTTTGGGATGCGAGTTTCCAGATCCCGATGGGCACGATCACCGCACTGGTCGGGGTCAACGGCTCCGGCAAGTCGACGCTGTTCAAGTCGATCATGGGATTCGTGCGTCTCGCCAAGGGCGACATAAGAGTGCTCGGGATGTCAGTCGGTGAGGCGCTCCGCAAGAACCTCGTCGCCTACGTGCCGCAAAGCGAGGAGGTCGATTGGGATTTTCCAGTCCTGGTCGAGGACGTTGTCATGATGGGCCGCTACGGCCACATGGGCATGATGCGCATCCCGAAGGCGGCAGATCACGCTGCTGTGTCATCGGCACTCGCACGCGTCAACATGAGCGACTTCCGCACACGCCAGATCGGCGAGCTGTCAGGCGGGCAGAAGAAGCGCGTTTTCCTGGCCCGTGCGCTCGCCCAGGACGGCCGCGTCATCCTGCTCGATGAGCCCTTCACCGGTGTCGACGTAAAGACCGAGGACCAGATCATCGCGTTGCTTCGCGAGTTGCGCGACGAGGGCCGGGTCATGCTGGTTTCCACGCACAATCTCGGCTCGGTGCCTGAATTCTGCGACCGCACCGTGCTCGTCAAAGGCACAGTGCTCGCCCATGGCACGACTGCCGAGACTTTCACGCAGGCAAATCTTGAAAAGGCCTTTGGCGGCGTGCTGCGCCACTTCTTGCTGGCCGAGGCTAAGGATGGCCAGTCACATCCGATCGATGTGATGACCGACGACGAACGCCCGCTCGTGCTGCAAGATGGCCGGTTCGTCGCGCACGAGCCACGGGGTAATGGAGGCTCGCGCTGATGGCCTTCCTCATCGCGCCTTTCACCTACGAATACATGCTCAATGCCATGTGGGTGTCGGCTCTGGTCGGCGGTGTCTGCGCGTTTTTATCCTGCTACCTGATGCTCAAGGGCTGGTCACTGATCGGCGATGCGCTTTCCCATTCCATCGTCCCCGGGGTGGCCGGCGCCTATATGCTGGGCCTGCCCTTTTCGGTCGGCGCATTCTTCTCCGGCGGCCTTGCGGCCGCCGCGATGCTCTTCCTCAACCAGCGTACGAGGCTGAAAGAGGACGCCATTATCGGCCTGATCTTCTCCTCCTTTTTCGGGCTCGGCCTCTTCATGGTGTCCCTGTCGCCGACCTCGGTGAACGTCCAGACCATCGTGCTCGGCAACATTCTCGCCATCACGCCGGAGGACACTCTCCAGCTCGCCGTCATCGGTTTTGTCTCGCTCGCCATCCTTCTCGTCAAATGGAAGGATCTCATGGTCACCTTCTTCGACGAGACCCATGCCCGGTCGATCGGCCTCAATCCCACTGCGCTCAAGATCATGTTCTTCACGCTGCTTTCGGCATCGACGGTCGCCGCCCTTCAGACGGTAGGTGCCTTCCTCGTCATCTGTATGGTGGTGACCCCGGGCGCCACTGCCTATCTGCTGACGGACCGCTTCCCCCGGCTGCTCGCGATCGCCGTCGTCATCGGCGCGGCGACCAGTTTCGTCGGTGCGTATGCGAGTTATTTCCTGGACGGCGCAACTGGCGGCATCATCGTCGTGCTGCAGACCCTCCTCTTCCTTGCCGCCTTCTTCCTTGCTCCCAAACACGGAATGCTGGCGGCGCGTCGCAGGGCGGCCGAAGTTCACGAGGCCCGTCAATGAATATCCTTGAGACGCTGCTTTCGCCTTTCCAGTTCGGCTTTATGGTCAATGCGCTGGTCATCTCGATGCTTGTGGCCGTGCCGACGGCGCTGCTTTCCTGTTTTCTCGTGGTCAAGGGCTGGTCATTGCTGGGCGATGCCATCTCCCATGCGGTTTTTCCTGGCGTGGTCATTGCGTATATCATCGGCATCCCTTTTGCAGTTGGCGCCTTCGTCACCGGCATGTTCTGTGCGGTTGCCACTGGTTTTTTGAAAGACAACAGCCGCATCAAGCAGGATACGGTGATGGGCATCGTGTTTTCAGGCATGTTCGGCTTCGGCCTGGTGCTCTACGTCAAAATCCAGTCCGAGGTGCATCTCGATCACATATTGTTCGGGGACATGCTGGGCGTTGGCTGGCGCGACATTGCCGAGGCGGCCGTCATTGCGGCAATGACTGCGGGCATCATCGGTATCAAGTGGAAGGATTTCCTGCTGCATGCCTTCGATCCGGCCCAGGCGAGGGCCGTCGGCCTTCGGGTCAACCTGTTGCACTACGGCTTGCTCTGCCTGATTTCGCTGACCGTTGTCGGTGCGTTGAAGGCGGTCGGAATTATCCTCGCCATCGCGATGCTGATTGCACCGGGGGCTATTGCCTTCCTGCTGACGCGCAGCTTCAGCAGGATGCTCATCCTGTCGGTGGTCATCGCCTTAATCGCTTCAGGTGCTGGAATCTATCTGTCTTTTTTCATTGATAGCGCGCCAGCTCCGACCATCGTGTTGATGCTCTCCATCCTGTTTACGGCCGCCTTTATCGTCACCGTAAGGACGAAGCGGTCCGAGGCCACACTGCAATAGATCGATGCGAGACAGGCCAGAACAATGCGGGGTCTCTCTTTTGAGCCTCCGAAGACACGATGCTTCATGACGGGCTGATGACAAAACTGGAAAACAGCTGAAAACCGCCGCTGCCTATTTGACATGGGAGCCTTCTAGAGAGGTCGCCAAGAAGCGCCGCTTGTTCAAAAGGGCGATTGACGCTTCCCTCACCCGGAGGCGCGTCCATGAAAATCATTCAGATCACCGATACGCATTTCAGCCCGAACAAGCCGCATTTCAACGGCAATTGGGCGCCGCTTTTGACATGGATCGAAAAAACCGGTGCCGATCTGATCATCCATACCGGCGATCTCAGCGTCGACGGCGCGGATCTGGACGAGGACATCATCTTTTCGATGGGCCTCATGCGCCAGACTTCCATCCCGATGCTTATCGTTCCGGGAAACCACGATGTCGGCGATCTCCCAGGCTCGCGTCAGCCGGTCAATACTGAGCGGCTTCAGCGCTGGCGGCGGCTGGCGGGCGAGGACCGATGGCTGGAGGACGCAGGTTCCTGGCGCTTCGTCGGTCTTAATTCGCTGCTGCTCGGCCATGAGGATGACGAGGAGGAAGCGCAGTTCGAATGGCTCCGGAAGGCTTTGGAAGACCGGGGCGGCCGGCGCGTCGCGCTTTTTGCGCACAAGCCGCTTTTCGTCGACGAGCCGCATGAAGGCGATACCGGTTACTGGAGCGTCAGGCCGTCCCAGCGCCGCCGGCTTTACGATCTGATCGCCGCACATGACGTCGCGCTCTTTGCCAGCGGCCATCTGCATTGGGCCTGGCAGGGACGCTTCGAACAGACAGCGCTGACATGGGGACCGTCGGCCGCCTTCATCATCGACAAGATGGAGCGTGAGATGCCGGGAAAGCGCCTGATCGGTGCTGTTGTCCACGAGTTCGGCGATGATGCCGAAAGCCACACCGTCGCGGTTCCCGGCATGACCGCGCATGTTCTCGACGACGTCGTGCACGAGGTCTATCCGCATGCGGCAAAGACGCAGGAGCCGGCCGAATGAGCGCGCTTTCGCTTCGCGGCATCACGAAGTCCTTCGGCGGCAGCAAAATCCTCAAGGGCGTGAGCCTCGATGCGCAGCCCGGCGAGTTCATCGCACTTGTCGGTCCTTCCGGTTGCGGCAAGAGCACCCTGCTGCGTATCCTTGCCGGTCTCGACCAGGCCGACGAGGGCGAAATTGTGATCGGCGGGCGCGACGTGTCGGCGATGGCAGCGGCCGATCGCAATATCGCGATGGTCTTTCAATCCTACGCGCTCTACCCGCATCTGACGGCATCGCAAAACATCGCCGTGCCGCTTGCAATGCGCCGGCTCTCAAGAATGCAGCGCCTGCCATTTATGGGGCCGCTGACGCCCGGCCAGCGCACGATCCGTGCAAGCATTGAGCGTGACGTCAGGGAGATGGCGAAATCGTTGAAGATCGACCATTTGCTGGACCGCAAGCCTGGCCAGATGTCCGGCGGCCAGCGTCAGCGCGTGGCGCTTGCCCGCGCCATGGTACGCCAACCAAGCGTTTTCCTGATGGACGAGCCGCTTTCCAATCTTGACGCCAACTTGCGCGTCCATGCGCGCGGCGAAATCGTCGAGCTGCATCGCCGCGCCGGCGTACCCACCGTCTATGTCACGCACGATCAGGCGGAGGCTCTCTCAATGGCGGACCGGCTCGCCGTGATGATCGGCGGCAATCTTCTGCAGCTCGCGACGCCGCAAGCAATCTATGATGACCCAGCGCATATCGAGGTTGCCCGCTTCATAGGCCAGCCGCGCATCAACCTGCTGCCGGCGGTTGCTGAAGGCGGTATCGTCGCCTTTGGCGGAATTCGCCTGGCGCTTAAGACCATGGCGCAGTCGAAAGCTCCGGTCACCGTCGCCATTCGCCCGGAATTCGTTCACCTTGCCGAGAGCAGGCATGACGGGCTTGCCGCATGCATCGAGCGGATCGAGTTCCTGGGATCAGAGGTCATCATCTATTGCCGGCTGGATGCGATCGGCGAGACAATGATCGTCAAGCTTTCGCCTGCGCGGGCCGCCGGTCTTTCAGCCGGCGTCCCTGTCAGCCTTCAGCTCTCATGCGAACGGGCCATGGTCTTTGCCGAAGACGGCTCGCGCCTGCGCAATGTCGTTGCTGCTGCCGATGCCAAGTTGGAGAAGGCGCATGGCTAGCGTCACCTCCATGGCCATGCCGCCAGATCCGGCCGCAGCGCATCGGCTGAGCGAAGCCCGCATTGCCTGGATGCTGGCGCTGCCGGCGATCGTGTTGCTTTTCCTCTTCGTGCTCCTGCCGGTCGTTGCTGTCATAATCCTCGGTTTCACCGATTTCGAGCTCGGCTATGGCACGTTCCGTTTCGTCGGCTTGGAAAACTACGCTGACCTGATCACCGATCGCACCTTTCGCAGGTCGCTGTGGAACACGGCGGTCTATGCGGCAATTGTCGCGCCGGTCTCGATCTGCCTCGGGCTCGGCATTGCCATGCTGATCGAAAGCGAGACCACGGCGCGCAGTTTCTTTCGCACCGCATATTTCCTGCCTGTCGCCTCGCTGATCGTCGCCATGGCGACCGTCTGGCAGTATATGTTCCATCCGACCATCGGCCCGCTCAACGCCCTGCTTTCGCTTGTCGGCCTTTCCGGCCCGAACTGGCTCGGCAGCTCCGGCACGGTGCTTTACAGCCTGTCGATCATCGGCGTCTGGCAATCGGCGGGCTTCAATATGGTGCTCTTCCTGGCTGGCCTGACGGCGATCCCGCGTGAGCTTTATGCCGCAGCCGAGGTGGACGGCGCCAGATCCGCAGTCGATCGCTTCTTTCTGGTCACCTGGCCGATGCTCGGCCCGACGACGCTGTTTGTCATCACCATCAGCATCACCAACGCCGTTAAGGTCTTCGAGACGGTCAAGACGCTGACCGAAGGTGGTCCGAACAAAGCCTCGGAGGTGCTGCTGTTCACCATTTACCAGGAAGGCTTCGTCTACCTGCGCGTCGGCTATGCTTCGGCGATGACGGTCGTCTTTCTCGCAATCCTCGTGGTGCTGATGTTCCTGCAGTATCGCCTTCTTGATCGCCGGGTCCACTACACATGACGATGAGCGCCCTTCCCCTCGGCAGAATTATCCGTCTGGCACTGCTTTGCCTTGGCGCCATTGTGTTTTTGGCGCCCTACGTCTTCATGATCTCGACCGCCGGCAAGGCGCAGAGCGATATTTTCACCTCATCTCTGTTGCTGATCCCCGAGCACTTCACCTATGTGGAGAACTTCACCAAGGCGCTGAGCCGCGTGCCGATGGGAAGGCTGCTGTGGAACGGGGTCGTCGTCTGCGGGTTGATCTTCTTCTTCCAGGTGCTCGTCGCGATCCCCTGCGCCTATGCTATGGCGAAGCTGCGCTTCCGCGCCGCACGCATGATGATGGTCTTGGTCATGCTCGGCCTTCTGGTGCCGATTCACGCAACTGCCTTGCCGCTTTATGTGGCCTTCGACCGCGCTTCGCTGCTCAACAGCTATGCCGCCCTTGTCGCGCCCTTTACGATTTCGGTTTTCGCGATCTTCATGTTTCTGCAGTTCTTTCGCGCCATGCCGGATGATCTCATCCATGCCGCCCGGCTCGACGGCATGTCGGAACTCGGTATCGTCGCCCGCGTCATCGTTCCCAACGCCTGGCCTGCAGTGACCGCGTTTGCGATCTTTTCGGTCGTCGCCCACTGGAACGATCTTTATTGGCCACTGGTCGTCATCAGCAGGCAGGATTATGCGACGCCGCCGCTCGGCCTGATGTATTTCCGCGCCGCCGAAGCTGGCGACGACTATGGCGCGCTGATGGCGGCAACGCTGACCATTACCCTTCCCCTCGTTGCCGTCTTCCTGCTGGCGCAGAAGCGTTTCGTCGAGGGCATCACCATGACCGGTCTTAAAGGCTGACCGGTTCTAACAAAGGAGAACGAGCGATGAAACATATCACCAAGCTTCTCGCCGTAGCGGCTGTATCGATGGCAATTTCGCTTCCGGCTCGTGCCGAAACAGCGCTTACGGTTCACTACCCCATGCCCGGCTTCTTCAAGGACGTGATGGACACGATCTCGAAGAAGTTCATGGAAGAAAATCCGGATATCAAGATCCAGTTCGCAAGCCCGTCTGCAACTTACGAAGAAGGTATCCAAACGATCCTTCGCCAGGTCGGCACCAGCGAATTGCCGGACGTCACATTCGTCGGCCTCAATCGCCTGCGCATGCTGAGCGAGCGTAACGTCGGTCTTGACCTGAGCCCGCTCGTCCAAAAGGACGGGAACATGGCCGAGCAGGGTTTCTCCGACACGATCCTCAAGCTTGCGCAAGTCAATGGCAAGCAGGTCGGTCTCGCCTTTGCGACCTCCAACCCGATCATGTACTACAATGCCGATCTCGTGAAGGCAGCCGGCGGCGATCCGGACAATCCGCCGAAGACCTGGGACGAGGTCATTGCGCTTGGCGGCAAGATCAAGGCGCTCGGCAACGGCGTTGACGGCATCGATTTCCGCTGGCAGGGCGACGACTGGATGTTTTCGGCTCTGCTTTTCGGCGCCGGCGGCAAGATGCTGAACGAGGATGAGAGCAAGGTTGCCTTCAATGGCCCGGAAGGTCAGAAGGCCGTCGAGACCCTGCACCGCATGGTCACTGAAGGCGGCATGCCGGTCTTCACCAAGGCTGCCGGTGAACAGGCCTTTGCCGCCGGCAAGGTCGGTTTTGAATTCCAGACGACCGGCGCGTTGCGCAACACGATCAAGAATGTCGGCAACAAGTTCGATCTGCGCACGGCCAAGATCCCGCTGATCGATCCGGTCAACGGGCGCCTGCCGACGGGCGGCAATGCCGTCGTCATCCTGACGCAGGATGAAGCAAAGCAGGACGCCGCCTGGAAGTTCGCCAAGTTCGCTGCCGGCCCCTATGGCGCTTCCGTCGTCGTTCCAGGTACAGGTTATGTTCCGAACAACGAACTTGCCGCCAAGTCGGCCGAATATCTTGGCGATTTCTATAAGCAGAACCCGCTCTTCCAGGCGGGCTTGAGCCAGATGCCGGTGATGGTGCCCTGGTATGCCTTCCCGGGCAGCAATGGCGTGAAGGTCACGCAGACGATCGTCGACAACCTTTCGCGCGTCGTCGACGGCTCTGCCGAGCCGAAGGAAGCGCTCGACGACGCAGCCGACGACGTTCAGGGCATGCTGCCGCGCAGCTGAGCCGTTCGCCTCAGCAAGAAGCCGCCGCATCACACATGCGGCGGCTTTTACTATGACGGATCTTGAGTGAGATCGCGTACCGTTCCGCCTTTGCGCAACGTATAGGCAACATCGAGATGGCGGGCAGGGGCGGCGTTCTCGGCGATATCGAGGAGCAGCGAGGCCGCCGTCGCTCCCATGCTGGCATCGGGCATCTCGATCGTCGTCAGCGGCGGGTCCATCAGCCGGCCGATCGCGATACCGTCGAAGCCGGCGACGGAAACGTCCCGGGGCACCGAGAAGCCCTCGCGCCGAAGCGCGCCGATTACGCCGAAGGCAAGAAGATCATTGGAGGCGATGAGCGCTGTCGGCGAAAACGTGGTCATCGCCTCGCGCAGATCAAGCTCCTCATAACCGCTGACAAACGGGATCTCGACCGCATCCAGCGGCGTAAGGCCCCTTACATGCATGGCGTCGACATGACCGGCATAGCGGGATCTAGCTCTGTCGGAGGCGACGAAATTTCCCGATACGAAGAGGATGCGTCGGTGTCCCATAGCGATCAGAAAGTCGGTAAGTTCGCGTCCAGCGCTGCGGTTGTCGGCCGTGACCGCAGCGGGAAATCGCTGCGTCGGCATGTTGTTGAGGAGAACCGTCGGCGGCAGGGACGGCAGAAGGGCGGCACTCGTCAGCGGATCGCAAACGGTGAGGATCAGGCCAGTTGGACGGTCGTTCAGGAGTGATGCAACGGCGTCAGCCTCGCGCCCAGGATCATAATTGGACTGGGCAATTACAACACCGTGACCGGCGACCAGCATGCGATTTTGAATGGTGGAAAGCGATGAGGCAAAAACCGGATTGGTTATGCTCGGTATAAGGACGCCGACAACCGGGCGTCGCCCAGGTTTTCCAGCGGCAAGTCCCGGCGGCCGATAACCGAGTTCGGCTGCTGCCCGGCGTACCTTGCGCACCATTCCGTCGCTGACGGGACCATTGCGGTTTAAGACCCGGCTTGCGGTTGCAAGCGAACACCCCGCGCGAAAAGCCACCTGTTGCAGCGTAGTCATGAAATGCTCCGCAATTTGACGTCATCGAAAATCCCGCGCCATTCAGTATCACAAAATCCGCTTCTGATGCGCAGTGCGAATCGCATGGTTGCGCTGACAGCGTCCGGTTCCTAGGTAGCCTCTGATGCTGTTGACTAAAAATGTCGAAACGGTCAGTTCGCAGCCATGCCAATGATGTAGAGCATCCCATCAAGCCGACTCATGACAAGCGCTTGTTCGGTCTCGCCAGAAAGCTTGCCTTCCAGAATGCTGCAACATGCGAGCGCGTAAAGCCTCTGTAGGCGAGCGAGATCGACCACAAGGTGCCATAGTTTACTAGCTCACAAATCAAGAAAACACCGCGAGCCACGGCGATGTCGTCAATCTACAAGCACATTCTTATCGACCAGCCCGTCGGGACCGAACTGATCCTGTTTCCCTTCAGAAATTGCGGTGGCGCGCAGGTAAGGGCATGCGCTAAGATAGTGATTCAGTGGGAGTTTTGCCCTTGATGAAGTCGAGCCTCGATCATTTGCCGGAAAAGAAGCAGCGCGAACTGGCGCGTGTTGTCGAGATCATCCACGAGGAATTCGAGAACGCGTTGAAAGGTGGGGAGGCGGAATTCAAGAAGAAGGGCCGCATTCTGGAAGGTCATTCTCTTCGGGTCTTATGCCCGCGGCACCTGGGTCGATGAACCACATACGGCCCAAAGGTTACCGCTCGGACTACGATATCCTCATCATCGTCAGCACGAAGAAGCTGGCCGATCCCGAATATTGGTATGCCGCCAAGGACCGGCTGATACGCGACCGCGGCATCAAGACCCCCGTTACGCCGATCATCCATTCCCGCCGCGAAGTCGGTGACGCGCTTCATCAAGGGCGCTATTTTTTCTCTGATATAAGGCGGGAGGGCATAGTTCTCTACGAGGCCGATACTACCAGACCTTTGAGGTCCTTGATTGTCGTCGGCCGCGCCGATCGCTCTATGTCAATCATGTCCATAGCTCCGGATTGATCGCGGCCGAGTTCGTTGACATCACTTCACGGGCACGGGGGCCTTCTTCTGGACCGACTCGATGCAAGCGAGCGCGATCGCCAGCGCCTGGCGGGCGTCGTGCCCCGTCGCGCCTCCGGAGAGCTTCCCTTCGCGAACCGACTTCGCGAACGAGGCGAGTTGGGCGGTATAGCCGTGGATGAAGTGGTCGGTGTCGCGACGCCATGTGTCGTTGGACACGCCGTTCCTGTCGAACAGGGTCATGCTGGAGCGGCGGACGTCGCCCATGGTGATCATGCCGCCTGAGCCGAACACCTCGCCGCGGATGTCATAGCCATACATGGCGCAGAAGTTGGCTTCCGCCACGGCCACGGAGCCGTTGTCGAAGCGGATGGTGACGACGGCGGTATCTAGGAATCCTTTGTCCTTGGCGTCCGGGCGGACCAACGCGTCGCCAACGGCGTAGACCTCGGTGGCCTTCGCACCGGGGTTCAGCCACAGCAGCGTGTCGAAGTCGTGGATCAGGGTCTCGTAGAAGATGGTCCAAAGGGGAATGCGGTCCGGATCGGCACCGAACGGACCGGGGTCGCGGGTGAGCGAGCGGATGAGCTGCGGGGTTCCGACCTTCCCGGCGTCGATTGCTGCGCGGCCTTCGGCGAAGGCCTGATCCCAGCGTCGATTGAAGCCGACCTGGAGAGGGACGCCAGCCAACTTGGCGGCGGCGACGGCGCGCTCGGCGTCTTCGAGGGTAAGGGCCATCGGCTTCTCGCAAAACACGGCCTTTCCGGCCTCCGCCGCCTGAACGACGACATTGGTGTGGAAGCGGGCGGGCGTGGCGATGATCACAGCATCGAGGCCTGGATGGGCGAGCAGCTCGGCGACGTCAGTATAGGAGGCGTCGACGTCAAGCTTGGCGGCTAGGTTTGCGGCGGCACCAGGAGCCGGGTCGGCAATGGCGACGAGTTCGGCATCGACCAGACGACGGGCGACGGTCTCGCCATGGAAGGAGCCGATGCGGCCGGCTCCGATGAGGCCGATGTTGACGGGTTTCTTGGGCATTGTCTTGTTCCTGTTTTGGGAGACTTGAACTGTCAGAGAGTGAAGGCTTTGCGGAAGGCTTCGAGAGCGACGTCGGAGTCTCCGGATGCCCAGGCCTCCATGCCGATCGGACCGGAATAGCCCATGGCGGCGAGCGCCTTGGCGATGCCACTCCAGTTGACCTCGCCTGTGCCCGGTTCAAATCGGCCGGGAACGTCGGCGACCTGAATTTCGCCGATCCAAGGTAGAGATTTGCGGCACAGCTCGATCAGGTTCCCTTCGCCGATCTGCGCGTGATAAAGGTCGAGATTGAGCCTCAGGCGCGGATGATCAATGCTGGAGACCAGCGCCAGCGTGTCCTCGGCGCGGCCGAACGGGACCCCTGGATGGTCGACAGGGAGGTTCAGGTTCTCCAGCGTAAATGTCACGCCTTCCTCTTCGGCGAGGTCGACGATGCGGGACAAGGTCTCGCGGGCCTTGAGCCACATGGCTCCTGTCACGATCTCGATCGGCTGGACCGGGAGGCCGCGGTCGCCAAGTCCGGTGCCGTGAAGGTTCAGGCGCTGAACACCAAGGCGCTTGCCAACCTGCGCGGTCTCGCGGGCCGTCTTGAGCAGCTCAGCGGCACCATCGTCATCGGTGAGGCGGCCCGTCAGATAGCCGTTCATGATCGTGAACGTCGCTCCGGTCGCTTCGAGCTTGCCGATGTCGTGCTCTGGCCAGTTCCAGAGACCGACACCGAAACCGAGCTCTTTGAGACGGGAGGCGCGCCATTCGATCGGCTTGTCGCGCCAGATCATTTCGGCGCAGGCTGCGAGAGGGAACGAAGAAGTCATGTCATTACCTGGTCCGGTCGTCGCCGGACTCCTCTTGGCTTGTTTCTGGATCGAGCCGATCATCGATCGGAGTGAGGTGTGGCTTCCGGACTCCGGGGCCACGGAGCGGGCTAGATGGTGCCCCCGAGTTCCTGCGAAACGGACTGCAGCTCCTTGCCGCCGGCCATCAGGTTCTGAAGCTCGTCGATGTTGATCTCGCCCTTCGTGAAGGTGCCAAGCGTCTTGCCGCGGTTGAGAACCGTGAAGCGGTTTCCGACTGCGTAGGCGTGGCGCACGTTGTGGGTGATGAAGATCACGCCGAGGCCCTTCTCGCGGACCTGGTTGACGTATTTTAGCACCATCGAGGTCTGAGCCACGCCGAGGGCCGACGTCGGCTCGTCAAGGATCAGCACCTTGGCACCGAAGTAGACCGCTCGTGCGATCGCGACGCACTGGCGTTCGCCACCGGACAGCGTACCGACGGCCTGCTGCGGATCGCGAACATCGATGCCGATACGGTGCATTTCGTCGCGCGTGACGTTGTCGGCGAGGTCCATGTCCATGGTCTTGAACGGGCCGAAGCCTTTCAATGGCTCCCGGCCCATGAAGAAATTCCGGGTGACCGACATCAGAGGGATCATGGCGAGGTCCTGATAGACCGTGGCTATCCCGGAATCGAGGGCATCGCGCGGGCCTGAGAACAGCCTCGGCTGGCCGTCGACGAGGAAGTCGCCGGAGCTAGGCTTGTGCACGCCTGCCAGGGTGTTGATCAGAGTGCTCTTGCCAGCCCCGTTGTCCCCGAGCAGGCAGAGGACTTCGTTGGCGTGGACCTTCATGGAAACGCCGTTGAGGGCGATGACCGAACCGAAATTTTTGACGAGGTCCTTGACCTCGATGAGAGGGGTCTGGGTGTTGCTCATCACCGTTCTCCCGTGACGCGCTTGCGGATGACGTTGTTGAAGATGACCGCGATCAGAAGCATGCCGCCGAGGAAGACGAGATACCAATCCTGGTCGATCGAGGTGTAGGTCAGCCCGATCAGCACCATGCCGAACACGATGGAGCCGAAGAAGGCACCGATCGCCGAGCCGTAGCCGCCCGTGAGCAGGCATCCACCGATAACGGCTGCGATGATCGCCTCGAACTCCTTCTGGAACCCGCGCCGGGCATCGGTCGATCCGGCATCGAGGACGGTCAGGATCGCGACGAGGGTGGCGCAGAGCGCCGTGATGACGAATAGGGTGGTCTTCACCCGACGGACCGGGACACCGGACTTCTGGGCCGCCCATGCATCGCCGCCAGCGGCGAAAATCCAGTTGCCGAAACGGGTCCGGAGCAGTAGCCAGGTTGCGCCAAGCGCGATGGCGATGAACCAGAGGATTTCGACGGGAATGCCGGGCACCTGCGGATTGCCGTTGGGAAGCTTGGCGATCACGCCGAGCTCGGCCATCCAACGGAACAATCCCGGAAACGCATCGCCCGAGAAGATGGGAGCGAGGGGACTGTTGGCGGCGGCTTCCTTCATTCCACGGAGCTGGGTGGAACCTCCGCTGGCCCATTTGAGCCCCACGAGTGTCAGGCCTCGTAGAATGAAGAGGAATGCAAGCGTCACGATGAACGATGGCAGACCCGTCCGGATCGTGATCTGGGCGTTGGTGACGCCGATGCAGACCGCGAAAGCCATGGCGATGAGGATCGCGACGCTCAGGGGAAGCTGGAGCACGACGAGAGCCGTGCCGAAGACGAGGCCGGCGAAGGCCACCATCGACCCGATGGAGAGGTCGAACTCCCCCCCAATCATGAGCAGGGCAGCTCCTATCGCGAGGATGCCGAGCTGCGCGGCGGGGGCCATGAAGTTCATGATGCCCGCGAGCGTGAACATCGCCGGATTCGCGGTGAAAACGAAGAATATCGCAACGAGCACAAGTCCGGCGACGGCCCCGAGTTCAGGGCGGCGCAGAAGCGAGGTGACGGTCGACACCTTCTTGAGCCGCTCATCGGCGCGCGAAGCCGTCGCGCCGTTTTGTTCATTGACGAGGGACATGGCCCGTTCCTTTGAGAATGGTCGTTCAAGTCGCGCCGAAGCCAGAGTGTGCGAGGGACTCCATGGCAATGCGCGTCAGGCAAGAGTGGCGGCCCCCGTGGAGGTTGGGGACCGCCGGGCTTCGCTTAGCGAATGCCCTGGGAGGACTTCTCGATGACGGAAGCAGCGGTGTCCTTCTCGACGAAGCTCGGACCCGACGGGACATTGCCTGCCGGGATGGTGCCGTAACGGGCGTTGAGCGCGAGGAAGGTCACGGGCAGGTAGCCCTGCAGATAGGGCTGCTGGTCGACGGCGAACAGCGCCTTGCCGTCGGCGACGGCCTGGAGGAAGTTGGCGGACAGGTCGTAGGAAGCCACCTTCACCTTGTCGGCAACGCCCATCTTCTCAACGACGGCTACGGCGCGCTCGCCAACGAGCGGAGCGGACAGACCCAGGATGACGTCGATCGACGGATCGGACGTCAGGGCAGCCTGAATCTTGGCTTCGATTTCGGCCGGATCGGCGGTCGTCGGAAGCACGGTTACCTTGCCGCCTTCAAAGCCCTTCTCGGTCCCGGCGCAACGCTGGTCAAGCGCGGCATTGCCGACTTCCTGGTTGACGCAGAGGACATGCTTGAGGCCGAGCGACTTGAGCTTCGCGCCGACCTTGATGCCTGCCGGAGTTTCGTCCTGGCCCACATGAAGCCTGATGCCGAGCTTCTCCTGGGCGGCGATGCCCGAGTTCATCGAGATGACCGGGATGCCCGCGGCGACGGCCTTTTCGATCGCCGGGCCGAGAGCGTCCGGATCGGGATTGGAGATGACGATGCCTGCCGGATTCTGGTTGACGGCGGCTTCGATCAGCTGGCCCATCGCGACCATGTCGAAGGTTTCGGGCGCGCGGTAGTCGACCTTGACGTTGCTGTCCTTGGCGGCCTGCATCATGCCATTCTTGACGATCGACCAGAACGGGTCCGATGCCTGGCCGTGTGTGACGGCGATGATGGAGATTTCCTGCGCCTTGACGGCGACGGCGGCCGAGGTGGCGACACCGAATGCGATTGCGCTCATGGCGAGCGTCTTCAGCAGAGCTTTCATTTCTTCCTCCTGATGGGCCGACCACTCCTCTGGGCGGCAAAAACATCCTGCACCCGGGTGCAAAATCGCTTGCACCCGGGTGCAAGTGGGTGCATATTATCTCCGGATGTTATAAAAGCAAGAGATTATTTCATCGGCAGGCGATGATGGAATATTTGTTCCATCCGAGGGGAGAGGCATGCGAAAGCGGGCTACGGCAAAGGAAGTGGGGGAGGCGGCGGGGGTGTCTAAATGGACGGTCATTCGCGCGTTCAAGCCCGGCGCGTCGATCACCGACGAAGCCAAACGCAAGATCCTGGAGGC
This sequence comes from Rhizobium sp. 007, assembly GCF_015353075.1. Classification (NCBI taxonomy): domain Bacteria; kingdom Pseudomonadati; phylum Pseudomonadota; class Alphaproteobacteria; order Hyphomicrobiales; family Rhizobiaceae; genus Rhizobium; species Rhizobium sp. 007. The sequence goes on along the minus strand of NZ_CP064188.1, from coordinate 2,076,892 downwards.
GGCGGAGAAACTGAACTATTCGCCCAATCTGCTCGCGCGCAGCCTTTCGACGAACGTCACCCATCAGGTCGCCGTGCTCGTCGACGACTTCGCCAACCCGCAGAAACTTCCGTTTCTGGAATCCCTGACCGAGCGCCTGCAGGCCGCGGGTCTCGTGGCTATGCTCATCAACATCAACAATCACTTCGACCATGTGCATGCGCTTCTCAATGCCGACCAGCGCCTGGTCGACGCCATCATTCTCCTCGGCACCGCATTCCGGGACGAGACCTTGAACGACCGTCGCTTGGGACCGGGCATGCCGCCCATGTTTGTCCTCGCGCGCGATAGCCAGATCGAGGGTGTCCCGGCGGTCGTCTGCGACGCGGAAGTCGGCCTGAGGGATATCGTGGACCATCTTCATGAACGGGGCTATCGGCGGCCAGGCTTCATGACCGGGGCCTCGGCGCTGTCGACCGCATTGAAGCGGAGGCACCACTTCGCCGAGTTCTGGAGGCAGAAGGGTGTCGACCACATCGTGGACATCTCAGCGGAGCGGTACAGCCGGGAGGACGGAGGAGCCTCGGCCCGTGAATATTTGAAGACCTCCCCTGAAGACCGGGTCGATGTCCTGATGTGCGAGAACGACATCCTGGCGATCGGCGCGATGGAGACGATCCGTAGCGAGTTCGGTCTTAGGGTGCCGGAGGACATCGCCGTCGTCGGCTTCGACAACTACGAACTCGGCGCGACACCCGCGTTCGGCCTCACGACCTACGAGCAGCCGTGCCGCGAGATGGTCGACCTCATCGTGGAAATGGTCACTGGCAAGCGCGAAGGAGAGACCATTTCCCTTCCGGGCAAGCTCGTCGTCCGGTCGTCCACGTGACCTGAAACCTGTCATTCGAACCTGCGCCCTGCGGCGCGGGATCGCGAAACTGGGTGCAAAATTTGGAGACCATATGAACCAGTCCCTATCCTCCCTCCCGCCTGGCGTCCGTCTTGGAGTGAGTCCATTGTCCTGGGCGAACGACGTTCTCGAGGACCTCGGCGCGAACATCCCGCTCGAAACCTGCCTGGATGATGCGGCCGCAATCGGCTACCAGGGCGTCGAACTCGGGCGCAAGTTTCCCCGCGACGCCGCCGTTCTTCGACCGCTTCTGGATTCGCGTGGCTTGGCCTTGGCCTCGGGATGGCATTCGGGGGTGATGTCACGTTGTTCGACTGAGGGCGCATGACGTGCCTTTCCGTTGCACTCAGACAGCTGCTGCGGTTATGGCTTTCCACTGCGTCATAGCGCGGATGCGATGGATGTGGTTGGCGAGGGCAGAGCGTTTCTGGTGCGGCGGGACGAAATGGTTCCGGATCGCTGAAAAGACGGAGATGAAACGTTGCAAGCCGCCGACGGATCGGAAGCCCTGCATCATCCGCTCTCGTTTTCGCAGCGGCAGATGAGAATTCTCTGCACGGTTGTTGAGGCCCTTGTGTGATCGATGTTCGACGGAGGGCATCACATCCCGTTTGGCAGCGCCGTATGACCGCAGTTTGTCGGTGACCATGCGCTTCGGCGCCAAGCCCTGCTTCTTCAACAGCCTGACCAGCAGCCGCTTGGCCGCCTTGGTGTCGCGACGAGCCTGTACGATCTCATCGAGAACATAACCATCCTGGTCAACGGCACGCCAAAGCCAATGTTTCCGGCCGCCAATGGAAATGACAACCTCATCCAGGTGCCAGACATCCTTTCGGGACGGCATTTTTCGGCGCAATCGCTTTGCGTATGTCGCGCCAAACTTGCGGCCCCATCGCCGGATCGTTTCGTAGGAAACGACGATGCCGCGTTCAAGCAGCATTTCCTCAACCAGCCGCAGGCTCAAAGGAAACCGGAAATACAGCCAAACCGCGTGGGCGATGATCTGCGGAGGAAAGCGATGGTTTTTGTAGCTGATGGTCGGCGTGTTCATCGCGCTCGATTAGCGAGCAACCGTTAACCCACCAACAACGTGACATCACCCATGGCCCTATTGCGCTTCTGTCTACGCTGCCGGACGCGCAAGAGTTCGTCAAGACGTTCGAGACGAGGGGAACGGCGAAGGCCCAAATGGACTGGATCTATGCCGGTTACAAGTTCACGGTCTTCAGCAACCAGGAAGAGGAAATGGCCAAGGGACTGCTGGGTGGCGGCGAGATGAAATTCTATCCGCAGGATGCGCTCACGCAAGCAGGCGGCCAATTCAGCCAAGCCGACGCAGCTTTCTCCGCACATGCCGTGACAGATCGCGAGCTGATCACCGGCCAGAACCCCGCGTCGGCACCGGCTGTGGCCCTGGAACTGCTGAGCCGATTGAAATAGCATCTGCCGATGTCGCTCACTGGGCGACATCGGCTACAGCTACGCCGCGAATGTGGATCGCGACCGTGTTTGCTGCGCGCTGTCGTGCAACTTGTTTTCGTGTGCTGTGAATTGAAAATAGAAAGCGCGCCGTAACGTCTTTTTCCATCTGACGCTCAGGTTCGAATCCTATCAAGGCGAGGCCTTCAAACGCACGCTGATCTCTACTGCACGTTACGCTGCAACATCCGCGACGTTGCTCCCGTTCGTCCTCAGCATCGCCTCACGGATTTGCTGCCGCAACCATGCGCAGCCAAGATCGCTGTCCATCTGAAGCGGCCAGACCATTGCCACGGGTGGAAAAGAAAGCGCCAGTGGCACCGGGCTGACCTCAAGTCCCAACAGCGGCCCATAACGAAGCGCAATGCGCGATGAAACGGTGGCAATCACCGCAGATGAACGCGCCGTGGCCAATATCGACATGAAATCGGGAGCTGCCGCCACCACTTCCAGTTCTGCACCTGCATGCTCCAGCGCATCCTTGACGCAGCCATGCAGGCTGTCAGTCTGCGAAATCACCGCGTGTTGTGCGGCCATATAGGCATCAAGGCCCACCGGATTGGAAACCTTCAGCAATTGCGGATTGAAACAGCACAATACGCTGGACTGATACAGCGGCTCGCTATGGTGCCGTGAGTCCGGCAGATAACTGCACCCCACAGACAGATCGATGACACCCGCATCAAGCATCGCGTCGACCTCCTGCGCATCACCACCGCGGGACAAAATACGGATGCCCGGCGCAATATCCCGCAGACGCGCCGTCAGATCGGGCAGCAGCAGCAGTTCCACCTCGCTGGAAAGTCCCAGCCGGAATGTGCGTTGCTCGGTAGCCGGGTCGAATGCGTCCGCCATCAACACGGCCGCCTGCGCCTGCCGCAAGGCCTGCCGCACCGGACCAGACAAGTTGAGCGCCCGTGCCGTGGGCTTCATCACCTGACCTACACGGATGAAAAGCTCATCCTGAAACAGGGTGCGCAGGGTGGATATATTGTGGCTCATGGCAGGCTGCTGAATTTTCAGCCGCTGCGCCGCACGGGTCACGCTCATCTCTTCCATCATTGCATCGAAGGCCACGAGAAGATTGAGGTCGAAGGAACGTAGATTGAAATGATCGATGACTTGCATGAGCTATATCGATTTGATTGCTGACCGAGACATCCTTAGCTGATGGGCAGGAACTTGCAAGCCGTTCCGCACCCTCACCCAAGGAGCAAACCCATGCCATCCCGTCGTTCCATTCTCAAAAGCGCTCTGACCGGCCTGATCGCCGCACCCTTCGTCGCACCGTCGATAGCCTTCGCCAAAGCACCCTATGCGGTTGTTCAGGCACCCGGTTTCTACCGGCTTAAAATCGGCTCCGTAGAGGTCACGGCCCTGTCGGACGGCACCGTTGCTCTGCCGCTCGCCAAGCTCTATACCAACACCAGCGAACAACATGCGCAGAGCGCGTTAGATGATGCCTTTCTGCCCGAAATCGTCCCAACTTCCGTCAACGCCTTTCTGATCAATACCGGCGAAAGACTGGTACTGATCGACGCAGGCACCGGTGCCTATCTAGGGCCATCGCTCGGCAAACTCGTGTCAAACATTGAGGCGTCCGGTTATAAGATGGATGACATCGATGATGTCGTCCTCACCCATATTCACACCGATCATTCCGGCGGGTTGATGAGCAATGGCAAGCGCACCTTCCCGAAGGCCACATTGCGGGTAAATGAGCGGGAGGCCAAATTCTGGCTGAGTGCGGCAAACGCCAAGGCGGCGACCGGCATCGTCAAGCAGCATTTTGGCGAGGCGGATCAGTGCGTGACGCCATACGTCGAAGCCGGAAAATTCGAAACCTTTGCGGACAACGCAGCGCCCGTTCCCGGTCTTGGTTCCATTCTTTATGCGGGACATACGCCGGGTCACAGCGCCATCACGCTGGAAAGCGAAGGCGAGATGATCGTATTCTGGGGCGACATCACCCATGGCGATATTCTGCAATTCGATGAACCCGGCGTCGCCATCGAATTCGATATCGACCAGAAAGCCGCCGTGGCTGCACGCGACATTGCGTTCCGGCAGGCGGTGGAGGGCAAATATCTGGTGGCAGGCGCGCATATCGCCTTTCCGGGCATCGGCCATGTGCGCAAAGACAGCACGAATTACGACTGGCTGCCGGTCAACTACGCTTAAGGTCTGACAACCGGCTATCATCCAGTGAAGCGGGCGGATCGGGCATTCGCTCAAAGAGGATCCACAATGGCCTCTTCTTCCGCAGTGACGGATGTCTTTTCGCCACGGTTCCAGCGATCTCACCTTTTGGACGAGTGCTCATCCTCACCAATCGGCGCAACGCACCCGGTTCGGGTCCACCGGACCGGGGAAGGGGTAGGGCGTTATAGGCGTCCAAAACGTACAAAACCCAACCAGCTCTAGCCACTGGACTATTAAAGCTGGGTCAGTCTGTTCGCGCGAACATGGTCAATGAGCGCGCGCAGCTTGGGGGCCATATTGCGGCGGTTAGGGAAATAGAGGAAGAACCCAGGAAACGGCGGCAGATAGTCGTCCAACGCCGTGATCAACTCGCCACGATCGATGTATGGGCGAAACGTCTCTTCCAACGCAAATGTGATACCACCGCCAGCGAGCGCGGTCCGGACCATCAAATGCAGATCGTTTGTGGTGATTTGCGGCTCGACGGCGACGTCGAAAGTTATGCCATCCTCCTCGAACTCCCATCGGTACGGCGCAGCACTTGGAGACGAACGCCAACCGATACAGCGATGATGCACCAGTTCCCGAGGATGGCGGGGCGTTCCGTGGACCTTAAAATATCCCGGCGTCGCAACCACCACTTCTCTCTCTTCTTTAGTCAGTGGCACCGCGACCATATCCTGCTCGATCACCTCACCCAGCCGGACGCCTGCACGGCGGCTACGATGTCGAACATGTCGTCGGTAACCGTGACGTCGATCGTGATGCCGGGATGGGCTTCGGCGAAGGACGCGATGAGCGGGCCGGAAAGAAATTGTTCCGCAATCGATGTTACCGCGATCCGCAGCAAGCCACTGGGCCGGGCGTCCCCTGCCACGTTCTCGAAGGCGGATCTTACCTCGGCCATTGGCTGAGAGGTTTCATGGAAGCGATTGCCCGCCTCGGTGAGCCGCACGCTGGAGATGTCATGAAAGAATGGATGGCGGTGGCCTATGCAGATCTCAACAGAGATCGGTTGATATACGAGGCCGCCAACTTTTCAATGTCAGCACAGGCTTGTGCGTCGATACCGGCTTTCATGGCACGCTCGCAGTGCTCGACGTTTGGTTCGAGCGCCACGGCGATCGCACTGGAAAGCTGAAAGTCGAAGCTCGAGCCGTTGCGGGCCATATCGATCTCAGCCCCGGTCATGCCGAGCGCCTTCGCGTCCTTTTCCTGCCGCCCGGCAAAAATGGGATCACTGCGTCCGGCGGTAAGCGCGAGCTCGATCGACAGCCGTGCCCGCGCGTCGAGCTTGAAACCTGCCATGGTGGCGACCTCCTTGATCTGGACCTGGCTTTAGAAGCCGAAGTCGCCCAAGCCCGGGTAATCGTCCGGTCGGCGGCCGAGTGGCCAGCGGAACTTGCGCTCCGCCTCCGTGATCGGGTGTTCGTTGATGCTGGCATGCCGCGCCCGCATCAGCCCATCATCGGCGAATTCCCAATTCTCGTTGCCATAGGCACGAAACCACTGACCGCTGTCGTCGTGATATTCGTAGGCATAGCGAACGGCGATGCGGTTGCCCTGGAAGGCCCAAAGCTCCTTGATCAGCCCGTAATTGAGCTCGCGGTTCCATTTGCGCCTGAGGAAAGCTTCGGCCTCGGCACGATTGGTCGCGAATTCGGCGCGGTTGCGCCAGCGTGTGTCGAGTGTATAGGCGAGCGCCACCTTGGCGGCATCGCGGCTGTGGCGGAAGAATACTTTCGCCGCATCGGTCACCAAAAGACATCGGTGGCCGACATTGCACCTTGCCTGGGAATGAGCAGCGCCACTATCTATCGCTTCTTTCCGTCAAGGGCAGCGATCAACAGGTCGATCTGCGGCCATCGAGCAAACTATCCAGTTGGCGGATGCAGTCGCTCGGCAAGAGGCGCCGGCTCACGAGAAGCTCGAAAGTCTTTTTAACTTGCTCCATGAGGAGAGAAGAAAGAACCTCATTCAAGAGAAGCCGGTCCATGATCTGATCGTCGCTGCAACTTTGCTGCAAGTAGCCGCTCGGAGAGCCGATATCGACAAGTACAAGTGCGCCAAATGTCAGCCACTCCGACTGACGCAGCGGCTGCGCCACGAATAGGAACGACACCGCGTTCGATCTGACGATTGACATACGTGCCGATAGCGCGATGAACGAGGCTCTTTTTGCAGGGCGGCCCCGAACACGTTGCAAGCGCAGGTCATTTGCGGCGTGGCATGACAAGCGGATCAATCGCGATCCTGCCCCCGCCGAACACGATCAATGCCAGCGCCATCGCCGCCCAGGGTAGATGGAAATTCGCCCAGCCGTCTGGAATGGTGAGCTGGATGATCGCCGTCATCAGCAGCAAGCCGAGGGCGGCGAAGCGTGTCGCCAAGCCAAGGATCAACAACACCGGCAGGATCAGTTCTCCGATCCCCGCTGCGGTCGCCATCGCCAGTGGAAACGGATAGGCGATCTCGTTGCCGAAAATATGGAGTTTAAACTCCTGTTCGAAGAGATATCGCGCACCTTGCGAAAGCGTCAGGAATCCGTCCCATTTTGTCAGTCCCGACTTGAAGAAGGGAATCGCGAGCGCCAAGCGCAGTGCCAGCAGCGGCAGTGAGTGTGGAACGGAGGCGAGCAGGCCTTCGGTACGCGTAATGAAGGCGGCCAAGGCAGCGCCAGAGCCGTTGGATGAGGCAGCTTCGGTCTTCATGCGACATTTCCTTCGTGCTGTTGGAGGGCGCTGAATGCGCCGAGGCTGGCAAGACCAATCAGCGCCGTTCCGAAATCGAATGCGGGGCCAGCGGTAAATGCAGCCTCTGCCGCCGCGCCAAGAGTGGCGGCGTTGAACAAGCAGGCCGCAAAGACCGCGTCCTGCGGCGGAACGATATGGACATTGACGGTCATCTGTGGCCGTACGACCAGGACGGCCTGCGGTCGCCAGTCGACGAGCGGCGCAACCATGTCCTGCTGATGCGCGCTCCAGATGGAGCCAACTGGATAGTCCGAACGGATCAAGCCCGCTGAAGGGTGCGGGACGAGCCGCAAGTCCGCAAGCATCTCGGGCGCCGCAGCGGCAAGTACCACAAGGTCGAGCGGCGCGGAATCCGCCGCGTGATAGGCGCGCATCCAGGCCGCCTCGACCCGGGCGACATCGGGGCAGTCTTCATCGATGCGATCGACAGCGGCAACCGCTCGCCGAAGCCCGGCGGACATGATGGCCTCCAGGCGCAGAAGCTGGCGGAAGCCGCCACCGTGAGCTGGCAGACGGGCAGGCCGGTGCAGGTCGATTAACAAGCTTCGATGCGATGCGGCCATGTTCTCACGTAGCCGCATCGCCACCGGGTGACGTGCCGCCTCGCAATATGCGTCAGGATCGCACTGAGATTACCGGAAGGCGGCTTTTTGGAAGGCGAAGCGCAATGCTACAGAATAGAGACCGCTGTCCTCCCGCGACACTGCAGGAACTGAAGTACCTGATCGCCAAGCGGCAGATCGTCTTTCCCAACCGTCTCGAGCAGGTCGCGCGACAGATCATAGAACGGCCGGAAATGATTGCATTCGAAAGTGCCGCTGCGATTGCGCGCAATTGCAAGGTTTCTCAAACGACGGTTCACCGACTTGCACAGCACATTGGGTTTCAAACATTTGGCGAGTTTCGCGCGCTGATGAGAAATCATCTTCGAAAGACTGCCGGAAACCACCGCTAAAAAGACAGCGCGTTGTCGGCGGTTGTCGGCAGATCATGTTGGGGGCGGAGCAGACCGTTTCCGAGTCAAGCTGACGAAGGCAGGTTTTAAAATCCGCCAGCTGTTTGTATCTTCCCGCACGATGCGAAAGCCCAGGGAACAATAGACTGGCCGGCACCCAGCACCTAGTGCGCGTTCTCCGGCCCCAGAATTCTTTTCATGGTGGCCCGCTGCATCGAACGCGGCGTCAGGCGATTTGAAAACGCAACGACGTTGTTCATGAACCCGGCGATCACGGACGCTTTCCCCTTTGACAGCGATGGCAGACCACTTTCGGCGACTGGACGGGGCTTCATCGTCAGAAGGCGCAGCATGGGCGAGACGGGAGCGCCGGCCGCTGCATCGAAGCCGGTTTCGGTGTGCCCTGGACAAAGACTGGTGACGACCACACCTTGCGGACGAAGTTCGTCATGCAGAGCTTCCCCAAAGGTCAGCACATAAGACTTTGTCGCTGCGTAAGCAGCAAAGGTGGGGACGGGCTGTAACGCCAAGAGACTCGCAATAAGAAGGATCTGGCCGGATCCCCGGGCTGCCATGTCACGCCCGAAAACATAGCTCAGTTCGGTGAGCGCCGTGATGTTGAGCTGAATTATGTCCGTGGTGCGCTCGAGCGGCGTTTCCAGAAATGCGCCGTGCAGTCCGTACCCGGCATTGTTCACCAGCATGTCGATCTGTATCGACCTCTCGTCCAAGCTGCTTTTTAAACGGGCAGCAGCACCAGGCGCGGCAAGATCGATTGGCTCGACAACGATATCGACGCCATGTTTTCGGCGAAGCGCGGCGGCGAGCTTTTCCATTGGCTCCTGTCGCCGGGCTGCGAGCACGAGATTGACCCTCTGTGCCGCCAGCAGTTCAGCAAACTCGAGACCAAGGCCGCTTTGATGCGCCTGTGACCAGGGCCCTTTTTCCGATCGGGCCGTCTACCTTCTCAGCAATCTCGATGTTCCTTTCCAATTTAATAGTAGCTCGCATCTGCTTGCCTGTTGATTATGTTGCGTGGACGTTCACCTTGGCCGATGGTTCGAGCAAGGCTCGCCATTGGTGTCGATGATTTTAGATTGCGATCACACGCTGTCGGCATCCTAGAGCTCATGCGAAAGATACTAGAACGCTTGGCGGATCAGACTGTGGAACCGGAGCTGGGCTTCGGCGACGTGTGCACATGGAACGAGCAAGCGCTTTCGCAGGACCGCGTAGCGCAACGCTGTATGGGTGGGCGTGTGCTGATGTCCCTCGGTTTCATTGGTATACGCATTTGACTTGACAATAGATTTCATTTGAAATCTAAATCACACATAGAGTTTATACGCAATCTAACTATTTATTGTACGGACGTTGATACCGGGAGCTGGACAAGGACGTCAAAACCGAAATCCTTTGGTCGGGAACGGATCAAATCCGAAATTACGGAACACCCAATCGACAACGATCTGTGCTTCGTCCTTCAGAGGGCCAACCGTGTGGTCTCGCGCCGCGCGGACGCCGCATTGCGCGCTGCAGGGCTAACTGCCGAGCAGACATTGCTGCTTGCGGCAATCGCTGAGGCAGCCTCACCGCGAGCAGCAGATCTCTCCCGTGCGCTCGGCATCGAGGCATCGACGATTGCGGCAAACCTAAAGCCTCTGATGAAGCAGAGTTGGACTTTTGCGTTGGTGGATGTCGACGACCGTAGAGCGCGGAGACTTTTCCTGACAGAGGCGGGGAGCGAGCGACTTCAGATGGCAGTCAGACACCTTCAGGAGTTTGAAGACGTGTTGTCGATACAGATTGGCGGAAAACGCAATGTTCGTACCGTTTGTCATACACTTAGCACGCTGACCACAGCGTGCCTTTGATACGCTGGCCACCCGCGCGAGCACAGGCATTACTGCGGTGTTAATAATGCCTGACGGAAGCCCTCACTCGTCGCCTATGCGTTGCGCCCAGGTGGCCCATGACCTCGTCAATCGTTTCCGCGGCTGAGGGTACGCTACTTCGGCGAGAGATCGGGCGCCAAGCCCTCGGCTGAACGTCAAGCCGAATTGGATAAGCCGCGGGCGCTTTTGACATGGACAGCGCTTGTGCATCGGTATTTGCGACGATGACTTCTGCGTCCTCAAGCCTTTGCTCGATCATGTTGGCGACAGCATTTCCACCGCCGCCGCCACGAAGGCACGGTTTGACGATGTTTGGTGCGCGGGCACTCGCGTCAGCCATTGGAGGATGAGCGGCTAGCGCTCCCATCTTTCCAGCGTCGGAATACGACGCTCGCATTGACCCCGCCGAAGCCGAAACCATTGGATATTGCGTATGTCACGTCTACGGGGCGCGCTTCGTGCGCCACGAAATCGATACCGTCGGCTTCCGGGTCTGGAGCATTCAGGTTGAGGGTCGGCGGTGCGATCTGGTTCCTGAGTGCCATGATCGTAAAGATCGCTTCCAGCCCACCGGCCGCACCAAGCAGATGTCCTGTCGCTGATTTCGTGCCGCTGACAGCAATGGCATTATTGGAACCGAAAACGCTCTTGATGGCTCTGATTTCGCCGAGATCGCCGACCGGTGTGGAGGTCGCGTGCGCGTTCAGATGGCCAATTTCGTTCGGCTTTATTCCAGCCTGCGCAATGGCGATCTCCATGGCCCTGCGCGCACCATTGCCGTCTTCGGGACCGGAGGTGATATGGTGGGCATCGGCTGTCGTGCCGTAACCGACGAGTTCGGCAATCGGCATGGCGCCGCGAGCAACGGCATGGCTTAAGGCTTCAATGACCAGAATGCCGGCGCCTTCGCCCATGACGAAACCGTCGCGCAACCTATCAAAAGGACGAGATGCGCGAACGGGGGCCTCGTTGAAGCCGGTTGACAGCGATCGCGCGGCAGCAAAACCGCCGAGACTGACAATGTTCATGCAGGCTTCCGTTCCACCGCATAAGGCAATGTCGGCTTCATTTGCCCGGATCATTCTGGCCGCATCGCCGATCGCTTGAACACCGGCCGCGCAAGCTGTCACAGGCGCGCCAATCGGACCTTTGAAGCCGAAACGGATCGAAGCTTGTCCCGCTGCGAGGTTGACGAGAAACGACGGAATAGTGAAGGGCGAAAGACGGCGCGCCCCGCGTTGATCGACAGTACGCACCGCTTCTGTGATCGCCGGGAAACCTCCGATGCCTGAGGCGATGATCGTCGCGGTCCGCAACCGGTCATCATTGGAAATTGGCTTCCACCTCGCCTGGGCGAGCGCCTCTTCAGCGGCCGCTAACGCGAAGATTATAAATCGGTCGACCTTGCGTTGATCCTTCGGAGCCATCACCCTGTCCGGGTCGAATCCTCCTTCAGGGTCTTCAGCAATTGAGGGAACCACTCCGCCAATTTTGGACGGGAGATCTCCGACGACGTCGTCCCTCAGCCGCCGAATACCGCTCTGACCTGCAAGAAGGCGCGACCAGGAGCTATCAACATTGGCTCCAAGAGGGCTGAGTGCCCCCATTCCTGTAACAACGATACGACGCATAGGTTTTCCACCCGTATTTTCTTTGAAAACTAGGCACGCCCCCAGACCGCCGGCCGGCGAAGCGGCCAGTACGCAATCTCAGAACATGCAGTTTGCGAGGACTGAAAAGAGCGCTATCCGATCCGCATCCGGTCTACTGGGTCGCTATGACCCGTGATTTGGACGGGATAATCGAATCCGCGATCAAGCCTTAGGGCGACCGACAGCTCTTCAAGCATCACCTTCACCGCCTGCAATGCGCCTGACCTCGCCAGCGGCTGCGTCGAGGATGTCGCGCGACAAATTCTCTTCCTCGATGAGGCGGGACAGCGTGACAGCACCCACCATAAGAGACAGTATCGCCATTGCCTTACCGCTGGGACTGGAGCCCTTGGCTTCGTGCATCAGCTCATCCAGAACCTCGAAGTGAGCCCGAATCCCATCCTCGAATGGGCGTCGAACCTCTTCACTTTGCCGCGCCGCGTCCGCTCCCAACGCCACCAAAGGACAACCGTCAGCCTTTTCGCCACGATGGTCGGGGGATAGGTAAAACGCCATGACCGCTTCAAGGGGATTGGAATTGTCTACAGCCGCTGCTGACCATCTGCGTGTGGCGCTTTCCATCGCACGCCTGGAGGCCTGCGCTGCAAGATCGTCCTTCGATGAGAACTGCTTGTAGAACGCGCCTTGCGTCAGGCCGGCACCTTTCATCAGATCCTTGAGGCCAATCCCATCGAAGCCGTGCTCGCGAAACAGACGGCTTGCCACGTTGATCACCGTTTCGCGATTTTCCTCGGCCTGTACGCGGCTCACTCTCATGATGACCTCCAGTTAGATTTCATTTGACATCTATATCATAAATAGAGTTAGATCGCAATCTAAATCATCCGGGCGACCGGTCAAGAAGAGAGCTTAAAATGAAACGCAAACATGTCCTGATTGTCGGGGGGCTCGCGGCAGCAGTGGCGGCGGCAGGTTTTTTCCTCGTGTCCGAAACGGCTGAACGTAAAGCCGAAGCTGCGGATCCAAGGACTGTTGCACCCCTGGTAAGCGTGACGGAGACGAAAAAGACCGGAACAGCGGAACGGTCGTTTACCGGCACCGTCGCCTCAAGAACACAGAGCAATCTCGGATTCCGCGTTCCGGGCAAGATCGTCCAGCGTATGGTCGATGTGGGTCAGCAGGTGAAACAAGGCCAGCCGCTGATGCGCATCGATGAAACGGATCTTCAACTTGCCCTTACAGCCAAGCGCAATACGGTGGTTGCAGCGCGAGCTGTCCTGATTCAGGCACAAGCCGATGAGAAACGCTATGCCGCGCTCGTAAAGAATGGATTGGCCGCAACCCCGCAGCGTTATGAACAGGCGAAAGCGGCCCTTGACACGGCTACAGCTCAGCTTGCCGCGGCTGAAGCCGACGCCAAGGTCGCAGAAAATGCAGCGGCCTACTCCGTCCTGTTTGCAGATTCGGACGGAACGGTCGTCAATACGCTTGGGGATCCCGGACAAGTCGTCACCGCGGGCCAGACGGTGGTTCAGCTCGCCCAAGCTGGACCGCGTGAAGCTGTCGTCTGGCTGCCTGAGACTTTGCGACCCCAAGTCGGATCCGAAGTGGAAGCCAGTGTCTACGGAGGCGACGGTCTTAGCGGAAAAGCTCAGCTACGACAGATCTCGGATGCTGCCGATCCCCAGACCCGCACTTACGAAGCGCGGTACGTTCTCGATGGCGCTGCCGCCTCTGCTCCGCTCGGTTCCACAGTGACGATTAAAATCCTGGACGCGGACAGGCAGTCGGAGGTCGCTGTTCCCGTAGGCTCCATCCTGGACGACGGTAACCGCACGGGTGTGTGGGTTGTCGACAGCGGCACCTCCACCGTGAAGTTCACCCCGGTCGAAATCAAGAGGATCGGCGAGGAGACGGCGTTTGTTACCGGAATCGCGGTTGGTCAGCAGGTTGTCGCTCTGGGCGCGCATCTTCTGGAAAAGGGTGCGGTTGTCAGGATTGCCTCGCAGCAAGAGGTGAAAAAATGAGCTTCAATCTTTCCGCCATCGCGGTTCGCGAACGCGCCGTTACCCTATTCTTTATCGTCCTGTTGGCCGCCGCGGGGGTCTACGCCTTCGTCAAGCTGGGACGCGCCGAGGATCCATCCTTCACCATCAAGACCCTAACGGTCACGTCAGTTTGGCCGGGTGCTACCGCGCGTGAAATGCAGGATCTCGTCGCTGAGCCTCTTGAGAAGCGCATCCAGGAGCTCACCTGGTACGATCGTGTTGAAACGACAGCCCGCCCCGGCTACGCTTTCCTCACCGTGACTTTGAAGGACAGCACGCCGGCAAGCGCCGTCGAAGAGGAGTTCTATCAGGCGCGCAAGAAGCTCGGTGACGAAGCCCGGAACCTCCCACCAGGCGTCATTGGTCCCTTTGTCAATGATGAATATTCCGACGTGAGCTTCGGCCTTTATGCCCTGAAGGCGAAGGGGATGCCGATGCGCGACCTCGTTCGGCAGGCGGAGGTCATCCGTCAGGATCTTCTGCACGTTCCGGGCGTCAAGAAAATCAACATTCTCGGAGAGCGCCCCGAACAAATCTTCGTCGAATTTTCCTATGCCAAGCTCGCAACACTCGGAATTTCGGCCCAGGATATCGCTGCAGCTTTGCAAAGACAGAACACAGTCACGCCCGCCGGCTCGATCGACACGCGTGGGCCACAGGTCTTCATCCGTTTCGACGGAGCGTACAACAGCGTGCAGGCGGTAGCCGATACGCCGATCGTGGCAGCGGGACGGACGCTGAAGCTCTCCGATCTAGCGGATGTGCGGCGCGGATATGAGGATCCCGCGACCTACATCATCCGCCATGAGGGCGAGCCGACAATCATGCTGGCCGCAGTGATGCAACAGGGCTGGAATGGTCTTGAGCTCGGCAAAGCGCTTGAAGCACGATCCGCTGCCATCGCGCAGACTTTGCCGCTAGGCATGACGCTCACCAAAGTCAGCGATCAGGCCGTCAACATCGACGAGGCGGTCGGCGAATTCATGCTCAAGTTCGCAATGGCGCTTGGCGTCGTGCTGTTCGTAAGCCTGGTCGCACTCGGCTGGCGCGTTGGCATTGTTGTGGCGCTTGCCGTTCCGCTGACGCTTGCGGTCGTTTTCCTCATTATGCTGGAAACCGGCCGGTTCTTCGATCGTATTACGCTTGGCGCGTTGATCCTTGCGCTGGGCCTTCTCGTGGACGACGCCATCATCGCGATTGAGGTGATGGTGGTGAAGATGGAAGAGGGCATGGACCGCATCAGGGCGGCCGCTTATGCCTGGAGCCATACAGCAGCGCCGATGCTGTCCGGCACTCTCGTCACTATCATTGGACTGATGCCCGTTGGCTTCGCAAGATCAACTGCAGGTGAATACGCCGGCAACATCTTCTGGGTCGTGGGCTTCGCGCTGATCGTTTCGTGGTTTGTCGCAGTGATCTTTACGCCGTATCTGGGTGTGAAAATGTTGCCCGACATCAAACCGGTCGAGGGTGGACATCACGCCATCTATGATACTCCAAACTACCGCCGCCTGCGCTCTCTCATCGAGTTTGCGGTTCGCCATAAATTCATGACCTGCGCAGTAGTCGGCATCACGATGGCTATTTCGGTCGTTGGGATGGGAGGCGTCAAAAAGCAGTTCTTCCCGACATCGGATCGCCCTGAGGTATTGGTCGAAGTTCGCATGCCCGAGGGTACGAGCATCGAAACCACGATAGCAGCAGTGGAGAAAGTCGAAGGCTGGTTACAAAGCCAGCCTGAAGCAAAAATCGTCACCAGTTATATAGGGCAGGGTGCGCCCCGCTTCTTCTTTGCCATGGCGCCCGAATTGCCCGACCCTGCATTCGCCAAGGTCGTTGTGCTCACTCCGGATGCTCACGCACGCGAGGCTTTGAAGCACCGCCTTCGAGCCGCCGTTTCGGAAGGGCTTGTTCCTGAGGCATCTGTGCGCGTAACGCAGCTTGTATTCGGGCCCTACACGCCGTTCCCGGTCGAGTTTCGGATCATGGGACCGGATCCGGATGAGCTCTACAAGATCTCCGAGCAGGCTCTGGCAATCATGAAGGGTGTGCCTGATGTCCGGCAGGCCAACCGCGATTGGGGCAACCGCACCCCTGTCCTGCGGTTTGTCCCCGATCAGGATCGGCTCAATCTGATCGGTCTTTCACCCTCTGAGGCAGCCCAGCAGATGCAATTGCTGCTGAGCGGCATCCATGTCACCCAGGTGCGCGACAACATCCGTAACGTGCCGGTTGTCGCACGTAGCGCAGGTGACAACCGGCTTGATCCCTCAAGGTTGGGTAGTTTCTCGTTGATGAGCAGGGATGGCCGTCAGGTACCACTTGATCAGATCGGGCATTCCGAGATCCGGTTTGAGGAACCGATACTGAAACGTCGCGACCGCACACCGGTGATCACGGTACGCTCCGATATCAACGAGGCGACGCAACCCCCGGAGGTTTCGCAACAGGTCATGAAGGCGCTTCAACCGCTCATCGCATCGCTTCCCGTGGGATATCGCATTGAGATGGGCGGCAACATCGAAGAATCGCTCAAGGCCAATGTCGCACTCGTCCAGGTCTTCCCGCTCATGATCGCGGCCATGTTGATCGTCATCATCCTCCAGGTGCGCAGCCTGTCAACGATGACGATGGTCATGTTGACAGCACCCCTCGGACTTGCTGGGGTGGTCCCGACGCTGCTTCTGTTCAATCAGCCCTTTGGCTTCAACGCCATTCTTGGTTTGATCGGACTGGCGGGTATCCTGATGCGGAACACGCTGATCCTGACAGAGCAGATCAAGGAAAACCAGGCCGCAGGTCTCGATGACTACCACGCTGTCATTGAAGCGACCGTGCAGCGGACACGTCCTGTTATCCTGACCGCGCTTGCAGCGATTCTGGCCTTCATACCTTTGACCCATTCGGTGTTCTGGGGATCGATGGCCTATACGCTGATTGGCGGAACGGCTGCAGGCACCGTCATGATACTTCTCTTCCTCCCAGCCCTCTACGCGGTGTGGTTCCGGATCAAGCCGACGAAAGAAGAGAGCCACGGGGGGACGACTGAACATCTGGATCCGCCGATAGCACTGGCCGCAGAGTAGGGCATCTCGCGTGCAAGACGACTCGGGCCGCACATAAGTCTTCCAAGACGCATCTTTTCTCACCCAAAAAGGATGCGCTTGAACTGATGGATAGTTGGAACAGAAACCGATGCGCACTAGGTCCATGAAGCCATCCCGCGCCATGTCGTAAGATCTCGGCCGATGTCTCGTTAAAGAGAGCGCACATTAATCACGGTTTCGCGGTTTGCCGCAGCCTGACTGCGACTCACCCGCATCGTCATCTCCTTTTTTAGATTGCAATCGTAATCTAAGTTCTGTATAGAGGGTGAACGAAATCTAAAAAGGGAGATATAAGATGATCCGCAAAACCCTGAGCGCATCGCTCCTGGCCGCGCTGTTTCTTGCGACCACGGCTTTTGCCGAGGAAGCAACCATCGGCCACTCGATCGAAGGCGGCAGCCTGCACGCGGGACCCCTCGACATGGTGGTCTACTACGTCCCGGTCGACGGCGACCTGCTGCAGGTCACCGCCACCTTCGCGCCGAAGACCGGGGGCGATCCACTGCGCGTCGTCATGGGCCTCGCCGACGGCGACTCCGTGGCGTTTTCCATGCCAGGCCATCAGGACTCGCTTTACGCGTTCTCAAGGTCCGGCAAGCAGGTGACGGTCTCGACCGAGACTGACACGCATCTGCGGGCCGACGCGACAATGCGTTGACCCGACGTGCAGACCGCACGACCGCGGGCTCTTGCGTCGGCGCGGCTCGCCACACGGTGCCCTCGATCACGCCATCGAATAAGTCCGGAGGAGACGCCAAATGCTATACAGTTATTTTGTCGAGAAATCGATCCGACAGAGCTTCGACCACGTCAACAACCATCGCTGGGATGCGGCGGTGAAAGCAGTCGTGCCGCATGTCTATCACCGCGTTTCCGGCGCCCACGCGCTTGGTGGCGAGCGCCACGACAAAGAAGCCCTGCGCCGCTGGTTTGAGCGCCTCGGCCGTGTCCTGCCCACTCTCCATCTCACGGTCAACCATGTCTGGGTGAAGGGCTGGCCGTGGCATACCACCGTGTTTGCCCAGTGGGACGGAACCGCAACGCTGCTCAACGGCGACGCGTCGTACGTCAACCGTGGTCTCCACGTGTTCACCCTGCGGTGGGGAAGAGTCTATGCACTTGAGGAATTTTACGATTCACAGGCAGCGGCCCGCGGTCTTTCCGCCCAAGCGGCAGTTGGTCTCGAAGAAGCTGTCGCCGAACAAATTGTAAGCTAGCAGAAGCGCAGCCCATCGCGTTACGTGACTGCGGGCGGGCTATCCTCCTGTGTGTTGGGAGAGGACAGGTACCGCGGCCCCGTTTGCGCAATTGCAAAAGGCCTTCCACGAATGAAACGCCTCGCCGACGGTACTTTTCTGATAGTGTATCGCTCTGTCGGGGCGTGGCAATGTTTTGAAAATGCCGAAAGTTAGCGATAGATGAACTGCTATGATCGTCGTTTCGTTGAGATCACCTTGCAGCCGGATATGCACCGGCTCCGCCGGGAGGACCGGTCGCATTCGGCAGTGGCAGATGCGGAGTGTTGCTGGAGATGAGCAAACTGCGGCCTTGAAAGAGAAGATCGTCGTCAACGATCCTGCCGCGATGCGATCTGCCGCACTTCTCGGCCTTGGGGTCGCGATGATCCCCAAGCCGGATGCTCTTGCCCATCTGGAGAGTGGCGAGCTTACCCGATTGATACCGGCGTGGTATGCCGATGCTGGCCCGATCTCGATCTACTACGCGAACCGCACCTTGCTACCCTCCAAGACAAGGGTGTTCATCGACTTCATAACGGAAGTCTTCCAACGCGAGCGATGGCCGGAACGGTTTGCAGGAACACTGGTCTGATACCCCCCAGCGCAAAGACTAGGCTTTGGCGCTCGACCAGACACGGCTATCGCCACCACGCATTGTTCGGTCACAAACGCGGTCCGCAAGCCGTTCGAAACATCGGATGCGGATAGACGTGGAAAAGCTGGGCAGTGGAGATGTGGGCCGCAAACCAACGCAATCAAACCACCTCCGGGTAGGGACGGATCGTCATAGTGCGCAGCGCCCACCTGTTGCATCGCCCTCGTCGGTCAGTTTCTTGCGGATGCGTTCCGGTCCACCGACAACGCGTCGAGCGAACGGTCGATCCGGATCGATCACCCGCCAGAACGGGGCGGTGTCGCTTCGGCTCATTTGTACCAGATGCCGTCGCACCGTCACAGGGCAGCACGCGTCTGCTCCATACTTGGCCGCAAGCACTCGCCTGATTGCTGCGAGATCCGATATGCAGCCGGGAGGCGCCGCCCACAGTTCGTCGGCAATCATCGTCTCGCTTGGAATCAGCATGCGTTGCGTCTGGGTCTTGCCTTTTCGGCGCATCTGGATGACCGGCAGTTTGTTCATGGTTGGCTTCTCAATGAGTCAATCTATACCGAAGACGAACCGGTTGAGCGTATTCCTACTACCTAAATCAAGAAACTGGCAAACCCGTCGCCGCTAACCCGCTTCACAGCGCATCCGCTCCGCCGACCTCGGCGAAAACCAGCTAAACTCTCCGATGGCAGATTGGCGGGATTGGACGGAATAAAGGTGTGGTGTCAAATCCTTCAAACCCGGGTGCGTTGCAAACGTCAAGGGCAGCTTTGTACGCAAGGATGGCCCTGTATTGGTCCTTTGCAACCATCTCAGTATTCAGGCACACTCTGCTAGATTGCGCGCCTTCAGAGATTTCCTCGATCGAACGTCCCGGCACCTTGGCGTTCCAGAAATTCTGGAGGGCGGCGACGAACGCTGCCGGAAGTCGTCTTCAAGGCCGCTCTTGCACGGCACCCTAACACGACCGCGATTTACAATCTCGGAGCGGGAAACCGAGGCGTGGCGGCCGCCATTGACGATTTAAATGATCGCCCCCTGTTCATCAGCACGAAATTACCGACGTTACTCGAGTGCTGCTGCGCTCCGGCATCATGGCACTAGCTATCGATCAGGACCCTGTGAAAGGCTCGTCTAGCCGTTGAGCTTGCTCTCGAGCATCTGGATGTGGGGGCGAATGGAATGAATGCCGCCGACTTGACATCAGCGCCTGTCTAAACACATAGCCTGCGCCAGTTAATTTAAGGGGTTTTCTGTCGTGTTGACCATACGTGAGGCTGTCCGTGAAGATGCGGCGACGCTTTTGGGTTTCATTCGCGAGCTCGCGATCTATGAAAAAGCTGAGCACGAAGTCGCCGCTACCATTGAGAAGATCGAAGAGTCGATTTTCGGCACGAACTCTGTGACTCACGCATTGATCTGCGAACAGGATAGCGGGCCGGTTGGCATGGCTATCTGGTTCTTCAATTACTCGACCTGGCAGGCAAAAAACGGACTCTATCTCGAAGACCTGTATGTGACGCCAGCGGCGCGCGGATTGGGCGCGGGCAAGGCTCTGCTCAAACGACTGGCTGAGATCGCTCTCGAGACTGGCTGTGGTCGGTTTGAATGGAGCGTACTCGACTGGAACGAGCCAGCAATCCGCGTCTATGAAGCAATCGGCGCTGAACCCATGAACGAGTGGATCCGTTATCGTTTGTCTGGGGAAGTGCTCAAGAATTTCGCGGCAGGCTAGGGAAAAGAAGCCTTTGGATCTAGGGCATGTCGCACTTGGAAATAGAATGTACCGTCCTTCGCGTCCGAACGTCGACCCGAGAGAGTGGAATGACGCTGCCGTGCGGTCGCGCCCGGATCGAAATTCGGACTGATCGATTGGCGGCACCGCGTTCATGCCGCCGCGTGCCATCCATCGCGGATATGGCGGTGGCCTTCGCGATAGACCGCTTCAGGTGTCTCGGAAAAGTCGCGCCAGACCTTTGTCGCGGCAGCAAGGTCCTTGAGCGCCCGGCCGAAGGCTTCGATTGTCAGCCAGCCGTCGTAGCCACTCGCGCGTAGCGCCCTGAACGTCTCCGCCCAGGGAATGTGGCCGCGCCCCGGTACGCCGCGGTCGTTTTCCGAAATGTGGACATGGACGATGCGGTCCCTGTTTCGCGTGAAGGCGCCGATGGGATCGGCCTCCTCGATATTGCTGTGGAACGTGTCGTACATAGCGCGGATATTTGGATGCCCGACCGCGTCGACATGGGCCGCAAGGGCGTCCATCGTGTTGAACAGGTAACACTCAAAGCGGTTCAGCGCCTCGAGCCCGATCGTGACGCCGCGCTTTGCTGCATGATCGCCGATCGCGCGTTGCGAGGAGACCGAGCGCTTGAGTTCCGCCGCGCTCGGCCCGCTTCCGGAAAATTGGCCGAGCGTCGAATGCAGCGGCCCGCTCAGCATCCTGGCGCCGAGCGCATCGCTGCAGTCGATTGCCCATTTCATATAGTCGATGCCGCGTCTGCGGGTCGTGGCGTCGGGGGCGATCAGGTTCATCGAGGGGTCGCCCATGGCGGAAACGGCGGTCCGTTCCAGGCCGATCCGGTCGAGCAGGGCCCCCAGCCGACGGTAGTCGTCGGGCGTCCCCGAGAAGATCGGAATCTCGACGCCATCAAACCCGGTGTCCTTGATGTCGCGCAACAATCCCTCGTGCTTGCGGCCGACACTCGTCGTCCACAGGAACATGCACATGCCGATCTTCATGTCTCCTCCCTCTGGGCCGTTCGGCCCTGCGTGTTATTCAGCGCAATCTGGTCATACCAAAACTGGATATCCGGTCAAGCCAATTCTCGGCATCGCTCGTCCGCAGGATTAGCGAAAAAATCCAGACTTCAACATTAAACATCGGTATAATAAGATATATCCCCGTTCCTCGTTGCGTCTTGCAGAGGGTGAGAAATTGCGTTAGATCTTTAAATCAGCGACAATTGGCCGAACCAGATTACCGAAAATGGCGAGACTGGCCGACGCCCGTCGGTTAAGCGAGCCGCAACAGCCTGGGAGGACCTCATGCATCTTTCAACACACAACTGGATGCGGGCGGAACCGCTCGCCGTCACGCTGAAGCGCATCAAGAAATACGGCTACGAGAGCATCGAGATATCGGGCGAGCCGACACAGTACGATGTGAAGGAAACGCGCGCGCTGCTCAAGGAACACGGCATCCGCTGCTGGGGCGCCGTCACGCTGACGCTAGGCGAGCGCAACCTTGCCGCCAAGGACGAGGGCCAGCGCGCCAAGTCGGTGGATTACGTCAAGAGCGTCATCACCATGGTCAGCGAACTCGAGGGCGAGATCGTCACGCTTGTGCCGGCGACCGTCGGCAAGGTAGTGCCGGACGCGACCGAAGACGAGGAGTGGAAGTGGGTGGTCGACGCCACCCGCGAGTGCTTCACCCACGCGCAGAAGAAGGGGGTGCGGCTGGCGATCGAGCCGCTCAACCGCTTCGAGACCTATCTCTTCAACCGCGCCGCTCAGGCGCTGGCGCTGGCCGATGCGGTGAGCCCGGAATGTGGCGTCTGCCTCGATGCCTTCCATCTCAATATCGAGGAGGCGGACATGTACGACGCGATCCGGCTGGCCGGGAAGCGCCTCTTCGATTTCCACGTCGCCGACAACAATCGCTTCGCCGCCGGCCTCGGCCAGCTCGACTGGCCGAAGATCATCGGCACGCTGAAGGAGATCGGTTATGAGGGCGCGGTGACGAACGAGTTCGTCGCTCCCGTCGATCGCACGCCGGCCGCCAAGTACCCGGACATGGTGGAGCGCAGCCCCGTCGATATTCCGCCGGAGCAATTGAAGTTCATCCAGGACCACGGCTCGAGCCTTCTTACCGAGAAGTTCTACGACGATCAGATGCGGATCACGGCCGAGACGATCCTGCCGCTGATCAAGTGACGAACGGAAAGGCATATGTTCTCGCGGCCTGCGAGGTCGTGAGGGCGGGAGATCCGACACATGCGTATCAAATCCGTAGAGGCCTGGTGGGTGAAGATTCCCATCGCGGCGAGCCGCCAACACCGTAGCGACTTCGGCCGACTGGCGTCCTTCGACGCCGCGATCGTGCGTATAGAGACGAATGACGGCATCGTCGGCTGGGGAGAGGGCAAGAATGCCGCCGGCAGCGCAGGCACCTATGGCACGCTGGTGCATATGCTGAACCACGAGGTGGGGCCGAAGCTCATTGGCCGTGACCCTGCCGACATCTCCGCCATATGGGAGATGCTCTACAACGGCGTACGCCACGAGATGGCGGCGATTTCGGGTCACGCCATGCCGGAGATCGCGCGGCGCGGTCTATCCGTCGCGGCGATCAGCGCGGTCGACATGGCGCTGTGGGACATTCTCGGCAAGTCACTCGGCGTCCCCGTCTGGAAGCTCTTGGGTGGCCGCAAGGCGGACAGGTTGCCTGCCTATGCTTCGGGTGGTTGGGAGAGCGCGGACCGGATCGGCGAGCAGCTCCAGTCCTATATCGCGGCCGACGGCTTCAAGTCGGTCAAAATGCGCGTCGGCGCGATGGACCGTGCGCCGCATGTCTCGGCGTCGCGGGTGCGGGCGGCTCGCAAGGCGATCGGCCCCGACATCGACCTGATGGTCGATGCGCACGGCACCTATACGGTCGCCGAGGCGAAGCGCTTCATCCAGATGGTGGCGGATTGCGACCTCGCCTGGTTCGAGGAACCGGTGATAGCCGACGATAAGCCGGGCATGGCGGAGGTACGCGCGGCGGGCAATGTGCCGATCGCCGCGGGCGAGAGCGAGGCGACCCGTTTTGCCTTCCGCGATCTCGCGGTGCTGCGGGCCGCCGATATATTTCAGCCCGATCCGGCCTTCTGCGGCGGCATCACGGAGGCGATGCGCATCAGTTCGCTCGCCAGCGCCTTCAACCTCCGTTTCGCACCGCATCTGTGGGCCGGTGCGCCCTGTTTTTTCTCGGGCCTGCACCTGTGCGCGGCTTCCCCGGCAAGCTTCGTCATCGAGTATTCGCTCGGCGCGAATCCGATGATCCATGATCTCGTCGAGGACACTGTGTCGGTGAAGGACGGCATGATAGAGATTCCCGATAAACCCGGCCTGGGCTTCACGATCAATCAGCGGGTCCTGGAGGCTCACGCGCAAAGATAGTGACGATGAAAGAAAACTCCCTACTCTCCGATCTCGCAGGATATCTTTTCGCGAATTCGAGCGACAACGGCCGCACGCCTTCAGAGCGGGAGCTTGCAGAGCATTTCGCCGTCAGCCGCGGCCAAATTCGCGAGGCGCTGGCGATCCTGGAGGCTATGCGCATCGTCGAGCGCCGCGCCAAGTCCGGTATCTACCTGACGACCACGGAGGCGAGCGTCGAGGCCATGGCACTCTTTGCCCGCGCCGGCGTGCCGCTTGATCCGATCCTGATCTACGAGACCGTGGAGCTTCGCAAGATCCATGAGATCAAGGCCGCGGAACTCGCCTGCCTGCGGGCCACGGAAGAGAATTACCAGCGCCTGCGCGATATCCTCGCCGCGTCCGAGGCGAAGCTTGCCGCTGGCGAGGGGCTGGCGCGCGAGGACCGGGATTTCCATCTGGAGATCGTCCGAGCGACCAAGAATAGCGTCTTCTATCGCGTGTGCAGTGTCTACTACGTGATGGGCGAGCAGCGCCTGCCGATCTATTTCGGCGACATCGCCCGCAGCCGGCGCTCGCATGAGGAACATATCCGCATCTACGAGGCGCTTATTGCTCGCGACGGCAATCTCGCCCAGGCGCTGATGAGCGCGCACCTCCAGGGTGCGGAAAGCTACTGGAAGGGTCTCATCGGCGGGCCCGAGACGGTCGCCGGATAGCCGTAACCGGCTGGGAGGGCCGATGAGCTTCATCTTTTCCACGCATCCCCTGCATCCAGCGGCCGAGGCCATGCTCGAGGCTGCGGGCGATCTGCGCGTCGCGTCCGCCGCCGATCCCGAAACGTTGCTTCGAGAAGGGCAGGGCGCGGGCATCATCGTCGTGCGCGCGCCGATCCCGCCGGCCTTCTTTCGGGATGCGCCGGCGCTTCGCGCTGCGATCCGCCACGGCGCCGGGCTCGATATGGTGCCGATGGATGCGGCGACCCGTGCGGGCGTGCTCGTCGCCAACGTGCCGGCCGTCAATGCGCCGACGGTCGCCGAGCACGTCTTCCTCGTGACGATGGCCCTGCTTCGGCGCTTCCGCCTGATGGACCGGGAACTGCGGCAGAAGGGCTGGGCGGCGGGGCGCAGCCAGTCGGACGGGGCTGTGGACCTCGGCGGCCGAACCATAGGCATCGTCGGCATGGGCAATGTCGGCAAGGCAATCTTCCGGATCGCGAAGTTCGGTTTCGGCGTGGAGGTGGTCGCCACGAGCCGGTCGCCTGAAAGCGTGCCACATGGTGCGCGCTACCTGCCGGTCGACGACCTCGTCGCGACGGCCGACGTCGTCGTGCTCTGCTGCCCCCTGACGCCGGAGACGACCGGCCTGCTCAATGCCGAGCGCATCGGCCGCATGAAGCCCGATGCCATTCTGGTCAACGTCTCGCGCGGCCCGGTGATCGATGACGCGGCGCTGATCCAGGCGCTGCACGATGGCCGCATCGGCGGAGCCGCGCTCGACGTCTTCGCAACGCAGCCACTCCCACTCGACCATCCCTATTTCGGCTTCGATAATGTCATCGTCACTCCGCATCTCGCCGGTCTAACGGAAGAGAGCATGATGCGTATGGGAACGGGCGCGGCCAGCGAAGCCATGCGCATCATGAACGGCGAACTGCCAGTCAATCTGCGCAATCCCGAGGTGGTCGAACACTATCGCCGGCGCTTTCCGGCATAGCTCTGAGCCCCCTCGCGACAATCCGAAACGCTACCGACCCCCGCGGTGTCACGCGGGCCGCTGGCATCTCTCGGATCTATCAGGTCAGCTCGGGTACCGCAGGCTCATACCGCTGTTGCCGTCGAAAAGCACGACCTTTTCAGGATTCCAAGAGAAGCGCACGGACTCGTCGATCTCCAGCTCGGTGCGGGCCGGCACGGTTGCCTGCAACAGCTCCCCGTTGCCGGTTCGCAGCGTCACGATCTTTTCGACGCCATGGTTCTCCACGTCGTGCACCCGTGCTTCCCCCGGCGCACCGCTGTCGAGGAAGAGGTCCTCGGGGCGGATGCCGAAGGTGAGCGGGCGACCGTCCGTCGCAATCCCGTGCCCGTTGCCGAGCGGCAGCCGGTAGCCCTCGGTGGCCACGGCCTCGCCGCCTTCAAGCGTGCCGCCGATCAGGTTCATCGGCGGCGAGCCGACCGCGCGGGCGACGAAGGTGTTGACCGGGTTGTTGTAGATTTCATGCGGCGTGCCCGTCTGCACGAGATGGCCGTTGTTCAGCACGCCGATCTTGTCGCCCATCGACATGGCCTCGATCTGGTCGTGTGTGACGAACAGGAAGGTCGCGCCTAGGTTCATCTGCAGGTTTTTCAGCTCGGTGCGCAGCGCCTCGCGCAGTTTGGCGTCGAGCGCCGAAAGCGGTTCGTCCATCAGGAAGACGCGCGGCTTGCGTACTATGGCTCGGCCGATCGAGACGCGCTGCATCTCGCCGCCCGACAGCCGGTCCGTCTTGCGGTCGAGCAGGTGCTCGATGCGCAGGGTTTTGGCGACCCGGTCGACGCGTTCCTTGATCTCTGCAGGTTCGACGCGGCGGATAGGAGATTTCAGTGGAAATTCCAGGTTCTCCCGCACCGTATAGCGCGGATAGAGCGAATATTGCTGGAGCACCAGGGCCACGTCGCGCTCGGCGGCGCCCCAGTCGGCGACGTCCTGCCCGTCGATGAGGATCTGCCCTGCCGTCGGCTTTTCCAGAGCGGCGATCAGGCGCAGCGTCGTCGTCTTGCCGGCACCGGTCTGGCCGAGCAGCACGAAGAACTCGCCGTCAGCGATTTCGATGTTCAGGTTTTTCAGCGCCGCGTGGTTGCCGAAGGTCTTGGTGATACCCTTGAGTTCGATATGCGCCATCAGAGTCTGATCCCGAGCGACGAGCCGGTCGCCGTGTTGAAGAAATGCGCCTGGTCGGGGTCGATGCGTGCCCAGACGGCTTCGCCCGGACCGGGCACGAATCCGCTCTTGGTGCGGGCCCTGATCATCTGGTCGCCGACCTTCAGGTCGACGATGTCGTGCGAGCCGAGCGGTTCGATGATATGCGCCTCGACTTGCATGAAGCCCTCGCGGGCCTCGCGCGAGATGAGTACCCCCTCTGGCCGGACGCCGAGCGTCAGCTTGCCGTTCTCGGCCTTCGCGTCCGAGAGGCGGTTGGCAAGGGCGGCGGGGAACTCGAAGCCCTTTGCCCCACCGCTGACCTGCACGCTGGCATGGCCGCCCGTTTCGCTGACGGTCGCCTGCGCCATGTTCATGACGGGGCTGCCGACGAATTGCGCGACGAACATGTTCGCGGGATAGGCATAGACCTCGGACGGGCTTCCGACCTGCTGGAGAATGCCCTCGTGCATGATGACGATGCGGTCGGCGAGCGACATGGCCTCGACCTGATCGTGGGTCACGTAGATGGTGGTCGAGCCCTGCTTGATATGCAGGCGTTTGATTTCGGCGCGCATCTCCTCGCGCAGTTTTGCGTCAAGCGCGCCGATCGGCTCGTCCATCAGCATGGCCTTTGGGCGGCGCACGAGTGCCCGGCCGATCGCCACGCGTTGCATGTCGCCGCCCGAAAGCGCCGAGGGCTTGCGGCCGAGAAACTCGGTGATGCGCAGCACGCGCGCGATCTCGCGCACCGCCGTGTCAATGTCGCCCTTGCTCATGCGCGTCGCGCGCAGCGGAAAGGCGATGTTTTCGTAGACCGTCATGTGCGGATAGAGTGAGAAGGACTGGAACACCATGGCGATGTCCCGGTCCGATGCCTTCATGTGCTGCACCGGCTGGCCGTTGATCAGGATGTCGCCTTCGTCGATGGTCTCCAGGCCCGCGACGGCGCGCAACGTCGTCGTCTTGCCGCAGCCGGATTGTCCGAGCAGCACGATGAATTCGTTGTCGGCGACGGCGAGATTGAGGTTCTTGATGACCTGGACGGCACCAAAATATTTCTGGATGCCGCGAAGTTCGATCTGCGTCATGAATGGCTGCCTTCGTCTCGTTGCTCGTCCCGCGGGATTTTGGTCGTCACCATGAAGGCGATCAGCCCGACGAGTGTCATCGTCAAGCCGTAACGGTGGAGAAACAGGTTCCAGGGCTGGCAGAGCGCGATGATGCCGAAGATCATCAGGTACTGCGAACCGGGTTCGAGATATTTCTGGCTGAGGGTGCGGAAGGTCATTTGCGGATCGCTCCGAAGCTCATGCCGCGCAGGAGATGGTTCCTGAGCAGGAAGGTGAAGATGGCGACCGGCAGCAGGAACAGGAACGTGCCGGCCGCAATCACCGTCCAGTCCGGCAGGCCCGAGCCGACCTGGCTCGGGATGAAGGGCGGTGCGGTCTGCGCGCGCCGGTTCGTCATGATCAGCGCGAATGCATATTCGTTCCAGGCCGTGATGAAGCAGAAGACGGCGGTGGCGGCGATGCCTGTCGCGGCTTCCGGGATCACGATCTTGAAGAAGGCCTGCATGCGGGTGTAGCCGTCGACGAGTGCCGCCTCCTCATATTCCTTCGGGATCTCGTCGATGAAGCCCTTCATGAGCCAGACGGAGAAGGAGAGGTTGAAGGCAGTGTAGAGTATGATGAGGCCCCAGTGCGTGTCGTTGAGGCCGACGACGCGGTACATCAGGAACATCGGGATGGCGACGACGACGGGCGGCAGCATGCGGGTCGACAGGATAAAGAAGAGAAGGTCCGCTTCTCCCTTCACCTTGAAGCGCGAGAAGCCGTAGGCCGTGAAGGTCCCCATGCCGACGGCCAGCACCGTGGACGTGATGGCGACGATCAGCGAGTTCATGAAGCGGTTCGGATAGCCGGACGGCTGGATTTCGCCGCGCCCGGAGCGGACGATCTTCTCGCCCCCGTCGAACACCATGCGCTCCCACCAGGGGGCGGCGGCATATTCTTCAGGAGTCGGCGCTCCGCGCAGTTGCGAGCGCTTGGTGAAGAGCTTCACGAAGGGCGAGATTTCCGGCTCGAAGAGCACGGTCGGCGGAATGGTGGTGGCGAGGTTGCGCGGCTTGAAGGCCGTCGAGGTGATCCAGTAGATCGGCGCCAGGAAGATCAGCGTGATGACCAGCACGGCGGCGATCGCCACCCGGTTCAGCGCGCGTTCGGAGCGGGTTTGGACGGCAGCCATCTCAGCGCTCCTTCACCTTGTTGAGATACTTGACGTAGATGTTGGTGATGGCGAGCACCATGATGAGCACGATGTAGGCGAGCGCGCAGGAGCGCCCTGTCTGCCATTCCTGAAAGGCCATCTTGTAGAGCCGGATCGAGATCACCTCGGTCGTCGGTTGGCTCGTCAGGATGTAGGCGAGGTCGAAGGTCTTGAAGGCTTCCATGGTACGGAAGATGATCGCGATCATCAGGATCGGCGCCACCAGCGGCAGCGTGATGCGGAAGAAGGTGTAGAACGGCCCCGCCCGGTCGATAGCCGCCGCCTCGTAGAGATGCTTCGGCACGGCGGAAAGGCCGGCGAGCGACAGCAGCATCACGAAGGGCGACCACATCCAGATGTCGGTGATCGCCACGGCGTAGAGCGCCATGTCGGGGTTCGACAGCCATTCAAAGGAGCCGAGGCCGAGCGCGTAGTTGATGATGCCGAAGGACGGATCGTAGAGCAGCTTCCAGAAGAGGCCGACCACCGCCATCGACAGCATCATCGGCAGCAGGAGCAGCGTGGTGAGCAGACCCTTCAGCGGAATGTCGCGGTTGAGCAGCATTGCGGTGCCGAAGCCGACGATCACCTGCCCTGTCACAGAGACGATCACATACTTTGCGGTGATGGCGAAATTCGACCAGATGAAGGTATCGTTGAGCAGCTCGCGGTAGTTCTGAAGGCCGACGAAATTGGCCCGCGCGTTTGACGAGGCGCGGAAGTCGGTAAAGGAATAGCCGAGCGAATAGATCAGCGGAAAGATGTTGAAGACGATCAGAAAGAGGATCGTCGGGATGATGAACAGGTTGCGGATACTAATATCGCTCATGCCGCGCGAGGCGGCACGCGATTTCGCGTCCAGGGATGTCATGACGACGGTTGCCAATGTGCTCCTCCTCAAAGAGCCCAGCGCTGGACGCAGTGATGGCATCCGGTTGCGCATTACCTGAGCATGAACAAGTGCCATGCGTCCTTTGGTTCTCGGGTGCAGAAAAACGGGAGGGAGCTACGCACCCTCCCGTGCTGTATCAACGCCTAGTGACGGCCATACTTCTTGAAGGTCGTGTTCCAGTCCCTAGCAAGCGCGTCGAGCGCTTCCTTCGCTGTGCCCTCGCCGGCGGTGACGAAGGGATAGATGCGCTGGTTCATCTGGATCAGCAGTTCGGCATATTCAGGCGTCGCCCAGAAGTCCTTCACCTTGAACATGGTCTCGTAGAAGGCCTTATTATAGGGTGTTGCATTCTGGAATTCCGGCGATTCAAGCACTTTGGCGCTTGCCGTGTAGCCGCCCAGTTCGGCCCAGCGCTTCTGGGTCTCGTCCTTGATGAACCATTCCAGGAATTTCATCGCCTCTTCCTGGTTGTCCGAGTATGAAACGACCGAGATACCCTGGCCGCCGAGCGCTGCGAACTGATCGCCGCCCGGACCTGCCGGGTTGGCGAAGAAGCCGGTGACCTTGGCGTTCGGGTTGGACGCCTCGTTGACCAGCGCCGGGAAGAAGGCGAAGTAGTTCATGCTCATCGCC
Source organism: Rhizobium sp. 007 (assembly GCF_015353075.1). NCBI lineage: Bacteria > Pseudomonadati > Pseudomonadota > Alphaproteobacteria > Hyphomicrobiales > Rhizobiaceae > Rhizobium > Rhizobium sp. 007. Next base: position 2,046,276 of record NZ_CP064188.1, on the reverse strand, counting down.
GTCAGATTCTCGGTGATCGCCTGGTTGTTCTCGACGAAAAAGGTCTTGGCCCAGCCGGGAGGCGTGAAGCCGTAGAGCTCGCGATACATTTCGAGCGCCTTGACGTTCTTCTCCGAATTGATGATGCCGTCGACCTTGTAGTTCTGATAATCGCCAAGCTCGCCGCCATAGGAGAAGATCGCGTTCTCGACGCCCATCACCAGGCCGTCATAGGAGTTGTCGGTGTAGATCGCGATGCCGTAGCGCTTTTCGTTCGGACGGTGGAAGAATTCGGCGATGTCACGCATCTCGGCCCATGTCTTCGGCGGGGCGAGGTCGTAGCCGTATTTGGCCTTGAAGGCCTCCTTCTCCTTGGGGTCCTCGAACCAGTCCTTGCGGTAGGACCAGCCGACGGCATCGCCTTCAGCCGGGATCGACCAGTACTTTCCGGAGTTCGAGGGATATTCGGCGTAGTATTTCACCGTTGCCGGCGCCATGACTTCTTTGAGCTTGTGCTTATTGAAGAAGTCGGTGAGATCGACATAGTGCCCGGCTTCGGACGCAGCGCCGATCCACTGGCTGTCGCCGACGACCATGTCGTAGGCCGAGCCCTTGGCGTTGAACTCGGTGAAGGCCTTGGTCTGAAAGTCGGCCCACGGCGTGGTCTCGACAGTGACCTTCACGCCGGTTTCAGCCTCGTATTCGTTCACGAGCTCCTGAAGGTAGTTTGCTGGGTCCCACTCGGCCCAGAAGATCGTCAGTTCCTGGGCTTGTGCGGACGTTCCGCAGGCCCACATCAAGCCGACACCGGCCAACAGACCGGTCATAGTTTTGCGCATAACGTTTCCTCCCATTTATGCACGCTTCCCGCTTCGTTGCAGGCCTTCCGATCCGACTTTCCGATCCTCATGGGTGGTTGTTCGCTCTGGTGGGGCCTCCCCGACCCTTGCCCCGTTTCAGATCTCTAGCCTGAATGCTGGTTCCTTCATCTGGTAGTACCAAATATAATTATCGTCAAGAGCAACTTTCGGCGGAGATTCCGCCCGTGACTCGCCTTCAAAGTCTCTAGATCGCACCGATAAACTCGCATTTCTGGATGTCGTCTTGTCGGGCAGTCTGATTGATGGTGGCCGATCCGGACAACAACACAGAAAGATATTCATTAAACTGGTCGAACCAGTTTTCATTGTAGGTCGGAGGGTTGTCAATGTCATGCCTCGCTCCCCGCCTCCCGTACCGCAGCTTCAACGAGTGCCTTGGCCGCCCATGCGGCAACAGACTGTGCGCTTTCGGAGGTAAGTCCCCAGATATCCTTCAACACGATCAGCACCTCGACGCCGAAGACAAGGGAGAGTGCCTGTGCAAGGCGTTCCCGGGCCTCGGGCGGCACGGTGCCCTGCAGGGGCCTGGTCACGCTCTTCAGGAGATCGACGCGGTGGCCGCGCGTGAACAACGGCTCGTTGCCGAGCGTGCCGGCCTGGCGCTGCGCCCACTGGTCCAGCGAAAGCTTCAGCGCCGCTTTGAAGGTGGCCTCGAACTCGTCAATGCGCGGCATCGCGGTCGCCAGCAGGTCGGCAACGCGGGTGCGCGCATCGGGACTGTCGGACGACCAGTCGAGTATGGGTCCCAGAGCCTCGTCCACCACGGCATGCACGAGCGCAGCCTGGCTTGGAAAGTAACGGTAGGCGGTTGCGCGCGAGACTTCGGCCGCCTCGGCGACTTCGCTTACCGACGGAGTGATGCCGGATTGCATGAGCCGCGTTGCCGTTTCGAGCATCAGTTTCCGCGTGCGGGCACGCGGGCCTCGCTCGGCGGTTCTGGCGGTTTCGTTCTGTTGACGTGAGACATGCATGTCTTTATGATACGCGCGTCTCACAAATTTGCAAGAGCCGATCGAGTGGCTGTAAGAGTGGGATATGGCGGGGTGGGAAACCACCTAGTCGCGGAGGAGAAATGAAGCACATCTACGTGGTCGGAACGGCCGACACGAAGGGCGAGGAGCTTGCCTATCTGGCCGCTTGCGTCGAGACGGCGGGCGGCGGTGTCGTGCGCGTCGATGTCGGCACGCGCCAGCCTGCGACCGCCGTCGATATAAATGCCGAGACGGTTGCGGCCTTCCATCCGGAGGGCGTTGGAGCCGTCCTTGCCTGCGACGACCGCGGCAGGGCGGTCGAGGCAATGGGCATTGCCTTCTCGCGCTTCCTCGCCGAGCGCCAGGACATTGCCGGCGTCATCGGTATCGGCGGAGGCGGTGGCACCTCGATCGTCACCGCAGGCATGCGCCAATTGCGGCTCGGCCTGCCTAAGATCATGGTCTCGACGCTCGCGTCCGGCGATGTCGCCCCCTATGTCGATGTTTCCGACATCGTGATGATGCCCTCGGTCACCGACATGGCGGGCCTGAACCGGCTGAGCCGGGTCATCCTGCACAATGCGGCCCAGGCGATCACGGCCATGGCCAGCCGGCCCGCTGAGGTGACGGCGTCGAAACCGGCCCTCGGCCTTACCATGTTTGGGGTAACGACACCTGCAGTAACCGCCATGGTCGAGCGCCTCAGGGCGGACTACGATTGCCTGGTCTTCCACGCCACCGGTACGGGCGGGCGCACGATGGAGAAGCTTGCCGACAGCGGGCTCGTCTGCGGTGTGCTCGACATCACGACCACCGAGGTCTGCGACTTGCTTTTCGGTGGCGTCCTGCCTGCCGCCCCGGACCGTTTCGGCGCGATCGCTCGCACAGGCTTGCCCTATGTCGGCTCCGTCGGCGCGCTGGACATGGTAAATTTCTGGGCCCCGGAGACGGTGCCGGGGCACTATGCCGACCGGCTCTTCTACCGCCACAACCCGAACGTCACGCTGATGCGCACGACGCCCGCCGAATGTGCGCAGACCGGACGCTGGATCGGCGAGAAGCTCAATCTCTGCCACGGCCCCGTACGCTTCCTCATTCCCGAGAAGGGCGTCTCGGCCCTCGACATCGAAGGCGGTGCATTCTTCGACCCGCAAGCCGACGCCGCGCTCTTTGCCGCGCTGGAGGCGACCGTGAAACCGACGGCGGCGCGACGCATCGTCCGCCTGCCGCTCCATATCAACGACCCGCAATTCGCAGACGCCGCCGTCGCGGCCTATCGTGACATCGCCAACCCCTGAGAGACAACATCAATGCCAGCCATACCTCGCAAGACCATCCTCGAAAAATTCCACGGCATGATCTCAGCCGGGGTGCCGATCGTCGGCGGAGGCGCCGGCACGGGCATCTCCGCCAAGGCCGAGGAGGCGGGCGGCATCGACCTCATCATCATCTACAATTCGGGGCGCTACCGCATGGCGGGCCGCGGCTCGGCGGCCGGCCTGCTCGCCTATGGCAATGCCAACGAGATCGTGAAGGACATGGCGCTCGAGGTGCTTCCCGTCGTGAAAACGACGCCGGTGCTTGCCGGCGTCAACGGCACGGACCCCTTCGTGCTGATGCCGCGCTTCCTCGCCGACCTGAAGGCAATGGGCTTTTCCGGCGTGCAGAACTTCCCCACAATTGGCCTCTTCGACGGCCGGATGCGGCAGAGTTTCGAGGAGACGGGCATGGGCTACGCTCTGGAGGTCGAGATGATCGCCACCGCCCACGGGCTCGACCTGCTGACGACGCCCTATGTCTTCAATGAGAGCGAGGCGATCGACATGACGGTTGCCGGCGCCGACATCGTCGTGGCGCATATGGGGGTGACGACCGGCGGCACGATCGGCGCCACCTCCGGCAAGTCGCTCGATGACTGCGTCGATGAGATCAAGGCGATTGCCAAGGCCGCGCGCTCCGTGCGCGACGACGTCATCGTGCTCTGCCACGGCGGCCCGATTTCCATGCCTGAGGATGCGCGCTACATCCTGGAGCGTTGCCCTGGCTGCAACGGCTTTTACGGCGCAAGCTCGATGGAGCGCCTGCCGGCAGAGGCGGCGATCCGCAAGCAGACGGAAGATTTCAAGGCGCTCGCCATCGGCGCGGTCGTCTGAGGACGGACACGGAGGAGGCCGTTTCATGGCAAAGGACGCGTATTTCATCTATCCAAAGGATGTGAGCGCCTTCGGTTTCGACTGGGGCAAGCTGTCGCTGACGGTGGCGCCGGAGGTCAACGGCGCCAACCGTTTTTCCGGTGGTGTCGTCGACCTGCCGAGTGGCGAGGGCCATGCCCGCCACAATCATCCGGGGGCAGAGGAGATCATCTTCGTCATCTCCGGCGAGGGCGAGCAGATGGTTGAGGACGAGAACGGCAATCCGATCACGACGAAGGTCGGGCCCGGCTGCACGGTCTATGTTCCGGAAAGCCGCTTCCATTCGACGAAAAATACCGGCGCGGAGCCCATGCAGCTCTTCGTCGTCTATTCGCCGGCGGGGCCGGAGCTTGCGCTTCGCGAGCTGCCGGACTTCCGCCTGCTGCCGCCGGGCTCGTGAAGCCGGGCATACATTTTCTGGGAGGAAAAACGGTGAACATCGATGCAAGGGAAACAAGGCCCGCCGTGGCGCCGTTCGATACGGCCAAGCTCGACCGGCTCATGGAGGAGGCAGGTATCGACGTCATCGTCGCCACCTCCAAGCACAACACGCAATATCTGATGGGCGGCTACAAGTTCATCTTCTTTGTGGCCATGGATGCCATCGGCCATAGCCGGTACCTGCCCGTCGTCGTCTACGACAGGGGCGCACCTGACCACGCGGCCTATCTCGGCAACCGAATGGAAGGCGGCGAGCACCAGAACAATCCATTCTGGACACCGACCGTGCACACGGCGACCTGGGGCACGATCGATGCCGCAGCACTTGCCGTCGAACATCTGAAGAAGATCGGCAAGGCGGGTACGCGCATCGGCATCGAGCCGGCATTCCTGCCGTCGGATGCCCGCGATGCGCTTGTCGCAGGCCTCGAGGGCGCGCGTTTCGTCGATGCGACGCATACGCTCGAACGCCTGCGCGCCATCAAGACGCCGGACGAGCTTGCCAAGCTGCGGACGGCTTCCGAACTCATCACGGAAGCGATGAACGCGACGATCGCCGGCGCCCGGGAGGGTTCGACGAAAACGGAGATCATTGAGCAGCTCCGGCGCGAGGAGACGAACCGCGGGCTCCACTTCGAATATTGCCTGCTGACGCTCGGCTCCAGCCACAACCGCGCGGCCTCGCCGCAGGCCTGGGGGAAGGGCGAGGTCCTGTCGATCGATTCCGGCGGGAACTATCACGGTTATATTGGCGACCTCTGCCGCATGGGCGTGCTGGGCGAGCCGGACGACGAACTCGAGGATTTGCTCGCCGAGGTCGACGCGATCCAGCATAAGGCTTTTGCCAGGGTTCAAGCTGGCGCTTTCGGCCGCGAGATGATCGAGGCGGCCGAGTCGGAACTGAAGGCGTCGCCTTCTGCGGTCTTCACCGATTTCTTCTGTCACGGTATGGGCCTGATCAGCCACGAGGCGCCGTTCCTGATGACCAATCACCCGGTCGCCTATGAGGGGATCGACGCGGACCGGCCGCTGGAGGCCAACATGGTGCTGTCGGTGGAGACGACGATGCTGCATCCGAAGCGCGGCTTCATCAAGCTCGAGGATACGCTTGCCGTCACCGAGACGGGCTACGAGATGTTCGGCAGCACGGGCCGGGGCTGGAACCGCGGCGGCGCGTGATTGCAGGCCCCACCGCAAAAAAGGTCCGGCAGCTGTCACCTGCCGGGCGCCTTTCTTTTTGTCCCGTCGTCTCAGGCGTGATGGATTTCCGTGCCGAGAACCTTTAGGCATTCGCGGATGAAGGCGGCGAGCGCCGTCCAGCCCTTGGCCGAGACCATCGTGCCATCGACATAAGCTTCCGTCGGCGACAGATCGACATAGGTGCCGCCGGCCAGCGTCACTTCCGGTTCACAAGCGCCGAGCGCGCCCACCTTCTTGCCGCGCACGACGCCATCGACGGCGATCAGGATCTGGACGCCGTGGCAGATAGTGAAGATCGGCTTCTGCGTTTCGTGGAAGTGGCGGACGATCGCCTGAACGCGCTTGTCGGTACGAATGTATTCAGGCCCGCGACCGCCCGCGCAGTAGACGGCGTGGTATCCGTCGAGTTGCGCCTCGGCCTCCGAGAAGGTCTTGTTGATGACGACGTTGTGTCCGAGCTTTTCCGTATAGGTCTGGTCGCCCTCGAAGTCGTGCAGCGACGTCTTCAGAATGTCGCCCGCTTTCTTGTCGGGGCAGACGACGTGCACCGTATGGCCGACGGCCTCCATGGCCTGCTGGTAGACGAAGATTTCGTACTCCTCGGTGAAATCGCCGGTGAGCATCAGGATTTTCTTGCCTGGCATGGGTTCTCCTCCTCGTTGTCAGGTCGGGCAGGCACGTCCTTGCCTGCCGGGTTTGCTCAGATTTCGTCGAATGCCGGCAGCAGCCGGTCGCGCGAGTGTTCGATATGGATACGCATTGCGTTCGCCGCGGCGTCGGGGTCGTGAGCCGCGAAAGCATCGAGCAGCGTCTGATGCTCGCCGAGCGCCTCCTCGGTCACGCGACGATGAAACATCAGGCGGAAGATGTGGAAATGCGTGTGCTGGAATGTCAGCATCTCGCGGATCAGTTCGTTGCCGGCAAATTCCATGATGCGGTCGTGGAAGATAGCGTCCTGGCGGGCGAAGGTCGAATAGTTCGTCCGCTCGTCCTTGTTGTCACTGCGCGTCATCACGCCTGCGGCCTCCGTCAGGATAGCGAGCCTTTCGTCGTTCATCGCTTGGGCCGCCTTCGCAGCGCCGGCGGGCTCAAGCAGCAAGCGGAGTTCATAGAGTTCGTCGAAGCGGTGGCGCGTGATCTGGGGTGCGGCACGATAGCCGACGAGATGCTGCTTGACGACGAGACCCTCGCCTTCAAGCCGGCCGAGTGCTTCGCGGATCGGGGTGTGGGAGACGTTAAACGCCTTGACGAGGTTGTCGACCGTGATGCGCGCACCCGGCGCGATCTTCAACGACATGAGCTGGTTGAAGATCGCTTCGTAGACGTCGCCGGCCAAGCTGTTGGCGCGCTGTATCTGGGTCGCGCCCGCTGAAGGTTCGTTGGGTCTCGTCAAAATCATCTGCTGTCTTGCCTCTTGACAGGTTCAATCGCTAGCACGATGCTGCCGCCAATACAATCCTATATCCTATACGATTTAATATAGGGGGAAATATGCGGATATCCGAAGCGGCAGCCCTTGCGCTCGCCACCCGCCTGCTGGAAGAGCACGGCGCACCGCGTGACCATGCGGTCTTGCAGGCGCGTGTCCTGGTGACGGCCGAGATGAAGGGGCACCCTTCGCATGGCCTGCACCGCCTTCCGCGACTGGTCGAACGGATCGAGCGCGGTGTCATTGATCCTGAGATGAAGGGCACGCAGCGCTGGCGGGCCGATGCGGTGATGGAGGTGGAGGGTTCTTCAGGCTTCGGCCCTGTCGTCGCCATGGCGGCGATCGAGCGGCTTGCACCCCACATTCCCGACCTGGGCATCGGCCTTGTCGCCGTGCGCAATGCGAACCACCTCGGCATGCTCGCGCATTATGTGGAGGCCATCGCCGCGATGGGTTTCGTCGGCATAGCGCTCTCGTCGAGCGAGTCGCTGGTTCATCCCTTCGGCGGTACGCGGGCCATGCTCGGCACCAACCCCGTCGCGATCGCCGTGCCGACCGCCGAGGAGCCGCTCGTGCTCGATCTCGCCACCAGCCTCGTGTCGATGGGCAGGATCCATCACCACGCGGCGACCGGCAGGCCCCTTCCCGAAGGATGGGCGCGCGATGCGGAGGGCTACCCGACGACCGATCCGGTTCGTGCCAAGGCCGGCGCGATCGCGCCCTTCGGCGACGCAAAGGGCTACGGCCTCGGCATTGCGATGGAACTGCTGGTGGCAGCCCTTGCGGGCTCGGCGCTCGCGCCTGATGTGCGCGGCACACTGGACAGCCAGTCGCCATGCAACAAGGGCGACGTCTTCATATTGATCGAGCCCAGTCTGGCGCCGGGACTGCCTGCGCGGCTGTCGGCCTATCTCGATGCCGTGCGCGCCTCACCGCCGGCCGAGGCCAGCGAGCCGGTCCGCGTGCCGGGCGATCGTGCCCGCCGGCGACGAGCGGCGGCGAGCCGCGACGGTTTCGATATCGACCCGCGCCTTTGGGAAGACCTCAACGCGCTTACCCGCTCCCGCATACTGGCCTTCGAAGGGTAAAGATCATGAGCCTGTTTGCCGTCCTGAGGCTGCCGCGCGAAATCCTGTTTGGCATCGGCCAGCGCCATGCGCTCGCGAGTGTCGCCGGTAGGACCGGCCAGCGCGCACTCGTTTGCACGGATGCGCGTTTTGCCGCGACACCCGTCTTCGCTGAAGTGATCGCCGCGCTCGAAGCTGCCGGCATCGCGGTCGTGGTGTATGACCAGACGCTGCCGGACGTGCCGCGCGATACCGTCGCGGGTTGCGTGGAGGCCACGGGCGGCTTTGCGCCCGATATGGTGATCGGCATCGGCGGTGGCAGTTGCCTCGACATGGCGAAATGCGCCTCGCTGCTGCTCGCCCATGGCGGCGGGCTCGCCGATTACTATGGTGAGTTCAAGGTGCCAGGACCCGTCCTGCCGGTCATCGCCGTGCCGACGACCTCGGGCACCGGCTCCGAGGTCACGCCCGTCGCGGTCGTCTCCGATCCAGACCGCACCCTGAAGGTCGGCATTTCGAGCCCCTATCTCATCGCCGCAGCGGCGATCTGCGACCCGGAACTCACGCTCTCCTGCCCGCCGGGCCTCACGGCGATTGCAGGTGCGGATGCGCTGACGCATGCGATCGAAGCCTTCACGGCCATGCGCCGCCCCGGCGATCCGGAACTCGCGCAGCAGCATGTCTTCGTCGGCAAGAGCGATCTCTCCGATCAGTTCGCGCTTCATGCGATCCGGCTCCTCAGCCGGAGCCTGGAAAAGGCCTTCGTCGACGGCTCGGACATCGATGCGCGCGCCGATGTGATGATGGGCGCGCTTGCGGCAGGCTGCGCCTTCGGCACGGCGGGCACCGCTGCGGCCCATGCGGTGCAATATCCGGTCGGTGCCGTGACCCATACGGCGCACGGCCTCGGGGTCGCCACCATGCTGCCCTATGTGATGACCTATAATCGCCGCGTCGCCGCCGGGGAAATCGCTGTTGTCGGCAGGGCGCTCGGCCTCGACCCAGACGGCGTGGAGGACGAGGAGACGCTTGCCGATGCGGCGATCGGCGAGGTAAGGCGCCTCTTCGTCGCGATCGGCATCTCGCCGACGCTCGCCACGCTCGGCCTGCCGGAAGACCGGCTTGACTGGACCGCCGAGCAGGCGCTCGGCATCGGCCGGCTGATCAAGAACAATCCGCGCTCCTTCGATTCGGCCGCCATGCGTGGCCTGGTTCGCGCCGCCTATGACGGCGACCTGGCCGCTTCCGCCCTCTGACCTTGAGAAAACAATCATGAACGCCAACCAGCATCCTTCGCATCCCGACCACGACCGCTTCGGGTTCGGCTTGTTCTCCCACGGCCTCTATATTGGCGGCGCCTGGCGGCCGGCCGCGGGCGAGGGTCGGATTCAGGTGATCGACCCCTCGACCGAGGCCGTCATTGTCGCCGTGCCCGATGCGACCGTCGCGGATGCGGCGGCGGCCGTAGAGGCTGCTGCAAGCGCGACAGAAGGCTGGCGCAAGACGCCGCCGCGAAAGCGTTCCGAGATCCTGCGCCGCTGCTTCGAACTCATGGTGGAACGCTCCGAAATGCTTGCCACACTCATTTCGCTCGAGAACGGGAAGGCCTTGCGCGACGCGCGCGGCGAGGTGGCCTATGCGGCGGAATTTTTCCGGTGGAACGCGGAGGAGGCGGTGCGCATCTCCGGCGAGTTCGGCATTGCCCCGTCCGGTGCGAACCGAATCGTCGTCGATTACCAGCCTATCGGCATCTGCGTTCTCGTCACGCCGTGGAACTTCCCGGCCGCAATGGCGACCCGCAAGATCGCGCCAGCCCTTGCCGCAGGCTGCACCGTCATCCTGAAGCCCGCGAGCGAGACGCCGCTGACGGCCTATGCGCTTGCGGCCCTCTACGAGGAGGCTGGCGTGCCGCCGGGCGTCGTCAACGTGTTGACAACGTCGACGCCAGGCCCCGTCACCGCCGCCATGCTGGCCGACCCGCGCGTGCGAAAACTCTCCTTCACAGGCTCGACGGGCGTCGGCCGCACGCTTCTGGCGGAAGCGGCGAAGAATGTCATCTCCTGTTCCATGGAACTCGGCGGCAACGCGCCGTTCATCGTTTTCGACGATGCGGACCTCGACGCGGCGATCGAGGGCCTGATGGTAGCGAAAATGCGCAATGCGGGCGAGGCATGCACGGCTGCAAACCGCATTTATGTCCAGTCCGGTATCCACGATGCCTTTGCGGAAAAATTTACCCAACGCATGGCCGCTCTCAGGGTCGGCCCAGGTGTGGATCCTGATACGGAATGCGGTCCGATGATCACGCGCAAGGCGGTGGAGAAGATCGACCGGCTCGTTGCGGACGCCATTTCGCGGGGCGCGCGCGCTCTCTGCGGCGGACGGGCACCGGCAGGACGCGGCTTTTTCTATCCGCCGACCGTGCTTGCGGATGTCTCCCCGGCCTCCGACATGAACCACGAGGAGATTTTCGGTCCCGTGGCGCCGCTCTACCGTTTCGAGAGCGAGGCAGAGGTCGTCGCCGCCGCCAACGATACGGAATATGGCCTCTGCGCTTACATCTATACCCGTGACATCGGCCGTGGCATGCGCATCTCCTCGAAGGTGGAGGCAGGCATGATCGCCCTCAATCGTGGACTGGTCTCCGATCCCGCCGCCCCCTTTGGGGGTGTCAAGCAGAGCGGCCTCGGACGTGAAGGAGGGCAGCATCACGGGATCGCGGAGTTCATGGAAGCCAAGTACATTGCGACAAGTTTCTGAAGGAGGAACCTGTGGCCACCGATCCGTTCCGCATTCGTGACCATGTCGCAAATTTCGACGACATTGTCGACGATATCCGTACCCGCAGCAGCGCCACTCGCCGCACCGTCGCCATGGAGGCCAACGTCGCCTACGGTCGCGAGTCGGGCGAGACGCTCGATATCTTCCTGCCAAATAGTGGCGGTTCGGGCATGCCGATTCACATGTTCATCCATGGCGGCTACTGGCGTATGTTCTCCAAGGAAGACTATTCCTGCGTCGCTGAGACCATCACCCGCGCAGGCGCGGTCGCCGCTATCGTCGATTATTCGTTGATGCCCATCGCGAGGATGGAGGTCCTGATCGGTCAGGTCCTGAAAGCCAAGGCTTTCCTGCTGGCGCATGCCGATCGCTTTGGCGCCACGCCCGGGAGATTTTCCGTCAGCGGTCACTCCGCTGGTGCACATCTTGCGACCTTTCTCTTCAATCGCTCGGTAGAGCCCTCGGGTGTAATTGCTGCTTTCCTGCTTGGCGGGCTATACGATCTCGAACCCTTGCAGACGTCTTTCCTGCGTGACGAGATCGCCTTGAGCGACGAGGAGGTGCGACGGTTTACGCCGATGCATCGCAAGCACGACCCTGCAACGCGCGTAGCTATCATGACCGGCGAACTGGAGACTAACCCCTTCAAAACCCAGGCAAATGCCTTCAAAGACCTTCTTGTCACCCAAGGGCTTGAAGTGCGAGCATCGCGCGTTGCAGACGGGGATCACATGAGTACGGTTCGCGATCTCGCCGTCGTTGGCACACCTATAGCGGCGGCATTGCACGCCTTAATTGCCAATGATGCCTGGGAGAAACCGCGGTGAGGATGGCTCAACCGTTCGGGCCTGTCGCAAAAGATATTCGTAGGCTACAATCGACCGCGGGGGCCGTAACAAGAATTGTTCAAAATCATCCGGTAGGCATCATCCTGATAGGGCGCGCCGAACTATAGCAGCTCTCCCGTGACAAGCGCAGCTCACGCGTCCTTCAGGGCAATTGCCGAAAACACCTCTTGTGCGAGGGCGCGTCAGTGCACCCATGCGATCTCAGCGCGAGCTCCTCCAATAATCGTTGGCAAAGCCGCCGATCGTCATCTCACGCAAAATAATTATTCCGTCGTGATGGATGCACGATGAGGCCTGCCTTAACCGTAGGCAAACTCCAAATGCGGACGCAACTCAGTGATTTATGCACGCTTCGCGGGGAGGTGCCCGCAACAATGGTGATGAGCATAGGCGTCCCGTTTCGGTGAACAGCCGAATATCAACTACTGAACGGTGTCGCGGGGCGTACTGACAAGCACGGCGGCTGCATGATTGGCGGCGCGGAGCGCGTCCTCCATGCCGGTCCCTCTTGCGATTTCAGCGGCCAGCACGCCGGTGAATTCGTCGCCGGCGCCATGGGTGCTGACGAGCCTTACCTTGATAGCCTCGATCAGAAATTCCTTGCCCGACTTCGTCGCGCAGGCAAGGCCCTCGCCCCCCGCTGTGACGACTGCGGCTGGATACGTTTGGGCAAGCAGACGCGCGGCGTCGAGAGCGCCCGCAAGCGAGTCGAATACGGCGACATCGGTCAGTTGCTCGGCTTCGATGGCATTGACGACGATGACGTCGACCAGTTCGCAGAGTGAGCGAGACAGATCGCGAGCCGGGGCCGCGTTGAGGATGACGCGCCCGCCAGCTGCTTTCATTGCCTTGGCGGCGGCGACATTGGCCAGGTCGGGCACCTCGTTTTGCAGAACAAGTACGCCTTGCTCGCTGAACAGCTCCGCTGCTCGATCCACATCCGATTGTCCGAGGAAGAGATTGCTTCCGGACACGATCACCGCTCCATAGTCGCCCTCGCTGTCGAAGATCGCTACGCTCATGCCGCTGCCAACGTCATCCGCTACCTTGACGAAGCGGTGGTCGACGCCTTGACGACCGAGATTTTCTACGAGCGCGCGGCCGAAGGCATCATCGGCGACCGCGCCAATCATTGCGGTCCGGATGCCGGTCTTCGCCGCCGAGACCGCCTGGTTGCCGCCCTTGCCACCGCACTTCGGGTGCCAGCTCTCTCCCGCCACTGTTTCGCCTTTTCGCGGTCGCGCCGGGCCATGCACCATGATGTCATAGTGCAGACTTCCGAAGACAATAACGGAGGGGGAGGCGATCGTCATACGATCTTGTCCTTGCGTTTTGATGCCACCGCCGACATCGTTTTTTCGAGGTTCTTTTCCGCGGCGTCGTAGTTGCGTTGAGCGACCGCGACAAAGAGCGCGTCGAGAATGTTGAGCTGGGCGATCCGGGCAGCAGCGTTTTCGCCCATCAGAGGGGAGCCCTGGGCCGTCGAGCAGAGAACGATGTCGGCGATCTGCGCCAAGGGCGAGCCCCCGTAATTGGTGATCGCGATCGTTCGTGCGCCACTCCTTCTGGCCAGCTGCACTGCATCGATCACTGCCGTGGTGTTGCCGGAATGAGAAAAGGCGACCGCCACATCATCCGCTCCGAGCAACGACGCCGACATAAGCATCATATGAGAATCGTCCTGCACGTTCGCTCTTACCCCGATCCGCAGGAACTTATGGGCGACATCTCTTGCGATCTGGGCAGACCCGCCGACGCCATAGAAATCCCTCTGCCCAGCCTTCACAAGGAGGTCCGCCGCTCTGTCGAAAGCATCGACGTCCAGGATCGCCAGCGTTTCCTCGAGCGCATGGATCGAGGTCCTGAATACCTTCTGGATGATCTCCCGCGAGCTATCCTCAACGGAAAGCTCCTGATGCATCTCGGCCGTCGGAAGCTTGTTGTAGTTCGACACCGCCGAGCGGAAATCCCGGTAGCCGTTGAAACCGAGCTTTTTAGTGATCTTCACCACCATGGCCTCGGATACCCCGGCCTCGGTTGCGATGTCCTTGAGCGCGGTGTCCTCCGAGAAATCACGCAATCCGAACACAGTTTCCACGACCCGTGCTTCCAAAGGGGTGAGCCGAGGCATCATCATCCGGATACGTGGGCCCACCGCCTTGAGATCATTTGCAGAATTCATCCTCTACCCCTTGTGACGCGATCGATCATCATCGCGACCAGGATAATAAGACCAGTGGCCAGAAGTTGATAGAAGGCCTGGACGTTCATCAGCGTCAGTCCGTTGCGCATCGCGCCGAGGATGATCGCACCGAAAATAGTGCCGATGACGCTTCCCTTGCCGCCCATCAAGGATGCCCCGCCGATCGCGGCCGCTGCGATCGCGTCGAGTTCCCAGAGATTGCCAAGGATGGGCTCTGCTGCGCCAAGGCGACCGATCAGGATCATGGAGGCCAGGGCGGCGAGGACACCTGAGATCACATAGGCGGTGATTTTGGTGACAGCGATCGGCACGCCGGCGACATAGGCGGCCTCTTCGTTCCCGCCAACGGCCAAAAGGTATTCACCCAGAGGTGTCTTTTTGAGGAGCATCCAGGCCAGCAGGGCGACCACAGCGACCATGATGACCGCATTGGGGATGCCCATCAGCGAACCGTTGAACAGTGCTCGGAAGCCCTGGGGAACGCCAAGCACCGGATTGCCGCCCGTATAGATCAGTGCGATGGCGCGGTATGTGCTGAGTGTGCCGAGCGTGACGATAAACGGTTGCAATCCGGCGTAGGCTACGAGAACACCGTTGACGAGACCGCAAATGACGCCGATGCCGAGGCCGGCCAGAATGGCGAGCGGAACGGGTATGTCCGCAACAAGCAGCGTCGCCGTGATCACGGCGGCGATTGCCGCGGTAGGGCCGACCGAAAGATCAATGCCGCCAGAGATGATCACCAGCGTCATCCCGAGGGCCAGGCATGCATTGATGCTCGATTGCTGCAGGATGTTGAGCAGATTTCGCTGGGATAGAAAGTCAGGGGCAAGCAAGCCGAAGAGCACCACGATGGCAATCAGGCCGATCAAGGTGCCGGTATCTCGTACCGAGAAAGATCCGAACAGTTTGGACGAGGGCACTGCGGCATTCTGGGTCGTGTCAGACATGGAATTGTTCCTGTTGGTCATGCCGCGCCAGGGCGACTGTCGGCCTTCCCGACGGCATGGGAGACGATGGTTTCTTCGGAAAGCTCGTCGCGACCGAGTTCTGCGACGATAATGCCGTCACGCATGACCAGGACGCGGTCGGAGACCCGCATCACTTCGGGAAGCTCTGAGGAGACGACGATCACCGAATGACCTTCTGCAGCGAGGGCCTCGATCAGGTGGTAGATTTCGGATTTCGCGCCAACGTCGATGCCTCGCGTCGGTTCGTCGAACAACAGGATGCGCGAGCCCGCCGCCAGCCACCGTGCGATGATCGCCTTCTGCTGGTTGCCGCCACTAAACAACCTGATCTGGCGATCGAGCTGGAATGGTCTGAGGTTGACGCGTTTGAGCAGGTCTTCTGCAGTCCGCTTGAGTTTCCGGTGGTTGATGAACCCGCCTTTCGAGAAACGGTTCATCGATGGCAGCGCCACATTGATGGTGACGGACCGGCCGGGAATGATGCCTTCGCGCTTGCGCTCTTCGGGAAGGAGGCCGATGCCTGCGGCAATGGCCGCGCGTGGATTGGAGAGAGTGAGCAGCTTCCCGTCGACCTTGACGGTGCCCGACGTCACCTTGTCGGCACCTGAGAGCGCGCGCAAGAGTTCAGTCCTGCCCGAACCAACGAGACCCGCCACGCCCAGGACCTCGCCTTTGTGAAGGTCAAAGGATATGTCGCGGACGCGAGCCGTGTTGAGGTTCCGCGTCTCGACACTCGCCGTCGTCGTTGCGTGCGAGTGGTGCTCCTCGGCCAGGAGCTCGCGGCCAACCATCATCGCGATGACCTCGGCCGTTGCGGTTTTCCTCAGATCGACCATCCCGACGACCTTACCGTCGCGCATGACCGTGGCGCGCTGGCAGACCCGGAACACCTCGTCCATCTTGTGGGACACGTAGATGATTGAGACGCCGCTCGCCGCCAGCCGCTCGATGATATCGGCCAATCGTTCGAATTCGCTCGGTGTCAGGCTCGACGTGGGTTCGTCCATGGCGATGATCTTCGCCTTGTCCAACAGCGCGCGGGCGATCTCGACGACCTGCCGCTGCGCAACCTTCAGCGTGGAAATGGGAGCGGCCGGATTGATGGAGGGATCGATCATCGCGAGCGCCTCGGCTGCGCGCCGTTCCTGCTCCCGGCGATTGACCACGATGCCGCCGAAACGGGTCAGCGAGTGACCGAGGAACATGTTCTGCGCCACAGTGAGATGCGGCACCTGTTGAAGCTCCTGGTGGATCATGGCGATCCCGGCCTGGCGAGCACTATCGGGACGCTTGAAGTGATGGGCGGCGCCGTCGACCCTGACTTCCCCTTCCGTCGCACGAAAGACACCAGACAGGATTCGGAGCAATGTCGACTTTCCCGCGCCGTTCTCACCAAGCAGCGCATGGATCTCACCGGGCGCGACGTCGAAGGAGACGTCGGAGAGCGCTTTGACGCCGGGAAAGACTTTGGAGATATTCTCGAACGCCAATCTGGGAGCAGCCATGGAAATCCAACCTTTGAGAGTTTGGACGGCCGGCCATGCCGACCGTCCCGTTTGGGAGGCGTTTACTTTCCGGCCGCTTTCATCAGCACCGAGCGCACATCGACACCTTCGCCTTGGAAGTCGTTGATGTTGTCCTTGGTGATGAGAGCCTGTGGCGTTGCGACAACCCGCGGCAGCTTCTGGCCCGCGACGAGGCGGAGCGCCACTTCCATCGCCACTTCACCCGTCAACACTGGGAAGCTGTCGACTGTACCCGTCAGTTCGCCCGCCGCGATCGACTTGTAGGCATCAGAGATGCCGTCCGTGCCGAAGACGACGACCTTGTCCTCCAGGCCCACGGCTTTCACGGCCTCGACAACGCCAAGCGCCATGCCATCGTTGTTGCAGTAGAAGCCGATGAGGTCGGGATGCTGCTGCAGGATATTGGTTGCCGCATCATAGGACATCTGGCGATCCCAATTGCCGGGCACGCTCGCGACGACAGTGAATTTGCCGCCTTCTTCGATCGTGCTCTTGAAGCCGTCAGTGCGCTGGACGGCTGCATAAACACCCGCCTGACCCTCGACTATTGCGACTTTGCCGCCATTCGGACGGTTCTCGATGAACCATTTTGCGACTCGGACGCCGTTGTCTCGCTGGACATTGCCGACGTAATGCTCCGCCTGCGGGATCACAGCATCGTTGACGTTAACGACAGGCACGTTGGCAGCCTTCGCCTGTTCAATGACGGGCTGGAGGTTGGCGTCGGTTTGCGGCGACACCAGCAGCACGTTGTAGCCCTGGGTGACCATGCCCTCGGCGATCGTCAGCTGGCCGAGCTGGTCACCCTCGCTCTGGGCGGCCTGATAAGCCACCGTCGCGCCGACTTTGTCCGCGAACTTCTGATAGCCTTCGCCGAGCGAACGCCAGTATTCATTGGTCAGGGTCTTGGAGACGCCACCGACCTTGAAGCCCTCGGGCAGCTTCGGTAGCGCACCGAGTGTCGTTTCCAGTTTGGACCAGTCCATGCGGTCTGGTTCAGAATCCGAATTGAGCGGCTTCAGTTCCTGTGCTGTCGCGATGCCAGCACAAAGGGTTGCGGCGAGAGCCACAGCGAAAATTCTCTTCATGTTTTCCTCCCGGAGGGTTTGGTGGTTCAGTGCTCCGCGCCGAACATCAGCTCCTGTACGATGGCCTGCGTAGAAACGGCGTCCTGTCGGTCAATCGCGCTTGCGAGGCGATTGTCCTGCTCGAGGCGGTCGACGACCTTCAACATCCGCTGGACGGTCTTGATGTTGACCTCGCATTCGTGGACCGGATCGAGCCCGGTCATATCGGGGAACGTGTCGAAATAAATCGCGCCGTCATAGCCGTCGCGCCTGATCTGGCGGAGTAACTCGATGGTCTGAAGCGTGTGGACCGCGCCGACCATTAGGCCGTCGTCACGCTTTGCGTAGCCGTCATTGAGATGGACACCAAGCACGCGGCTGTGGCGGGCGATCAAGGCGGCAGCGAATGCAGGCTGCTCATCGGCGTAGAGCACATGCGCGAAGTCGAGCGTGACGCCCAGGTTCTTCGCACCGACTTCCTTGATGGCGAGCAACGTCGTGGCCGCATCGGGCATCAGGCTATAGGAGCGGGGCTCGTTCGGCTTATACTCGATCGAGATCAGGCAATCGGGATCGTGCTCACAAACTTCACGGATTCCATCTATTTCGTGTTGCCACATTTTCTCATAGTCGGCCTGGAATGCATAATCGAAGCCGTCTTGGCCAAGCCATATCGTCATCAAGCTCGATCCGGCTTCACGGGCGGCATCGATCCCTTTCTTCGTCAGATCGATCGCCTCGCGCCGGACGGCTTCATTCGGATGTGTGAAAGCGCCGAGCTTAAAGGCAGGATTTGTATAGTAGCGCATAGCGAAGCCATTGATCGAAAGCCCGAGATTGCTGAGCATTTGCGCAAGTTCCTTGGGATTCTCACTCACGTGGTCGGGATAGTTCAGGTCGAGGTCGGTCAGGCCTTTCACCCGGGCGGCGCGGTTGGCCATCTGCACGACCGACGGCTTTGTAGACTGGCCCGGCCATTCCCGATGAGCGGCGGAAGCAAATGAATTGAGGCGGGTGGCAAAGCGTGTCGGGTTCAAGGCATCGGTCCCATCTGTGAAGTTATACACTACTTCACAGATTATGATATCTTTGTAAAGTATGAATCCTTTTTCGGTGTAGGAATTGTGTGCTGCGTTGCAAAATGCAGACACCTACCTGACTTCTTGTGCGGCAGGTTGATGCCGCTGAGTGGGTTAGCCCGAAGGTCCAACTTCAGGGTTCGATCTGCTCAGTGATCCCAAGTGCGTCGTCAACTTCTGGCCGACTACGAGACGGTGCTTTCGAGCCTCGCGGCAGCAATAGCTGAGCAGCCCGCAGATTTCCGGTCTTCTAGCAAATCTGCGTAAGGCACACTCGGCCGATGCTCCAAGATTGCAGGGTCAACAGTTGGATTCCCATCAAGAGCCGCTGGCTCGCGAGGATATATTTCCGGTAGAGGAAGTGGCCGAGCCGGCTGATGAGCTGCAGGCCGCGTTGGCCCCCGCACGGGAACGCGGCCGACGTCGCGTGGCGGAAATCCTCGCCGAGGACGACATGCTGAGCGCGGAAGCGTTCGCGGATCTCTCGGCGTTTCGCGCGTCACTGTCACTACAAATCGTCAGAATGGACAGGTTCTCGGTCTCGACGGGGCCAAACGGGGTTTCCGTTTCCCGTCATGGCAACTCGTTATGGACCGCTGATATCGAACCTCACTACAGCAACTCAGCCTCTGGCTGATACGGAACGACACTTCAATCGAGCATAGTGTAGATCACCTCTAGCGGGTGAGGTAGAGACCTACCATCGATCATCTTTGCCTGGCATCGGCACGAATACCCTGTGGCCATGACGACCTTGTTTTCTGATGCTTCAGCTACAGACGGCGCCCAACTCATAGCGTAAAGCTGCTCCGAGATACCGCGGTTGCGGACCTCGTGACCAAAGGTCCCGGCCATTCCGCAACACCCTACATTTTCTACATGCACACTTGCGCCAAGAGCCTGAAAAACCGACTTCCACTGGTTTGAGGCGGACGGAAGGTGGCTCCGCTCGGTACAATGAGGAAGGAGGCTGTATTTGCGTGACGGCGATGGAATAGGTTTAATCGATAGCCTGCTCAAATTCTCTGCAAGCCATTCTTGCGGAAGAAGAACGGTCGCCTTGCGACCACTCGTCCGTAATCCGTGATACTCGCTGCGGTAAACAAGCGTCATTGAGGGATCCAACCCAACGAGAGCAACGCCGGCGTCTGCTAGGGCTCGGAGGTAACGTTCCGTCTTTGCGGCCGCTTTCTCGAAACGACCGAGGTACCCATGAACGTGTAATGCTTTACCATTGTGATGGCATGCGGCGAGATACGGGATCAAGTCCAGCTTACGAGCAACGCGAATGGCTGCAATCGCCACGTTTGGTTCGAAATGAGATGTGAAGCTGTCGAAAACAAATACGACAACCCGATCCTTTTCATCTGGCGATAGCTTCTCGATCTCTCTCGCGTGAGCGATCTCGACACCCAAACGGCGGACTTCCTGGGAAAATGAGCGCCGCGGCAGAAGTGGAAGCGCCGTCAACCCAATCGCTCGCATCAGCCGCTTGCCAGGCGATGTGCCGGCGACGAGATTGTAGAGCGGACGGATCCGCGCCATCAAAGGGAGGGTGGTTTCGATACCGGAAACCACCGAGTCCTTTAGTGGACGCAAGTAACGGCCATAATACAGCTCCAGAAACTTAGAACGGAACGCCGGCACACTGACCTTCACGGGACACTGCCCGGCACAAGCCTTGCAGGCGAGGCAGGTGTCCATTGCTTCTCGCACCTCGTGGGAAAAGTCGTTACGGTTTCTCGGGTTAAGGCTGTTTATAACACGTGCCGTCAGGCTCAAGAGTGGGTGTCGCCGGCGCAGACGTACGGACTCTCTGCGTGGATCAATGCCCTTCTCGCCAAGCAGTCGCAGCCATTCCCGCACAAGCATGGCGCGTCCTTTTGGCGAGTATCGCCGATCGCGGGTCGCCTTGTAGGAGGGACACATGGGGCTCGTCTCGTCGAAGTCGAAACAAGCGCCATTGCCGTTGCAATAGGCGGCATTGTCGAAGGCGGCGCGTATTTCGTTACTGATTATGCGATCGAAAGCGCCCCTTAAAGGTACTTCGTCGATCTTGAGCAGTGACGCGGTGGACGGCGCGGCGATCTTGCCCGGGTTGAGGCGGTTGTTCGGATCGAAAGCCCGTTTGATGTCTTGGAGGCAAGGATAAAGGTCGCCGAAGAATTCCGGCACATATTCCGAGCGCACGCCCTTACCGTGCTCGCCCCACAGAACGCCGCCGTGTTTGCGAGTGAGCGCCACTACGGCGTCGCTGATGTGGCGCAGCAAAGGTACGTGATCGTCACGGGTCAAGTCGAGTGCCGGCCGTACGTGCAGCACCCCTGCGTCGACATGACCGAACATCCCGTAGGAGAGGCCCGCCCTGTCAAGTAGCGCGCGAAATTCACGGATATAGGCAGCCAAGTTCTCAGGCGGGACAGCTGTATCCTCGACGAAGGCGACCGGACGGACGGGGCCGTCCACATTGCCGAGCAAGCCGACAGCGCGCTTGCGCATATTCCATACCGCCTCGACGTCGGCATGCCCGCGGACCACAGTATAGCTGAGGCGGTTGATATCCAGTCCCTCATCGAGCACCGCCGTGACCGCTTCAAGCTTTCGTTGGAGTTCGGCCTCATCGTCGGCCAGCACCTCGACGAGATTGATGCCGTTTGCCACGCCTGTGTGGCTCTCAGGGAAGAACCGGGCTATGTCGGTCCAGACGATATCGTTCTTTGCAAGCCCCAGCACCTTCCCGTCGATCGTCTCGACAGAGGCAACATTGAGGGCGCTTAGGGTGCGAGCGTCTTCCAGCGCGGCGTTGAAGTCGCTGTAGCGGATGTTGACGAGGGCGGCCTGCGCCGGGATCGGCAGAAGATTGAGTTCTGCCTCGGCGATCATGGCAAGGGTGCCTTCCGAGCCGCACAGAAAGGCGTTCAAATCGAAGCGGCCGTCGGCGCGACGGATATGAGCTAGATCGTAGCCGGTCATGTAGCGATTGAGGTTGGGAAAAACCTCCTCTATGCGATCGCGCTTTTCTCGTGCGATGCGCTCAACCGTCCTGTGAACGTCGCCGATTCGGTCACCCCTCGCCAGGGTCTTGGCAAGCGCTTCTTCGTCCATCGGACGCGACCACCAGTCGGAGCCGTCCATAAGCACGATACGAAGCCCAAGCACGTGATTCGAGGTCTTGCCGTAAAGGCACGACCCTTGGCCGCAGGCGTCGGTCGACACCATGCCACCGATTGTGGCCCGGTTCGAGGTTGAAAGCTCCGGCGCGAAGAACAATCCGTGTGGCTTCAAGGCTTGGTTCAACTGGTCCTTGACAACACCTGCCTGAACTCGAGCGACCTTTCTCGCCTGATCAATTTCCAGGATCCGGTTCATGTACCGTGAGCAGTCCACCGCGATACCGGAGGTGAGCGACTGTCCGTTCGTCCCCGTGCCGCCCCCACGCGGGGCGATGGTGAGATCCGCGAAACGAGGATCGGAAAGCGCTTTTGCAATCTTCTTCAGGTCGTCGGCATCTCGCGGAAACAGAATTGCTGCCGGGGTTACCTGGTAGATAGAATTGTCAGTCGCGAAGACAGAGCGCGACATTGCGCGCTGTTCCACGTCGCCATTGAACCCGACTTCGACGAGCCTCTCGACGAAGCCGGGCGGCAACTGCTGTTTTCCAAAACCGGAATGGAGGCGCGGTATCATCAGTCTATACGCACCCCGAACCAGGCAATGACATCAATTCTGCAATGCAGAGCAAGCATGCTTGATACGATTGAGTGCTTCCATCAATTCGGCTTCCGAAGTCGCGTACGAAATCCGAAAATAGGGAGATAGGCCAAAGGCCGAGCCAGGGACGACCGCGACGTGGGCCTCTTCTAGAAGATAGTCGGTGAAGTCATGGTCGGCTTCAATCTTCTTACCTTTCGGTGTCAGTTTGCCCAAAACGCCGGCGCAACTGGAAAAAGTATAGAAAGCACCCTCAGGAGTACGGCAATCCAACCCGTCGATTTCGTTCAGGCGCTCGACAACAAGATCGCGGCGACGACGGAAGCTCTCCTGTCTCTCCTTCAGAAACTTCTGGGGTCCGTTCAGAGCCTCAACCGAGGCAGCCTGGCTGACCGAACAGGGGCAGGACGTCGCCTGGCTCTGGATCACCGCCATCGCTTTGATCAAAGCCTTCGGGCCACCCGCATAACCGATGCGCCAGCCCGTCATCGCGTAGGCTTTCGATACACCGTTGATCGTCAACGTGCGATTCTTCAGTCGAGGCTCGATCGCGACAGGTGTCGCAAATGCGAAATCGTCGTAGACGATGTGCTCGTACATGTCGTCGACCATCAACCAGACCTGCGGATGACCGATCAAAACATCCAGGAGGGGGCGGTAATCCTCGGCGGTGTAGGCAGCGCCCGATGGATTGGACGGCGAGTTAAGAAGAATCCAACGGGTTTTTGATGTGATTGCCTTTTCCAGCTGTTCGGCCTGGAGACGGAAGTTGGCCTTGGCGTCGCACGGGATAAGGACTGACACACCACCGCAAATCTCGACGATGTCGGAATAGGAAGTCCAGTAAGGCGTCGGGATGATCACTTCGTCGCCGGGATCGAGCGTCGCCATAAAGGCGTTGAAGAGGATCTGCTTGGCGCCTGTCGCAACCGTAACCTCGTTGATATCGTAGTCGATGCCGTTTTCCCGTCTGAACTTTTCGACGATCGCCTTCTTCAGGGCCGGCGTGCCGTCCAGAGCGGTGTATTTCGTTTCGCCAGCGTCGATGGCGGCCTTAGCCGCCTCCTTGACGTTCTCCGGCGTATCGAAATCAGGCTCGCCGGCTCCCAGCACGATGACCGGCAGACCATCGCGCTTCATTGCAGCGGCGCGTGCGCCGATCTGGAGAATCTTCGAAACGCCAACCGAGGCGATCCGTGAAGCCGGTTTGAAGCCCGCTTCTTCGATTTTTGTTGAGATCGTCATGAAACGCGCCATTCCTATTCGATGTCAAAAGAAACGCCCTGTGCCAGGGGCAGCGACTTCGAATAGTTGATCGTGTTCGTCGTACGGCGCATGTAAGCTCTCCAGGCGTCGGAGCCGGATTCACGGCCGCCTCCCGTTTCCTTTTCGCCTCCGAACGCACCGCCGATCTCTGCACCCGACGTGCCGATGTTCACGTTGGCGATACCACAATCGGAGCCATCGGCAGCTACGAACCGCTCGGCTTCTCTCATGTCCAGGGTGAAGATCGAGGAAGACAAGCCCGCAGCCACCGCATTGTGATCGGCGATGACCGCGTCGAAATCGCTATATCTCATGACGTACAGAATAGGTGCGAAGGTCTCTTCCAGAACCGGGCCTTCATGCTTGGGCATTTCGACAAGCGCCGGCTTGACGTAGAATGCCAGATCGTGACCGACATCCACACGTTGCCCACCCAAAACGGTGCCTCCGTGTGCCTTGGCTTCAACAAGTGCCTTCTGCATGTTTTCAAAAGCGATTTTGTCGATCAGCGGTCCGACCAACGCTGTCGACTGCAGCGGATCCCCAACAGAGACGCTCTTATAGGCCTTTTTCAGGCGCGGTACGAGCTGATCATAGATGCTTTCATGGACGAACAGGCGACGCAATGTCGTGCACCGCTGGCCAGCCGTGCCCATCGCGCCAAAGGCGATGGCTCGAAGCGCCATGTCGAGATCAGCTGACGGGCACACGATGCCGCCGTTGTTGCCACCAAGTTCCAAGATGGCGCGAGCGAAACGCTTGGCCAGCCGCGGGCCGACGTCGCGGCCCATGCGAGTGGAACCCGTCGCTGACACGAGCGGAACCTTTGGATGATCAACGAGCACTTCACCGATCGCTCGATTGCCGATCAGAACCTGCGAGAGGCCTTCCGGAGCCTCGCCATAACGCTTGAGGGCGCGTTCGAGAATCGCCTGCGACGCCAATGCTGTAAGCAGCGACTTCTCCGATGGTTTCCACACGATGCTGTTGCCGCAGACCAAAGCCAATGCTGCGTTCCAGGCCCAAACGGCGACCGGGAAATTGAAAGCGGAAATGATGCCGATGACACCGAGGGGATGCCAGGTTTCCATCATACGGTGGCCCGGGCGCTCGGTAGCAATTGTGAGACCGTAAAGTTGGCGGGAAAGGCCGACAGCGAAATCGCAGATGTCGATCATTTCCTGCACTTCGCCCAATCCCTCGGACGGAATTTTGCCTGCTTCGATCGAAACGAGGCGGCCCAGATCCGTTTTGGCGGCACGTAGTTCCTCGCCGAGGAGACGAACAAGTTCGCCACGCTTCGGAGCGGGCACGAGGCGCCACGTCTGGAAGGCTTCGTGAGCCTTTTCGATCACCTTGGTCGCCTCTGCCGAACTCATCGCTTTCAGCTTGCCCGTTTGTTCGCCGGTAATCGGAGAGAAGGCAGCGATGTCGCCTTCGGTGTAACGTGATTTTGCCACACCGAGGCGGCCGAGTATCGCGGCGGCTTCTTCAGTAACGGAAACAGTCTTTACGGAAACGTTCATTTTGGGACTCCAGGTCGGCTTCTGCTTGCGCGATTTCTATGACGGTTCACTCGGCGGCGGGGCGATTTTTCAGTTGCGAGATGCAGGCTTCCAGTGAAGCTTTCTCAATTTGCGCATAATGATCAAATTCGTTCAGCACTTGCGCACCGAGGTCTGCTTCGAAGCGCTTTTGATTTGGACTCGCCACGAATTCCTGCTGAGCGCCGTCGCCAAGATTCGACTGGAAAATGCCGGCTGCGCTGACGGGAAGGAAATCCTCGTAAACGATGGGATCAAACTGGATCAGGCCGTCTGCAATGAGGGATTCTATGCTTGCACCCGGCAGCACAGAGCCTTTCTTCCCTTTCTCCGTGAGCGAGTAACTGAAATACCCTAGCCCATCAGAGCGGATGGCCGCCCAGTTGTCGGGGAACGCATGAAACGTTTGCGCAAGCGCCGCTTCGTAAGCCTTGGCGTTCGAGCCATCCGCAGCCGGTCGCACAACCTTGCGCGATTCGTCGAGAAGCTTGTCGTAAAGACCCCTGCCTTTTGGGGTAAGGGCAATGCCCCGCTGTTCGATCTCGCCGAAGCGCGCCGTATGGGAGCCGGCTTTCCAGCCTCCCCGACCGTCCTCAAATGACACCGCTTCTTCAAGCGCCTTAAAAGAGGTCTGGCGCAGCAGGACCGGGCAGTCGCGCGTCGGCGGTCCTTCAACCACCGCTTTAGGGGAAATCCCGTATTCGGGCATCAGCGCCTGCACCTTGTCGATATCAAGCGTGCGAGGGGTGAGGTGGTTGATGTGTGGTCCCTTGAAGGAAACGACATCGGCGATCAGGCGATGGGCATCGTGCAGACGATGATACATATCGGCATCGACTATAGCTTTGTCATGCCAGCGGAACGTCTCCAACACTTCCGCAACGAAACGATCCGCATCCTCGTTGCACAGCCCACCTTCGACTTCCGCCTTTTCGGTCAGCTCGACCGCGCCACTGGTGAAAATCTGCCGCTTGGCGAGAATGTCGGCCGCTTCTTTGCGCAAGGTCTCGTCCGCAATAATGTCGAGGCGAAGCAAAGACGTAAAGACGCGAAAAGGGTTGCGCTTAAGGGCTTCCTCGCCGACCGGTCGAAACGCAGTCGAATGGACGGGCACTCCTGCCGTGGATAGATCGTAGTAGCCAACCGGATACATACCCATGACCGCAAAGACGCGCCGCATCATCGCAAGCTCGTCCGCCGTTCCCAAGCGGATTGCGCCGTGACGCTCCTCAGATATCCGATCAAGATTGTCTGTCGCTTCAAGGCGAGCCCTAAGTTCGGGCTTGGCGGCAAGTGCTTCCTTGTTAACCCGGGCCACAAGATCCATCAGAGTTCCGTAAGCAGGGACCTCGGTGCGATACATGGCCGACATCGCTCCAGAAAACGCGGCGCGGATGTCGCTCGACGTGACATGCTTCGTCATTGTTTTAGACCTTTGAAGAGTTTGTGACTTGATGCTGGAAATGCAATATACTCTTCTGTGGCAGCCACGTGTTGTGACTTGTGCGGCTAACTTTATGCGAAAATGGAATGGGTATGCGCCGAAGCCTAGTGCCAGACATTGTGACCCTTCAAGCGTTTGAATGTGCGGCCCGC
Source organism: Rhizobium sp. 007 (assembly GCF_015353075.1). Classification (NCBI taxonomy): domain Bacteria; kingdom Pseudomonadati; phylum Pseudomonadota; class Alphaproteobacteria; order Hyphomicrobiales; family Rhizobiaceae; genus Rhizobium; species Rhizobium sp. 007. The sequence goes on along the minus strand of NZ_CP064188.1, from coordinate 2,019,524 downwards.
CACGCGAATTTTTCTCGCGCAGCAGAAGAGCTAAACCTGACCCAGAGCGCGATTAGCCGCCAGATTGCAGATCTGGAGCGACAGACTGGCCTCAAGCTTTTCGAGCGCATTCGTCAACGTGTAATCCTTTCTGAGGCCGGACAAAGGCTACTGCCGGAGGTTAAGGATCTTCTTGCACGATCGGAACGGCTTATGATCGATGCCGCGGCAGCAGGTCGGACGCGCGCATCGCTAAAGATAGCGACACTTCCAACCTTCGGCGCGAAATGGCTCGTCCCCCGCCTTGGGCGTTTCCTCGCGACGCATCAAGATGTTGCGCTCACGATAGAATCTCGTTCGAAGCCCTTCAGCTTCATGGAGGATAGTTTCGATCTCGCTATCCACTACGGACAACCTATATGGGCAGGTGGCACCCCGACGTTCCTCTGCCATGAGACCGTTATGCCGATAGCAAGTTCAGCACTCGCCGAACGGGTGAGGCAAGAGGCAGAAGGCGATCTCTCTACCATTCCATTGCTACACCTCACCACGCGGCCAAAGCTATGGTCGGACTGGTTTCGACTACAAGGTTCGATCGTAGACAATGCATATGTCGGGCTCCGATTTGACCAGTTTTCGATGATGGTGGCAGCAGCGATAGCCGGGCTCGGTGCGGCGCTTCTGCCAACTTATCTGATAGAGGAGGAGCTAAAGACCGGCATGCTCCTACCCCTGACGTCCAGCACGATGAGAACCGAAAACGCGTATTACGTCGTCCGCCCTGAGGAAAAACAGAGCCTTCCCATCGCCGATGAATTTCAGGAGTGGCTACGCTCTGAAGTACAAGACGATTAAATGCGTGCGGACAACGGATCATCATCCAACCGATCAACCATCGCGGCATTTTGCCAGACATGCAGCGTCTCTCGGCGGATCGTCGGTCCAAACGATGACCTTGCAGTGACCTCACGATTCTAGACTTGACGCCCGCGGCGAGGCGGCGTGACGCATCAAACTCCACTCACATCGTGAGCGAAGGGGCCTCATCGCCTGCAGCTAGAACAAGGACAGATTTTTTTTGCATTGCTGATTGGTTTCTCTCAATCCGCATGACAATCTATGTCACATTGTGAAGAAACCCTATCTTTCCCTGAGGTGATCTCGATGAAGCGTCCCACGATTGCGGACGTCGCAGAAGCGGCTGGTGTTAGCGTTGCAACAGTCGATCGCGTGTTAAATGCCCGACTCCCCGTGCGCGAAGAAACATCAAAACGGGTGTTCTCTGCTGCCGAGCGGGTCGGATTTCACGGCACAAATATAATTCGCCAGCGAATGCTGGCAGATTTACCCTCCTACAATCTGGGCGTTGTTTTGCGCAAAGAACGCCACGCGTTCTATCAAGCATTTGCCGAAGAACTGCAGACCGCCGCACGTGCGGTCAAGGACCGGCGTCTTCAAGTGCATGTGCAGTTTGCAAAGTCCGGCGAGCCCGGTGAGATTTCAGAGCTGCTGCTTGGCATGAAGGGAAAGGTACAGGCAGTCGGTGCTATCGGACCAGACCATCACGACGTCACAGCGGCGGTGAGCGCTCTCAAATCCAAGGGTATTCCTACCTTCTCCCTGCTTTCCGACTTTGCCCAAGGCGTGCGGGAGGCATATCTCGGCACGAACAACATGAAAGTGGGGCGGACCGCCGCATGGCTCCTGTCCAAGCTGTCGCACTCACCTGGCAAACTGCTCCTGCTTCTAGGTGGTCACCGATTTCACGGGCATTCGCTACGCGAGACTGGATTTCGCAGTTATATGCGGGAATACGCTCCGGAGTTCGAGGTGCTGGATGCGCTAATCAACCTTGAAACCCGGCGCTTGACGTATGAATTGCTGATGGACGCCGTTTCTCGCCATCATGACCTGGTGGGTGTTTACTGCATCGGGGGCGGGATGGAAGGCGCGATCGAAGCTTTGCAGGAAACGAACAAAGGCGAAAAGATCGGCTGCCTCGTCAATGAACTGACGCCGGAATCACGACAGGCGCTACTTGAACGGCGCATCACCGGCGTATTTCAGACGCCACTGCGTGAATTATGCGCTGACCTCATTGCCACCATGGTTCATACGATCGAACACGGCATGGCAGAAACGCCGGGACAACGCTTCCTCCCTGCACAGCTTTGGGTGCCTGAGAGTCTGTGATGGTTTGATGGATTCTATCATGCACAGCTGCATTGTTTCTATCAGCGCTGATAGCCGGTAGCCGTCAAGAGACGTTGACGACGGCCCTCCACTAGGAAATTGTCCTGCCGGGTGGTGGAGACAGGAGGCTGCCCCACCGGGATAACTAAAATCCTGACCAACCGATGATGGAGATCATTGATCTTCGTCAGCGAATTCTTGTTGCCAAATGACTGACCTGGGGCTTTTGGCCCCGCGATAACCTCTGGAGGAGAATGAAATGAAAAAGCACCTGATTATTGCAGCTTTCGCCAGCATGTTGGCGACGACCGCGTCGGCCGAGACGATCGGCGTCTCGATGGCGCTCTTCGACGATAATTTTCTCACGGTTCTTCGAAACGGCATGACCGACTACGCCAAGACCCAGGACGGCGTTACACTTCAGATCGAGGATGCGCAAAACGACGTTGGTAAGCAGCTCAGCCAGGTCCAGAACTTTGTCGCCTCCGGCGTCGACGCCATTATCGTCAATCCAGTTGATACGGATGCGACCGTTGCGCTCTCGCAGGCTGCCGATGCGGCAGGTATTCCGTTGATTTATGTCAACCGTCAGCCAGTAAACGTGGACCAGCTTCCCGAAAAGCAGGCCTTCGTGGCTTCCGACGAGAAAGAGTCCGGAACGCTCGAAACCAAGGAAGTTTGCCGCCTTCTGAAGGAGGCTGGGAAGACAGAGGCGAAAGCCGTCGTCATGATGGGCGAGCTCTCCAACCAGGCCGCCCGCATGCGCACGCAGGACATCAAGGACGTGATTGCGACGCCCGAGTGCAGTTTCATCAAGATCGTTGAGGAGCAGACCGCCAACTGGTCGCGCACACAGGGCGCCGACCTGATGACCAATTGGCTATCTGCCGGCGTGGAGTTTGACGCTGTCATTGCCAACAACGATGAGATGGCAATTGGCGCGATCCAGTCGCTGAAAGCTGCCGGAAAAGACATGAAAGACGTGATTGTCTCCGGGGTGGACGCCACTCAGGACGCGCTTGCTGCCATGGCCGCTGGCGACCTCGATGTCTCCGTCTTCCAGAACGCTGCGGGGCAGGGAAAGGGCGCTGTAGATGCGGCTCTGAAGATTGCGCGCGGCGAGACCGTCGAGAAGAAAGGCTATGTACCGTTCGAACTCGTTACGCCGGCAAATCTCAAAGACTACCAGGCCAAGAACTAAAACAGATCGTAGCGTCGAAGGAGGCGGAGATGCCGCCTCTTTCGATTTCCGAGCGATGGAGGATAAGCCATGGTAAGTCCCACCACAGCGGCAGCTATCAAGCGCGTACTCGAGGCCACGGAAGCCGACGGCCTGCTTGCAATCGAGGGTATTCGCAAAGAGTTCCCGGGTGTTTTGGCGCTCGACAACGTGCAGCTTCGCGTCAGACCCGGAACGGTCCACGCATTGATGGGCGAAAACGGGGCTGGCAAGTCGACGCTCATGAAAATCATCGCCGGGATATACCAGCCAGACGCTGGTGAAATACGTCTTCGCGGTGTCCCGACAGTGCTGAAGTCACCGCTTGACGCGCTGGAGCAAGGGATCGCGATGATTCACCAGGAGCTCCAGTTAATGAACTGGATGACAGTGGCGGAGAACATCTGGATCAGACGCGAGCCCAAGAACCGCCTTGGACTCATCGACCATTCCAAGATGGTGACGATGACGGAGGAGCTCTTTGCTCGCCTGAACATCGTACTCGATCCACGAGCTCAAGTGTCCGAATTGACAGTAGCTCAAAAACAGATGGTCGAGATCGCGCGCGCAGTCAGCTACGAATCCTCCGTCCTCATCATGGACGAGCCAACATCGGCGCTGACAGATCGCGAAGTTGAGCATCTTTTTACGATCATACGTGACCTCCGCTCGCGCGGCATAGGTATCGTCTACATTACCCATAAAATGAACGAACTCTTTGAGATCGCCGACGAGTTCACGGTGTTTCGCGATGGGAAATATGTCGGGACACATTCTTCAAAGGATGTAACCCGCGACGACATCATCCGCATGATGGTTGGACGTGAGATCACCAACATGTTTCCCAAGATCGACTGCCCGATCGGCGATGTCGCTCTTGAGGTTCGGAATTTGTCGATTCCCGGCGTCTTCCATGACATCTCGTTTTCGGTCCGGCGAGGAGAGATCCTCGGCCTTGCGGGTCTCGTGGGCTCAAAGCGCTCCAACGTCGCCGAAGCGCTGTTTGGTGTTCAACCGGCAGCGTCAGGCGAGATCGTGATCGATGGCACGCCGGTAAAGATCGACAGTCCGAGCGCGGCCATGGCCCATGGCATGGCCTTTCTGACCGAGGATCGAAAGGAAACGGGCTGCTTCCTGATACTGAATTGCCTTGAAAACATTCAATCCGCGCTGATCACGCGGTCGCACGTCAAAGCCGGCTTCGTCGATCAAGCGACAGTGACAAGACTCTCGGAGGAAATGGCCGCCAAGCTTCGTGTCAAGACGCCGAACCTCCAGGAGACCGTCGAGAATCTCTCGGGCGGGAACCAGCAGAAGCTCTTGATCGCACGCTGGCTTCTGACCAAACCGCGGATTTTGATCCTCGACGAGCCAACTCGCGGCATCGATGTCGGCGCTAAAGCGGAGATTCATCGCCTGATAACGGCCCTTGCCGCCGAAGGTGTGGCGGTCCTGATGATCTCATCTGAATTGCCGGAGGTCCTCGGGATGAGCGACCGGATCATGGTCATGCATGAAGGGCACGTTTCGGGCTTTCTTGATCGCGCCGAGGCAACTCAAGTGAAGATAATGAACCTCGCAGCACGCTAGTGTTCATGACGGGAGGAAAGATCTTATGACGAACGCGACATCACAATCGGCATTGCCGGCCACCCGACCCCGGCGACGCGTGCCGGCGGAACTGAGCATCCTGCTGATTCTTCTCGGCATCTCGCTGACATTTGAGATTCTGGGCTGGATTCTGCAAGGCCAAAGCTTCCTTGCCAACACTCAACGCCTCTCGATTATGATCCTCCAGGTATCGGTCGTGGGCATCATCGCGATCGGCGTGACCCAGGTCATTATCTCTGGCGGGATCGACCTGAGTTCCGGTTCGATCGTCGGTGCGACTGCCATGATATCCATGAGCCTGGCGCAGGTCGGCACGTATGATCGAGCAGTCTATCCCCACTTGACTGATCTGCCGGTAATACTGCCGGTTGTGGTGGGCTTGGTCGTCGGTCTGCTCTGTGGCATGATCAACGGCCTTTTGATAGCGTACACAAAAATTCCCCCCTTCATCGCCACCCTTGGTATGATGGTCACGGCTCGCGGTTTTGCCAAGTGGTATACGAAGGGGCAGCCGATCAGCTTTCCGACCGACAGTTTCGCTGCACTCGGAAAGGGTTTGGCCCCCATCTTTATCTTCCTTGCGGTCGCAGCGATCCTGCACATCGTTCTCCGCTATACGCGCTACGGCAAGTTCACCTATGCCGTCGGCGCCAATCCCCAGGCGGCGCGGGTGTCGGGTATCAACGTCGAGCGCCACACCGTCAAGATTTATGCCGTAGCCGGCTTGTTGTCTGGCCTTGCTGGTATTGTCGTCGCTGCCCGAGGTCTGACCGCGCAGGCCGGCATGGGCTCTATGTACGAGCTTGATGCGATTGCAATGGCTGTCATCGGCGGCGTTTCGCTCTCCGGCGGCCGCGGATCAGTCATTGGCACGATGATCGGAATGGTCATTTTCGGCGTGATTATCTCAGGTTTCACCTTCCTGCGGCTGGACGCCTATTACCAGGAGATGCTGAAGGGCGCGATCATTGTGGCGGCTGTCGTCGCCGACGTCTATCGCCAACGCAAGCGTATCAAGAAGAGCTGACGGATGGGCGGCCCCTGCCGCCCTCTGTCTTCGATAGGCGAAGATGGGACGACCCGAAATGAAGAAGCTGCTCATAACGACCGCGCTTTGCCTTCTAGCCGCGCCGGCCTTTGCTGGCACGCGCGTGGCGGTGACAATGACGTCGTTCGATAACCCATTTCTGACGATTCTGCTGAACGGAATCCGCGATGAAGCAAAACGGGTAAAAAATGTCGAACTCCTCACAGAGGACGCTCAACTCGATCCTGCGAAACAGCTCAACCAAATTCAAAACTTCATTGCCAACGGTGTTGATGCAATCATCGTGAATGCCGTTGACGGCGACTCGACGGCCGCGATCACACGGGCGGCAGCTGATGCGAAGATCCCGCTCGTCTACGTCAACCATCCGCCGGCCGAACTCGCTTCGGGATTGCCGGAAGGCACAGCCTTTGTCGGTTCCAACGAACTCGATTCCGGCACGATGGAAGCGAAAGCCGCCTGCAAGCTTCTGGGCGGCAAAGGTCGCGCCGTAATTCTGATGGGGCCGCTTGAAAACCATGCAGCCCTTGTGCGCACAAAGGATGTCGAGGCCGTCTTTTCTCAACAAGTTTGCCGGATCGATATTGTCGAAAAGCAGACAGCGAACTGGAACAGGACCCAGGCGCAGGATCTCGTATCTTCCTGGCTGACGGCTGGGCTGAAGTTCGATGCGGTGGTTGCCAATAATGACGAGATGGCCATTGGCGCGGCTCAGGCTTTGAAGGCGGCTGGCGTCGCGATGAACGACGTTGTCATCACCGGCATTGATGCCACGCCAGATGGACTGGCCGCCATGAAGGCCGGAGACATCGACGCGACAGTTTTCCAGAACGCAACAAAGCAAGGCGAAGCCGCAGTCCAGACGGCTGTCAAGTTGGCAGGAAAGCAGGCCAGCGAGCGCACCCTTTGGGTACCGTTCGAACTCGTCACCCCCGACAACATGGCCGCCTACCAAAAATGACGGCCGCGGCCGCGGTCGATCTCCTCCCGGATCCCGCGGCCCACCAATCGACGCCTTCTAAGGCATGTCGCTAAAACACGAAGGAACCAACATATGCGTATCGCCCTTGACCCGTTTATGCATCGTCATCTCAGCCTCGAGGAGCTGCCGCGGAAGGTCCGTGAGCTCGGCTATGAATGGATTGAGCTGAGCCCCCGCGCCGATTTTCTGGAGTGGTTCAAGGCTCCACGGGTTTTCCCTGAGCGTATCAAAACCTTCAAGAAAGCGCTCGCCGCCGAGGGCGTGAAGATCGCCTCACTGTTGCCGATGTATCGCTGGGCCTCGAATGACGAGACCGAGCGTCAGGCCGCTGTGCGTCACTGGAAGCGCGCCATCGAAATCGCGGTGGAGATGGAAGTCGATACGATGAACTCGGAATTCGGGCGCGGTCCGCACCCCGACAGGGGCTCGTGCTACTGCTGCCACACCGGGTCGATGATCGAGGCCTGTGAAGACGCATGGTGGCGCTCGATGGAGGAACTTGTACCGATCTTCGAACGTGAGAACATCAATTTACACGTCGAGCCGCATCCGGAAGACTGGTGCGAAACCTTGCAGCCCGCGCTCGACATCATCCGCACGGTGAATTCGAAGAACGTCAAGTTCCTCTATTGCGCCCCGCACACCTTTTACTTTGGCGACGATACCAAGGCGATGCTGCGCGAGGCCAAGGACGTTCTAGCGCACGTTCATGTGGGCGATACCTTCAATCACAAAGCGTCCTCGGGTCTGCGCTATATTCTCAACCCACCGGGTACCCAAGCGCGTGTTCACCAACATCTCAATATCGGCCAAGGCGAGGTCCCCTGGGACGACTTCTTCGGCACGCTCGCCGATATCGGCTTCGACGGTATTATGACTTCCTGCGTCTTCGCCTGGGAGGACAAGGCGGACGAGTCCGGACGGTTCATGTGTAGCGAAATGAACAATTACATCAAAAAGTACCGAAAGTGAGGCTTTCCAAATGACTGTTAGAATAGGTGTCATCGGCACCGGTGCAATCGGCCGAGACCATGCACGCCGCATCAATCAGGTTCTTGGCGGGGCGACAGTCGTCGCGTTGAGTGACGTGAACCGCGCCTCGGCCGAAGCGGTGAAAAGCGACATTGCGCCTGATGCTGCAATTTTCACCACCGGCGAAGAACTGATTTCCTCACCCGATGTGGACGCTGTGCTTGTCACCTCTTGGGGTGCCACTCACGAACAATATGTACTGGCGTCGATCGCTGCCGGTAAGCCATGCTTCTGCGAAAAGCCTCTGGCGACAACCGCCGATGGCGCCAAGCGCATCGTCGATGCCGAAGTTGCGCACGGCAAACGACTTTTACAGGTCGGTTTCATGCGCAGATATGATGCGGGTTATGTCGCCCTGAAGCAGTTCGTGGATACCAAGATCGGTGCGCCGATCATGGTTCATGCCGCCCATCGCAACCCAGCCGTCCCCGAGCATTATGTTACGCCGATGGCCATCCACGACACGATGATTCACGAAATCGACGTGCTGCGCTGGCTGTTGAATGACGACTATGTTTCCGCTCGTGTGCTGTTTCCCCGTTCGGCAGCGCGCAGTCATGCCAAGCTTAGGGATCCCCAGATTGTCATTCTGGAGACTGCCAAGGGCACGATCATCGATGTCGAAATCTTCGTCAACTGCCACTACGGCTACGACATTCAGTGCGAGGTCGTTGGCGAAGACGGTGTCGCCACTCTGCCTGAGCCGATGGCAATCCAGACGCGTCTCGGCGCCAAGCTTCAAAACGATATCCTCACCGATTGGAAGGATCGCTTCATCGCCAGCTACGACGTTGAGCTGCAGGACTTCATCAACGCCGCTACCAAAGGCACGGCGGCTGGCCCGAACTCCTGGGACGGTTATGTGGCGGCAATCACATCCGATGCCTGCGTAGCCGCGCAGGAGGCAGAGGGTGCCGCAGTCGCGATTAATCTTCCCACTCGCCCTGCGCTTTACAACTGAGGTCCTCCATGCGTTTTGCCATCAACCACATCACCGCGCCCAAGCTGTCGCTTGAAAATTTCTTTACGGCGGCTCGCGACCTGGGTCTGACGGAGGTCGAGATCCGCAACGATCTTCCCGACATCGTCGGGACGGTGAAGCCTGAAGTCGTCAAAAAGGCCGCAGCGAGCGCCGGCGTCACGATCATCTCGATCAACGCGCTCTATCCGTTCAACGTCTGGTCGGGTGAATTACCGAAGAAGGCTGTGGCGCTCGCCGACTATGCGGCCGCTTCCGGCGCCAAGGCGCTTGTCATGTGCCCGCTAAACGACGGCACGAAAGTGTCGTTCGATGATCTCGTCGCGGCGCTGAAGGCCATGAAGCCCATCCTTGAGGAGCGCGGACTGACAGGCCTGGTCGAACCTCTCGGCTTCCCGATCTCCTCGCTGCGGACCAAGAAGGAAGCGCTTCGCGCCATCGACGCGGCTGAAGGAGGCGGCATCTACAAACTCGTGCACGATACCTTCCATCACCACCTGGCCGGCGAGACAGACTTCTTCCCGGAAAGGACTGGTCTGGTCCACATCTCGGGCGTCGTCGATCCGAATGTCGCCGTGGACAAGATGCTCGACGCCCACCGCGTGCTCGTCGATGCCAAAGATCGGCTGGAGAACATTCCGCAGATCAAGGCGCTCATCGCCGCAGGCTTCGAAGGCCCCTACAGCTTCGAGCCTTTTGCCGAGGAAGTGCATGCACTGGCAGATCCGGAAACCGCAGTGCGCGAGAGCATCAGCTACGTCTCGGGCAAGCTCTGAGCCGACAACCCGCTGCCTGCGCCTCGAGCGGCGCGGGCAGCATGCACGTTGGGCAATTGCAGCCGGGTGCCGGAGGAAGAAATGAACAAGTCATTGGATGTCATCACGATCGGACGCTCGTCCGTGGATCTTTACGGGGTACAGATCGGCGGCCGTCTGGAAGACATGGGGTCGTTCCACAAATATATCGGCGGCTCGCCGACCAATATGGCTGCCGGCACCGCCCGCCTCGGCCTACGCTCGGCGCTGATCACCCGCGTCGGCGACGAGCACATGGGCCGTTTCATTCGCGAGGAGCTTGCACGCGAAGGCGTCGACGTCACCGGGGTCAAGACCGATCCCGAGCGGCTAACGGCACTCGTGCTCCTCGGCATCCGGGACGAGGACCGCTTTCCGCTGATCTTCTACCGCGAGAACTGCGCCGACATGGCGCTCTGCGAAGACGATATCGACGAGGCGCTGATCGCCCGTTCCCGCTCGGTCGTCGCGACCGGTACCCATCTCAGCCATCCGCGCACGGAAAAGGCCGTGCTCAAGGCGCTGGAGCTCGCGCGCAAGCATGGCGCGCGGACCGCGCTCGACATAGATTACCGTCCGAACCTCTGGGGCGTGGCCGGCCATGGCGACGGCGAGAGCCGCTTCGTCGAATCGGGCAAGGTGACCGCCAAGCTGCAATCGACGCTGCGTCTCTTCGACCTGATCGTCGGCACGGAGGAGGAATTCCATATCGCAGGCGGCTCGACGAACACGATCGAGGCTCTGCGTGCCGTGCGTGCCGTCTCCACCGCCACGCTCGTCTGCAAGCGCGGCGCGGCCGGCGCCGTCGCCCTTACCGGTGCGATACCGAATACGCTCGACGAGGGAGAAAGCGGCCCCGGCTATCCGATCGAGGTTTTCAACGTTCTCGGCGCAGGCGATGGCTTCATGTCGGGCCTCATCAAGGGCTGGCTGGAGGATGCGCCCTGGCCACGCGCGCTTCAGTATGCCAATGCCTGCGGCGCCTTCGCCGTCAGCCGCCATGGCTGCACGCCGGCCTATCCGTCGTTGGAGGAGCTCGACTTCTTCCTGAAGCGCGGCATCAAGGACAAGGCGCTGCGCAAGGACGCGGACCTCGAGCAGATCCACTGGGCGACCAACCGCCACAATGACTGGTCGACCATGCGCGTCTTCGCCTTCGACCACCGCATGCAGCTGGAGGCCATGGCAGGTGCCACGCCCGAAAAGATTGGCCGTTTCAAAGAACTCTGTCTGAAGGCGGCCCTTAAGGTTCAGGGCGGCCGACCAGGCTATGGCATCCTCTGCGACAACCGCCTCGGCCGCCGTGCGCTTCACGCCGCGTCAGGCACTGGCCTTTGGGTCGGCCGACCGGTCGAATGGCCGGGCTCGCGTCCGCTGACGCTGGAACCCGAACTTGGCCCCGACTTCGGCGGACTTGACGAGTGGGCGCTTGAAAACGTCGTCAAGGTCTTGTGCTTCTGCCATCCCGACGACGATGCGCAGATGCGAGCTTCGCAGGAAGAGACGATCAAGCGGCTGTTCGCGGCGGCCCGTCGCAACCGGCTGGAATTCCTGCTCGAAATCATTCCGTCCAAGGTCGGCCCGGTCGATGACGACACGACGGCGACCCTGATCCGGCGGTTCTACGAGATCGGCATCTATCCGGACTGGTGGAAGCTAGAGCCGATGGCCAGCAGTGCCGCCTGGGAAAAGGCTTGCGCTGCGATCAATGAAAATGATCCGCACACGCGCGGCATCGTGGTGCTCGGTCTCGACGCGCCGGAGGCCGAACTCGCCGCGAGCTTCAAGGTCGCGGCCGGCTTCCCGCTGGTCAAGGGCTTTGCGGTCGGCCGCACGATCTTCGCGCAGGCCGCACGCGACTGGCTTGCTGGCACCATCGCCGATGCTGAGGCGATCGAGGATATTCAGGCCCGCTATCAGCGGCTCTGCACAATCTGGGACGAAGCGCGCAGCGCAAGCCAGGACAGTAACGCGGCGGGACCGTCGCGCAGGAGGGTATGACATGACGGGAACCATTCGCCTTACGGCAGCACAGGCCATGTTCCGCTGGCTGGCCGTACAGATGACTGAGGAGGGGGAGCGCTTCATCGAAGGCGTCTGGGCGATCTTCGGCCACGGCAACGTCGCCGGAATTGGCGAGGCTCTGCATGGCATTGGCGATAAACTGCCCACCTGGCGTGGCCAGAACGAGCAGACCATGGCCCATGCGGCGATCGCCTATGCCAAGACCAAGCGCCGGCGCAAGGCTATGGCGATCACCTCGTCCATCGGCCCGGGCGCGACGAATATGGTGACGGCTGCAGCGCTCGCCCATGTGAACCGCCTGCCCGTACTATTCATCCCCGGCGATGTATTCGCCAACCGCCGGCCGGACCCGGTTCTGCAGCAGATCGAGGATTTCGATGACGGCACTGTCACCGTGACGGACTGCTTCCGTCCGGTCAGCCGCTATTTCGACCGCATCACCCGTCCCGAGCATCTGCTGACCGTCCTGCCTCGCGCGATGCAGGTGATGACCGATCCCGCAAATTGCGGCCCGGTCACACTTGCATTTTGCCAGGACGTGCAGGCCGAGGCCTACGACTGGCCGGAAAGCTTCTTTGAGCCGAAGACGTGGCGCATCCGTCGTCCAGAGCCAGATCCGCGCGAAGTCGACGATGTCGTCGCAGTGCTCAAGGCCTCTTCACACCCGGTCATCGTCGCAGGTGGCGGTGTGCTGTATTCCGGCGCAGAAGCCGATCTGCTCGCCTTCGCCAAGGCGCACAATATACCGATCGTCGAGACGCAGGCCGGCAAGGGTGCAATCGACTGGCAAGAAAGGCTCAACTTCGGCTCGCCGGGCGTCACCGGCACCGATTGCGGCAACAAGATCGCCGCCAAAGCCGATCTGATCCTTGGCGTCGGCACCCGCTTCCAGGACTTCACGACCGGCAGCTGGGTGATCTTCAGCAATCCGAGCCGCAAGCTCGTCTCGATCAACCTCGCCGGCTATGACGCGGCCAAGCACGGCGCCATCCCGTTGGTCTCCGACGCCAAGGTGGCGCTGCGGCGCATTTCCACTGCGCTCGGTTCGCACCGTTTCGCCGATCCGGATTTCGCCGCGCGCGAGGCCTGGTTCAAGGCGACTGATACCGTCACAGCGGCCCCCGGAACGCCGAAGCCGAATTTCCGGCCCTCCGATGCCCAGGTCATTGGCGCGGTGCAGCGTATCGCGGGTCCAAAGACGGTTGCGATGTGCGCGGCTGGCACCATGCCCGGCGCCCTGCAAGTGCTGTGGCGGGCGGCCGCTGGCGGCTATCACATGGAATACGGCTATTCCTGCATGGGCTACGAGGTCGCCGGCGCTTTCGGCATCAAGCTCGCGGCACCGGAAAAGGAAGTCGTGTGCTTCGTCGGCGACGGCAGCTACATGATGGCCAATTCCGAGCTCGCGACCGCCGTCATGCTGCGCGTGCCCTTCACCATCGTGCTGACGGACAACCGTGGCTATGGCTGCATCAACCGTCTGCAGCAGGAATGCGGCGGTGCTGAGTTCAATAACATGTACAAGGACTGCAATGTCGAGACCCAGCCGGAGATCGACTTCGTCGCGCATGCGACTTCGATGGGCGCGTATGCCGTCAAGGCCGCCGACATCGCGCAGCTCGAAACCGAGATCGTCTCGGCGCGCAGCCGGGACATTCCCACGGTGATCGTCATCGATACGGAAGCGGAAACCGGAGCCGGCATCGGCGGCGCCTGGTGGGATGTCGCCGTGCCGGAAGTCGGCACCACCGAAAAGCTCAAGAAGGCGCGCGCGCACTATGAGGCGAACGTAGCCCGCCAACGCATCAACTAACCCTCGCGACAATGCCTGGAAGGACCGAACCATGATATTTTACGGAACAAATCCCATTGCCTGGTCCAACGACGACGACCAGACGATCGGCGCGCATCTGACGCTGGAGGATTGCCTGTCGGATTGCCGCAAGATCGGGTTCGACGGCATCGAGAAGGGCCACAAGATGCCCGACGAGGGCGGCGCGCTGAAGGCCAAGCTCGGCGAGTTCGGCCTGCGCTTCGTTGGCGGCTGGCATTCGACTAACCTTCTGGTGAACGACATCGTCACCGAGAAGGCGGCGCTGCAGAAGTTCATCGACATGACGAAGGCTGCCGGCGGCGACCACATCAATGCCTGCGAATGCTCCAACACCGTTCACGGCAGCGACGGAACGCCGGTCAACAACCGCCCGGTCATGAAGGAGGAACAGTGGAAGCGCTTCTCGGAAGGCTATGAGGCGCTTTCCAAGTATGCTGCCAATCAGGGCGTCAAGATGGGCTATCACCATCACATGGGCACGATCATCGAGAGCGCTGCCGACATCGACCGTTTCATGACGATGGCTGGCCCCTACACCCGTCTTCTGCTCGACACCGGCCATTGCACCTTCGGCGGGGCGAACCCGGAAGAAGTGGCGAAGAAATACATGGGCCGCGTGACGCATATCCATGCAAAGAACATCCGTCCGGAAATCATGAAGCAGGTCCGTTCCGAAAACCTCTCCTTCCTCGAAGGCGTGCGCCGGGGCGTGTTCACGGTTCCGGGCGATCCGGAAGGCTGCGTCGATTTCGCGCCGGTGCTGAAGGTCGCGGCCGAACATGACTATTCGGGCTGGCTGGTGATCGAGGCCGAGCAGGACAGCGCGGTTCGCGAGCCCTTCCACTACCAGAACATGGGCCTGAAGGCGTTGAAGTCGATCGCCCGTGACGTCGGACTGGACAAGGCTGCCGCCAGAGCAGCCGGATAAGGAAAAAGCGCAATGAGCATTCTCCTGCGCCGACCGTTCGGCAGTCATGGCAAGGTCCACGAGATTACCCCTCAATCGGCGGGCTGGCGCTATGTCGGCTTCAGCCTCTACCGCCTGCGGGAAGGCGAAACCATCGGCGAGGCGACCGGGGGCATGGAAGCGGTCGTGGTCATGGTCGAGGGCAAGGCCCGCTTCACCGCGGCCGGCAAGGACTGGGGTGAACTGGGCGAACGCATGAACGTCTTCGCGAAGACCCCGCCCCATTGCCTCTACGTGCCGAATGGCGAGCAGTGGGAAGCGCGCGCCACGACCGATTGCACGGTCGGCGTCTGCCTTGCCCCCGGCAAGGGTGGCCACAAGGCACGACGCATTGGCCCGGACGGCATCCAGCTCACGGCGCGCGGGGTGGGCGCCAACCAGCGTTTCATCAACAACATCGCGATGGAGGCCGAGGACTATTGCGACAGCCTGTTGGTGACGGAGGTCTTCACGCCGGCCGGCAACTGGTCATCCTATCCGAGCCACCGTCACGACGAGGACGATTTCCCGCGGATCACTTATCTCGAAGAAACCTACTATCACCGGCTCAATCCGGAGCAGGGTTTTGGCGTGCAACGGGTCTATACCGATGACGGCTCGCTTGACGAGACGATCGCGGTGAAAAACCACGACGTGGTGCTCGTCCCTCGCGGCCATCACCCCTGTGGCGCGCCCTACGGGTTTGAAATGTATTACCTCAACGTCATGGCAGGCCCTTTGCGCAATTGGCGCTTCGTTCCTGATCCAGCGGTCCAATGGATCATGGATCGTGATGCACGCTAGGTGAATAACCCGCAGTGCCTGTAGGGGCGCTATCGGCCAACGGTTAATAGGATCTCCCTTGCCCCTCATCAAGCTTCACATACAAAAAGGCCGCTCCGAAGCCGAAGTCGAACTGCTACTCGATACGGTGCATGAGGTCATGTTGTCCGCGTTCAATGTGCCAGAACGTGACCGCTATCAATTGGTCTTCGAACACCAGGCTTCGCATTTTCGTGCTCTGGATACTGGCCTTGGCTTTCAGCGAACGCAGAATTTTGTTCTTGTCGAAGTCGTCTCGCGGCCTCGGTCTAGGACGGAAAAGCTTGCCTTCTATCAAGGCTTGGCCGCGCAATTCGAGGAAAAATGCGGGATTTCTGCCTCTGACATCATGGTGTCGTTCGTGGAAAATACCGATGAAGATTGGTCCTTCGGCGCGGGAGTAGCGCAGTTCGTCACTGGCGAATTATGAAGACTTTTGGAGGATCCGCCTACGCATCGTCAGGCATCATCGATGCGAACCGAATGTTTGTTTGGGGGGGGGTCGAATGAGCAGCGAACACCGACGGCCGCCAGAAGATTTCGAAGCATTGCGGTCCTTAATCAATGCCAAGCACGCGCTGTTTCCTAAGCGTCTTGCCCAAGTTGCGCGCCATGTTCTCGATAATCCTGATGAGGTTGCGTTGGGTTCGATCGCCTCCATCGCAACTGCAGCGCAGGTAACGCCTTCAACCCTGATACGTTTCGCCCAGTTCCTCGGCTATGACGGCTTCAGCACACTACAAGCGATTTTTCGAGAGGCTGTCCGCGCAAAGATCGCGCCAGGCGAAAAAGGCGGAAGCCGCCGATCAGGACGGGAAGGTGTCGCGCGCGAAGCGCAGGTGTTTTATGAAACGATAGAGGCCTGTCATCATTCGCTCGAAACATTATCCAAGACAATCCGCGTGGCTGACATCAAAGCTGCAGCGGAAATTCTTTCCTCAGCCAACTGCGTGTTCATCCTTGCGGGGAACGGCACTTTTCCGATGGCTGCCTTGCTTCAACATTGCCTGACCCGATTGAGAATTCGTTCGACCTTGCTAACGGACATTGTCGGCGGCGACGATGTGCTCGCGTTTGCAACGCCGGACGATGCGGCAGTCATCATCAGTTGCGCACCCTATGCTGAGGAAACGACGGTACATGCGTCAAACCTATCGGATCGAAGAGTTCCTGTCATTGCTCTGACGGACTCCAACTTTTCGCCATTGTCGGAACTCGCTTCGGTCAGGTTCAGGGTGATCGAGTCGGGCCATGATGGGCTCTTGCTCGCCACGGCTGGGATCGCGCTCAGCGAAGCCTTGGCAATCTGCACGCGACAGACCCGACAGAACGCAGCGAACACTATATAACCCGCCGCTTCTTCGAGGTTTATTCGGTCAGCCCCGCTTCGGTGAAGCTTATACCGATAGCATTCCGGATCGCGTCGAGTGTTGCCATCGTGGCAAGCGATGCATCCAGCGGCCGGCAGACGCTTTCCAGTTGTCCTTCCGAAATCGCCCATGCGACGGCCGCAGCTTCATAGTAGAGGCCCTCGAAATGCGCGCCCCTGGGCTCGTCATATTGGAGCCGGGCGGATCCATCCAATGACCAGATTTCGAAGGAGCCAGGCAGGTGGAATTCCGTGTTGAACCGGATCGACCCACTGGTACCGACGATGGCAGCGTTCGTCGGGGTGAAGCCGTAGAGCGTGGTCGACATCGTGCCGAGCGCTCCACTGGCGTTGGCGAGAACGACCGACAGCTGCCCGTTGGCGCCGGCGGAATCGGCCTGTCCGATGCCAACGACCTTCTTTGGCACGCCAAGGAGTTTTGCCAGCAGCGAGACCGGATAGGTGCCGAGGTCGAGAAGCGGTCCGCCGGCAAGGCGCGCGTCGAAAATACGGTGATTGCGCGGCAGATATTCGCCGTACTCGGTGTAAACAGACAGGATGTCTCCGATTGCTCCAGCATCCAGCACCTGTTGGAGCACATCGAATTTCGGCAGGAAATAGGTCCACAGTGCTTCCGCGAAGAACACCCCCTTGCGGCGGGCGGCTGCGACCATGCCTTCGGCCTGTGCGCAGTTGAGTGCCATAGGCTTCTCGACGAGCACATGTTTCCCCGCCTCGATCGCCAGCAGCACATGTGCGTGATGCAGATTGTGCGGCGTCGCTACATAGATGACGTCAAGATCATCGGCGGTGACGAGCGCCTCGTAGCTGTCATAGGCCCGTGCGATCCCCCACTGCGCGGCAAATGCATCCGCCGCGACGCGCGATCGCGAGCCGACGGCGGCAATATCCTGGCGCGTATGAGCCTTGACCGATTCCGTGAACTTGGTGGCGATCCAGCCGGAGCCGAGAATGCCCCAGCGAAGCGGCGGGGCTTCCATGGCGGACAGGGTCCGCGCGGCGGGCAGGGTTTGCGGAAACGACATGTCTTTTTTATCCTCCCATGATCGGTGAGCGCCCGTCGCTCAGCCGGCGATCCGCTGCCAGGTGTTCTTCTCCAGTGACCGTTCCATCGCGTCGATGATGCGCTCGTTGGCAAGGCCGAACTCGAAGTTCGGAAAGCAGTCCGGCGCGTCGACGATGCCCTCGATCAGGTCGCGCACCTCGATGACCTTGACGTCGAAGTAGCCGAGGCCGCCGCCGGCGAAGTCGAAGCCGAAGAAGGCGGAAAACTGCGGAACCTGACTGCCGGCATAGATCGTCTTGAATCCGCGGTCGGGCTTCGGATCGTTGAAGCGCGCGATCTTCAGCTCGTTGAACCGCTCGCCGTCCATGATGAGCGTGCCTTCCGTGCCCGACACTTCCCAGTAGATGCCGAAGACCTTTCCCGCTGCCACGCGCGACGCTTCGATCGTGCCGCCAGCGCCGCTTTTGAAGCGAACGAGCGTCTGGATCTGATCCTCGTTTTCCACCACCGCGCGCGGTGCGTCGCTGCCGGCCTTTGCACCGTAGCCGGAGCCGCCTTGCGCAACCGGCCGCGTCGGAAAGAAGGTCTGCGTCTGCGCGATGACACTGTCGACGTCGCCCATCAGATACTGCGCGACGGAGATCACATGGCTGCCGAGGTCGCCGAGCGCGCCGGAGCCGGCGTCCTTGCGCGTGCAGCGCCAGGAAAATGGTAGGTCCGGATCGTTGAAGAAGCCCTGGTCGAACCAGCCCCGAAACCGCATCGGCACTCCGATGTCGCCCCTGTCGATCAAGTGCTTGGCGAGCATGGCGGCGGGCGTCTTGATATTGTTGAAGGCGACCATGGTCTTGACGCCCTTGCGCCTTGCGGCGGCGGCCATCTCCTCGGCTTGGGCCAGCGTAACGGAGAGGGGCTTCTCGCAATAGACATGCTTGCCGGCCGCAATTGCGGCGAGCGCCATCTCATGATGCAGGGCGTTGGGCGAGGTAATGTCGACGACGTCCACCTCGGGGTCCTCGACCAGCTTGCGCCAGTCGCCCGTGCTCCTCTCGAAGCCGTAGCGGGCAGCGGCCCCGGCCGCCAGCTCCTCGGTGGCATCAGCCAGCAGAAAGAGGCGCGGAATGGCGGGCAGGTCGCGGTAGAGCATGCCCGCGCGGCGATAGGCATCGGCATGGGCCTGACCCATGAATCCGGAGCCGATCAGGCCGATGTTAAGGATTGTCTTGCCCATAATTTTCTCCCGATGAAGCTGCTCAGGCAGCAAAGGTGTCGAGGATGTGGCGGAAGGCCGCGGTGACTGCCGGCAGCGGCGGTGCAAGCGCCGGGTCCTGCTCCGCCTCGACCACCAGCCAGCCCTGATAGCCGCTTTGCCGAACAAAGGCTGCAAGCGGGGCGAAGTCGACGATTCCGCCGCCGGGCACAGTGAACATACCCCTGCGCACGCCGGCATTGAAGCTGAGGTCGCCGGCACGGACCTCGGCGATGACCGGCCCGCGCACGTCCTTCAGGTGAATATGGGCGATGCGGTCGCCGAAGCGCTCGATCAGCCGGGCGTAGTCGAAGCCGCCTGCGGCGGCATGGCCGGTGTCGAGCAGCAGTCCGGCGGCCGATCCCGCCTTGTCGAACAGGGCAGAGACCTCGTCAAATGTTTCCGCCACCATCATGAGGTGATGGTGATAGGCCAGCGTCAGCCCGTATTCTCCGGCCAGCCTTGCGCTGAAGTCGGTGAGCCGGGCCGCATAGGCGGCGATGTCCTCCTTCGGCATCACGCACCGTGCCGACATCGGCGCATCAAGCGGCGCGCCGGGCGCCATCATCGCCACCTCGCCATAGACCAGCACCGTTGACCCCATGGCGCGCAGGAGTTCGGCGTGGGTGGCAACCGCGGCCATCTCCGCCTCGACACCGCGCTCGGCAAGCTCTCCGGAATGCCAGCCTGAGGCGAGCGCAAGGCCACGGCTTTCCAGGAGCGGCGCCAGCGCCTCGCGGCTGCGCGGCAGCTTACGCCCGAGCTCGACGCCTTGGTAGCCGGCACGGGCGGCATCGTCCAGGCAGGTCTCGACCGCTATATCAGCGCCGAGATCCTCGAGCACGTCATTGGCCCAGGAAAGCGGGCTTACAGCAAGGCGGACCCCGTCCGGCAGCGCCGCCAATTTCTCTTTCGTCATGATTTCCTCCTGGATGAAAGTGAAGGCGCTAAGGTCGCCAGTCCGGCCCGATGCGGACGGGCATGCCACTCTGCATGGAGACAAGTGCCGCCTCGGCGATACGCTGCGCCTCCAGTCCGTCCCGGATGCCGGCAAGCGGCCGGCCTCCTGTTTCGATCAGGGAGACAAAGGCCGCCATCTCATTGCGATAGGCATCGGCGAAGCGCTCGATGAAGTAGTTCATCGGGGCGGATGCGCGAAAGCCGTCGGCATCGGCGATGGTCACTCCACGCTGCGGCCGGTTTTCCACATAGAGCGCCTCCTTCGAGCACAGCACTTCCAGCCGTTGATCATAGCCGAACGGCGCGCGGCGGCAGTTGACCATCTGCGCGAACCGGCCGGAGACGGAGGTCAGCGTCACCATCGCCGTATCGATGTCGCCGGCTGCGCCGATCTCCGCATCGATGAGACAGTTGCCGACGGCGTAGACGGTGGCAATGTCCTCGCCGAGCAGATAGCGGGCCATGTCGAAATCATGGATGGCCTGGTCGCGGAACATGCCGCCGGAGCGCTCGACATAAGCGCGCGACGGCGGCGCGGGATCGCGGGTGTGCATGACGATGTGCTCAAGGGCACCCGCCTCGCCGCTGACGATCCGCTCGCGCACGAAGCGGAAATCGGGATCATAGCGGCGCTGGAATGCCAGAAGGCAGACAACGCCGGAGGTCTCGACAGCGCTGGTGACGGCCTCCACCGTTACGAAATCGAGGCTGACCGGCTTCTCGCAGAAGATCGCTTTGCCGGCACGGGCCGCCTGAAGGAGCAGCCCGGCATGCGTATCGGTCGAGCTGGCAATGACGATCCCGTCGACCGACGCGTCGGAAAACACGGTATCGGCCGAGACGATGTCCGCCCCAATCCTTGCCGCAAGGCCGGCCCGCTGCTCGCTTGCGACCGGGTCGACGAGGTACTTTACTCGCACCGAAGGCAAGCTGGCGGCATTCAACGCATGCACATGCCCGATACGACCCGCGCCGAAGACAGCGAGATTTGTCATTGATTGCCTCCCATTCTTGCCCGGGCGCCGTTTCCGCCTCCATCCCGTTGCCTGCAGATTAGCCGAGTGCTACTGAAGGAGAACGTCAATTTTGAAGAGATTTCTTCAAACAGGGATCGGGCGATGGCAAAACCGACGGCGCGGGATCTGGCTGCTGCGGCAGGGGTATCGCTTTCCACGGTCGATCGAGTTCTCAACAACCGCGGCGGAGTAAGCGAGGACAAGGAACGTCGCGTGCTCGAGTATGCGCGCAAGCTTAAGATCGACCGGGCGCTAAATCAGCGAGCCGCACGCACCCTTCGCATCGCCGTGTTGCTTCAGTCACGCGCCAATCCGTTTCACGCTGCATTGCAGGACAGTTTTGAAGCCGCAAATAGGGATTTCCTCCAGTATAATCTTCAGTTTCAAGTCCACCACATCGATCCAACGCGGCCGGCGGCGACGGTGACCCTCGTAAATGCACTCTCCTCGCGCTGTGATGCACTGGTCATCGTCAGCCCTCAGAACGAGGACATCGCAGCCGCCCTAAGGGCATACGGTCGGAACGGAAAGCCTGTCATCACTCTGGCGACCGATATTCGTGATGCCGAAAGATACGCTTATGTTGGACCAGACAACAGGAAGGCAGGCCGTGTCGCAGGCGATTTGATGGGGCGCCTGCTTGGCGAGCAAGGGGGTGAGATCGTCGTCATCTCCGGCATGCTCAGCATGATTGGCCACGAGGAGCGCGAGATGGGTTTTCGCGCGGTTTTGCGCGAGCGCTATCCCCAGTGCAAGGTAGCAGAGGTCCTCGAGAGTATGGAGCGTGGGGAAAGGGCAGGTGACCTCGTCTTTAATGCCTTGAAAGGCAACCCTCGCATTCGAGGCATTTACAACGCTTCCGCGGGAGCGCGCTCGGTGGTCAGCGCGATGAATGCTCTCGGGAGAAGGAATGAAATCGTCTTCATCACGCATGAATTGACTGACGAACGCCGCCAATTGATGCGCGAGGGCCTGATTGATGCCATCATCGATCAGGATCCGGCGCTTGAAGTGCGAGCGGCAGTTGAAGCACTGGCTGCCCATTTCGGTCGCAAGGACGACCCACCTGCTTGCCTTACCACGTCAATCCATATTCACATGATCGAGAATTGTTGAGGCAACATATTTGCTGTCTCATGTGGCGTCAAAACGCCAAGAAGTGCGACGTTTTTTTGCAGTACTAGCAGGCGATCGCCAGGAACTGCCCGGCATCTGCAACATCTTGCAGGGTCGGGCGAGACAGCGTTCGCATGGGACTGCACCTTGCTTGCTGAAGTTGTCAAAGTTGACAGAGTTGCCTCAAGAGCCTTTCCCTTGTTCAGGAGATCAACCCAATGGCACAGAAGCTTCAATCAAGCACTCAAACCGGTTCCTTTCAGCCGGCCGGCAAACGGGCCGGTCAAAGCATGGCCGTGTTTGTTGTCAAGGGCGATCCGATGAAGGCGCTCGCCGGATTCAAATTGCCAGAAGGTGCTGAGGTCGCCGTCGTTTCGTCGAGGCCAGAGACGACGCAAAAGATCAGCGAAACACTCGGCAAACGCGTTAAGAGCGCGGCCCAAGTCGTGACCTCAGGAAGCCCCGCGGGAAAGAAGGCGGTGATCAATCAAGCCGCGTTCGAGCCCGATGCGCGCAGTCTTGCATTGGTCGAGGGCGTGAGGATCGCCCAGAAGGACCTGGAGGAGGCCGGCGGCGCCTATGACCTCGATCAGGTCCGGACCTTGATGCAAGGCGTCTCTCGTCAGGCGGTCGACAAGCGGGTCAATGACGGCAGCCTGCTGGCGGTCCCCGGGCCTAGCAATCGGCGCGCCTATCCGACGCTGCAGTTCAACCGCGATGGCTCGATTGTCTCAGGCCTGAAGGAGGTTCGCCAGGCATTACCCACTAAGAACGCTTGGGTGATCCTGAATTTCCTCGCGCGGCCTGACGCGCGGCTCGGCGGCCGCAAGCCGATCGACGTCTTGAAGATCGGCGATATTCCCCTCGTTGTGGAAGCGGCGCGCCGATATGGCGAGTAAGGTGCGTGACGCCACCGCTTCCGCCGAGCGATCTACATTCGCGCCACCCTGAGCTGATAACGCTTCCGGACGGAACCGATCTCCATCGGTTCTATACAACCGCATATGATCCTATCTATTTCGATCGGTCCGTCTTTGGCCGCTTCAATGCGCCAGACGGATCATACGGTGTGCTCTACGTGGCGCAGGAAATCCACGGAGCCTTCGCAGAGACATTCCTCCGCTCGCCAGGACACTCTTTGATCGATCCTGCCTTCCTGCATCGCAAGGCCTATGTCCGCATCCGTTTGGAGAAGGCCCTGAGGCTGATCAGGATGACCGGTCCTGGACTTGCAATCCTCGGCGCGACGGCTGAAGTGACTCATGCGGGTTTGCCATATGACGCGCGCGATGACATCGTCGATATTCGCTGACGAGGCCGGTGAGGTTCTCGTTAGAGCCAAGGTTTGCAACGTCGCCGACGTGGTATTTCGCCCGCACGTCAGTCCGGCATTGTAAGGAGAGATCGAGCGAATTTCCTCAAGGATAGGGCTTGAAGGGTTCGCCATTTACAGTCTCCATGGGTGCGTTTGCTACGCGACATTCATAAGTCGGGATTCATGATCTGCATAATGTATGGACATGTCGTCGGGAACGAGAACAAGGAGCCATCATGACCCACCCGAATTTTGATCTTTCTGGCCGCCGCGCCCTCGTCACCGGAGCAAGCCGCGGCATAGGTCAGGCAATCGCGATTGCATTGGCTGAGGCCGGTGCGGATGTGGCGATCACAGCGCGGGCGGTCGAGGGGCTCGCCGAAACCCGGGAACTGATCGAGAAGTCCGGCAGGCGCTCGGTGACGCTTGCCCAGGACGTGCGCGACGTCGAGGCGTGCAGAAGCGTCACGAGAGCGGCGGCCGAGGCGCTGGGCGGCCTCGACATTCTCGTCAACAATGCCGGGTTCGAGAATGTCCGGCCGTCCTTCGACGTGGACGAGGCGCTTTGGGAATCGATCCTGTCGACCAATTTGAAGGGGGCCTTCTTCTGCGCCCAGGCGGCCGGCCGGGTTATGGCGGAGGCCGGCGGTGGAGCTATCGTCAATCTCTGCTCGTTGACCTCCTATGTCGGAATTCCGACGGCCGCACCCTATGGCGCCTCGAAGTCCGGCCTTCTCGGCGTGACGCGGGCGCTGGCCACCGAATGGGCAGCGCACAACATCCGTGTCAACGCCATTGCGCCCGGCTATTTTCGCACGGCCATGACCGAGGTCTTCTACGAGAACGAGGACTGGCAGTCGCGCATGCTGGCCAAGATCCCGCAGCGCCGTTTTGGCAAGGAGAGCGACATCGGCGGCGTCGCGGTCTTCCTTTGCAGTGATGCTGCGGCTTACGTCACCGGCCACTGCATTCCAGTCGACGGCGGCTATCTCGCCTCGATCTGAGAGGGGCGCCAAGCGTCGCACGATGGTTCGTCCGATGGTGCAATCCCTCCCGGACACTCGTCGGGCGTGCTTGCCTTTCTGTTTGCGGACGACAAGACTGTCGGTGGATTTGAGCGTGCTTTTCGCACCTGCACAAATATTGGTCAGGCGACTTTATGGCGTAAAAAATACGCAAGCTTGATTGACGGTACTTGTACAAATATGTATAGACAACTTAACGCAAAACTCGGTCGGTTGCCTGTCGACCGGGACGGTAGAATGAAGCTTCGCGTCGGCCTCGTTCGTCGAACGGAGCAAGACAGGGGAATGTCATGGGCGTTGTTGCTGCCGAACTCCGTCCGGCTGAATCAACCGGTCAGATCGCTGTTTCCGTCAAGGATGTCGGCATGGTCTTCGGTGATGTCCATGCCGTCAGGAATGCCGTCTTCGACCTGCCGAAGGGACGGTTCTTAACCATTCTCGGCCCGTCTGGTTCCGGCAAGACGACTCTTCTGCGCATGATCGCCGGTTTCGACCGACCAACCAGCGGCGAAATCTTCATCAACGGCCAGCCGGTCAGTGCCGTGCCGCCCCACAGGCGCGCGATCGGCATGGTGTTCCAAAAGCTCGCACTCTTCCCGCACATGACGGCGGCCGAAAACGTCGCCTTTCCGCTCAAGATGCGCCGCCATGATGCGCGCACGATCCCGGAAAAGGTGGAGCGCTATCTCGATCTCGTCCGACTGGGTGGCTATGGCAGCAGGCGCATCAATGAGTTGTCCGGCGGCCAGCAGCAGCGTGTCGCCATCGCCCGCGCCCTGGTGTTCGAGCCGGACCTGCTCCTGCTTGATGAACCGCTTGCCGCGCTCGACCGCAAGCTGCGCGAGGAGATGCAGCTCGAGTTCCGCCGCATCCAGAAGGAACTCGGGGTGACGACGATCAATGTCACCCATGACCAACGCGAGGCCCTGGTGGTGTCCGACGAGGTCATCGTCATGAGCGGCGGCGAGATCCAGCAGAAGGCCCGTCCAGTCGACGCTTATCGTGCGCCGTGCAATGCCTTCGTCGCCAACTTCATCGGTGTCACCAATTTTATTGACGGCAAGGTCGTCGACCTGACTTCTTCACGCGTCGTGTTCGAGGCGAACGGCCTGCGCCTTGCCGGCGTGGTTGCCGATGCCGCGCTTGTTGCCGGTGCGCCCTGCAACGCTGCCGTTCGTGCCGAGCAGATCCGCATCGCACAAAAGCGCGGGAGCCTCGACGGTCTCGAAACGGTGGTGGACGGCCAGGTGGTCGACTGCATCTTTGAAGGCGAGCGCGTCGTCTACGAAATTCGGGTTCCGGGGCTGGCCGGCGTGCTGATGCGCGTCTTCGACCACGATCGCGAATCCCACTTGCAGTTCGGTCCTGGCGAAGAGGTTCGTCTCGGCTGGAATGCCAGAGATATGCATGTCTTTCAAAAATAACCCCGAGAAGGTCTAGCCAGAGGAGAATGTGTAATGTCGCATGAAAAGTTCCTGTCCGCGCAGATCCGCCGCCGGACGCTGCTTGCGTCCATGGCCGCAGCCGGCGCCTCGGCCGGCCTCTCGACGCTCGGCGTCAGCCGCGCCTTTGCCCAGGAGCCGGAAAAGCCGGCCGAAATCATCGTTCGCGCCTGGGGTGGTAGCTGGGTCGATGCGCTCAAGGCCGGCGTGTCCGACAGCTTCACCAAGATGACCGGCATCGCCGTTCGCCACGACCTGACAGAGGACAACGAGATCCAGCCGAAGGTCTGGGCCGCTGTTGCTCAGAAGCGTGTCCCGCCGATCCACATCAACTGGGACACGACGACGAACGCGACCAAGTCGGCGCTGCGCGGGGTGACCGAGGACCTGTCGGACTTGCCGAACCTCAAGAACGCTACCGATCTTGCCAAGCCGGTCGGTCTCGAGGGCTATCCGATCGTCAACACATACGGCTATGTCTACGTGCTCGCCTATCGCCCGTCTGCCTTCCCGAACGGTGCGCCGAAGTCCTGGAAGGACCTGCTCGATCCCAAGCTCAAGGGTCGCATCGCGCTCTACAATGATGGCATCGGCTTCCACTTCCCGGCCCAGGTTGCCGGCGGCGGCAAGCTCGAGGACATTCCGGGCAACATGCAGCCGGCCTGGGACTTCATTTCCAAGATCAAGGAGCAGCAGCCGCTGCTCGGCGAGGACCCGGATTTTACCACCTGGTTCCAGAAGGGCGAGATCGACGCCGCCTGCACCATCTCGACCAACGCTCGCGAAGCCAAGAAAAACGGCATCGAGATCGCGTGGGTCGTGCCGGAGGAAGGCGCCAAGTTCGATACTGACGGCCTGTGGATCCCAAAAGGCCTGCCGGAGAACGAGCTTTACTGGGCCAAGCAGTACATCAACCACGCCCTCACCAAGGAAGCCCAGCAGATCTGGCTCGACGGTCTCGGTCTGCCAGGCGTCGTCCCCGGCGTCAATCCGCCGGCCGATCTCGTGGGCGATCCGTCCTATCCGACCAAGGAAGAGGACTTCAAGCACCTGATCCGCATCTCGTCCAAGGTGCAGGTCGAGAACGAGAGCCAGTGGTTCGCCAAGTTCAAGGAAATCATGCAGGGCTGAAGCCTTGTCGGCCCGCCGCGTCCCCTCTGGCGGCGGGCACTCCTTCTTTCGTGAAACAGGATCGGTATCATGCGCGCTCCCCGTGCCGCATATCCTCTGACATGGCGCGTCATGGATGTGCTTGAAGGCCTTGCGGCCATCGTCTGGCCATCGAGTTTCCGGCGAGGCCTGCCTTATCTCTTGTTGATGCCGGCGGTTGTGCTCGTGGGGCTGCTCGTGCTCGGTCTCGTCCAGATCGGCGACACGAGCCTGAGAACACTCGATACCAATACCTTCCTAATGTCGGAGAACTACACGCTCGCCAACTACCAGCGCGTTCTGACGGAGAAATTCTTCGCGACGGTGGCCGGTCGCAGCCTCATGGGCGCGGTGATTGTCACGGCAATCACGCTGCTGTTCGCCTTCCCATACGCCTACCTGATGGTGCGCACGCCGTCGTCGGCGCTTCGCAGGTTCCTACTCGTGGCGCTCTTCTTGCCCTTCTTCATCGGCCAGGTGGTGCGCGCCTATGGCTGGCTCATCATTCTCGGCAACCAGGGAATGGTCAACGAGGCGCTCGGTCTCGTCGGTGTGCCGCCTATGCGACTGCTCTACAACTACCCTGCAGTTCTGTTCGGCCTTGTGCAATACATGCTGCCCTTCGCCGTCCTGATGCTGGCGCCTGCTCTGACCGCGATCCCGAGTGAGCTCGAGGCGGCGGCGGCCTCCCTCGGCGCCGACTGGGTTCGCACCTTCCGCCATATCGTCCTGCCGCTCTCCCGGCCAGGGCTCGTCGGCGCGGGGCTCGTGGTCGTCACGCTTTCCCTCACCGATTTTGCCATTCCCGCCATCCTCGGCGGCGGCACGCAGGACTTCATCGCCAACGCGATCTACGACCAGTTCTTCCGCACCTCCGACCAGGGTCTAGGGGCGACGCTGTCGCTTATGCTTGTCGCGGTGGGCTCCATCCTCGTCGGCGTCGTGTTCATGCTCTTCGGCGCGGGCACGCTCGCCATCGGGGGAGACCGCAAATGACCGGCAGCCGAAGCAAGTTCATCGTCATCTGGGCATTCGTCGCAACTGCGCTCGTCATGCTTTCAGCGCCCACTATTGTGGTGCTCGGGGCCTCCTTCACGGCCGGAAACATCATCACCTTCCCACCGGACGGATTGTCGCTGAAATGGTATGGCGCAATCGCGCAAGCGAGTGATCTCCGGCAGGCCTTCGTGCGTTCGCTGATCGTCGCCGCGATATGCACGGTGACCGCCATCCCCGTCGGCACGCTCGCCGGCATCGCACTCGCGAAGTACCAGGTACGGTTTGCTCGCTCCATCCAGATCTACCTACTGCTGCCCTTCACCATTCCGCTGATCGGCTCCGGCATCGGCATGATGCTCGTCTTCGGACAGATGAACGTCCTAGGCAGGCTGTGGCCGGTGGGTATTGCGTGCTGCGTCATCAACCTGCCCTTCATGATCTGGGCCGTAACGGCGAGTGCCAGCAACCTGTCGCCGGATCTCGAGCTGGCAGCGGCCAATTGCGGGGCCCCGCCGCTGCAGCGCTTCCTCTACATTACCCTTCCAGCAGTGCTGCCGGGCGTGATCACCGGGTCGCTGCTGATGTTCATCCTCGCGCTCAACGAGTTCCTGGTCAGCCTGCTGCTCGTCGATGCCCGAAGTGTGACGCTGCCGGTGCAGATCTACAATTCCATCCGCTCGATCATCACGCCCGATTTGGCTGCCATCTCGGTGGTATTCATCGCCTGCGCCGGACTTGCGATCGCGTTGCTCGACCGCCTGGTCGGTCTCGACATCTTCCTCAAATCGAAATGACCTCTTCGGCCCCCGCGGCCGGCCAGACATCAAGGACAAGACGATGACCAACGTGTCTTTCTACGATTATTCCAAGCTAAACGTCGAGGAAAAGGCGGCGCTGCTGCGCCGCTCGGAAACCGACATCTCGAGCTTCGTCGAAAAGGTCGCGCCGATCCTCGAAGCCGTTCGCACAGAGGGTGACAAGGCGCTTGCCCGGTTCGGCCGCGAATTCGACAAGGCGGATATCACCGAGGCCAATCTCAAGGTCACCGAGGCGGAGTTCGATGCGGCCTTCAAGCTGGTCGATGCGAGCGTCATCGAGTCCATAAAGTTCGGCATCGACAATATCCGCAAGTTCCATGAGGAGCAGAAGCCGGAAGCCATGTGGCTGAAGGAAATCCGTCCCGGAGCCTTTGCCGGCGACCGCTTTACGCCCATCCAGTCGGTCGCGCTCTACGTGCCGCGTGGCAAGGGTTCCTTCCCGTCGGTGACGATGATGACTTCGGTTCCGGCCGCGGTTGCAGGCGTCCCGAACCTCGCCATCGTCACACCACCCGCGCCGGACGGCTCCGTCGATGGCGCAACCCTCGTTGCAGCACGACTTGCCGGCGTCGAGACCGTCTACAAGGTCGGCGGTGCCCAGGCCGTAGCGGCGGTTGCCTACGGAACCGAAACCGTCAAGCCGGCGCTGAAGATCGTCGGCCCCGGCAGCCCTTGGGTTGTCGCTGCCAAGCGCTCGCTCTCCGGCGTCATCGATACCGGCCTTCCGGCGGGCCCGTCCGAGGTGATGATCCTTGCCGACGATACGGTCCATGGTGGACTTGCCGCACTCGACCTTTTGATTGAGGCGGAACACGGCGCGGATTCGTCGGCCTATCTCGTCACCCACAGCCGCCGGGTCGCCGAAGAGGCGCTCGCAGCGCTTCCCGAGCACTGGACGAAGATGACCGAGCAGCGCGTCGCTTTCTCCAAGGCCGTGCTCACCGGCAAGACGGGCGGCGTAGTGCTCACCTCCTCGATCGAGGAGAGCTACGAGTTCGTCAACGCCTATGCGCCTGAGCATCTGGAACTTCTGTCGGAAGAGCCATTTATCCATCTCGGCCATATCACCGAGGCTTCCGAAATCCTGATGGGCACCCATACGCCGGTCAGCATCGCCAATTTCTCCCTCGGCCCAAATGCCGTGCTGCCAACCAGCCGCTGGGCGCGCACCTTCGGCCCGCTGTCGGTTGCGGATTTCGTCAAGCGTAGCTCCGTCGGCTTTGTAACGGCATCCGCCTATCCGGAATTTGCCCGGCACTCGCACAATCTGGCAATCTACGAGGGCTTCTCTTCGCACGCTCTGGCCGTCTCGCCGGTGCGCGATGCTTACCTGAAGAAGGGCGCCTGAACATGAAGGCCGTGCGGCTTTACGATGCCAAGGTCCTGCGGGTGGAGGAAGTGGCCGAGCCATCGGCCCCGCCACCGGGCTTCGTCAATCTCCGGATCAGGGCCGCCGGTATCTGCGGCTCCGACCTTCACAACTACCGCACCGGTCAGTGGATCTCGCGTCGTCCCTCCACGGCGGGGCATGAATTCTGCGGCCGCGTGACGGCTGTCGGAGAAGGCGTCAACCATGTTGCGGTTGGGGATGTCGTCTCCGCGGATTCGCGCATGTGGTGCGGCACCTGCCCAGCCTGTATGAGCGGCCGCAGCAACGTCTGCGAGACGCTCGGCTTCGTGGGCGAGGTCTGCGACGGCGGCTTTGCCGAGGCGGTGCAACTACCAGCCCGGCTGGTCGTCCGTCACGATCCGCAGCTTTCGCCGCATATCGCCGCCATGGCCGAGCCGCTGGCAGTAGCGCTGCACGCCGTGCGTCGTCTCGCCGTCCCGGCCGGGGAACCGGTTCTCGTGATCGGTTGCGGCACGATCGGCGGGTTGAGCGCCCTTCTTCTCTGCCGGCTGCATGACGGCCCGCTGCTGCTGGCCGATCTCAATGCTGAAAGGTCGGCTCTCGTTGCCGAGGTGACCGGCGGCACGGTCGTTTCTCTTGACAAGGCGGAGATCGAAGCAGCACTTTCCGGCGGACGGCTGCGTCATGCCCTCGATGCCACCGGCAGCATCCAGGCGATTAAACTGGCGCTTGACATCATGTCGAGCGGTGGAGCGCTTGCGCTCGTCGGCATCGGCCACGGCAAGCTCGACTTCGACCCGAACATCCTAGTCGAGCGGGAGATATCGCTCATCGGCAGCCATGCCTTCGCCGGCGAGCTGCCCGAGGCCGTCGGGCTGCTCGTCGAGCTCGCGCCCGCGCTTCAACGCTTCATCGAAGTGCTGCCGGCGCTCGACGACGTGCCCGAGGCTTACGAACAGCTGTTGCGGGGCGAGGGCAAGGCCCTGAAGACGATCATCGAGGTGGCGGGCTAGTCCGGTCCGTCACATGATTCCGGATGCCAGCCTGTCAAGGCGGCGGTGGAGGCAGTGAACCATGAATGCACTTTCAGATTCCGCATCGCCGCTTTACGAGAAGGTGAAGGCATTTGTCCTCGGCAATATTGGCAGCGGCAAATGGGCCCGCAACAGCCGCCTTCCGTCGGAGAACGAACTCGTCTCGACGCTGGGCGTCTCCCGCATGACCGTCCACCGGGCGCTGCGCGAACTCACCTCCGAGGGGCATCTGCGCCGCATCCAGGGCGTCGGCACCTTCATCGCTCCGCCCAGGCCGCAATCGACGCTGATCGAGATCAGCAACATCATCACCGAGATCAAGGCGCGCGGCAGCCGGCACCGGGCCGAGGTGGTCGTGCTCGAGCGTATCGAACGACCGGAAGCCGAGCTTCTGCTCGCCTTCGAGTTCGAAACCGTGAAACCCGTCGACCATTCGGTCGTGATCCATTTCGAGAACGACCTGCCGGTCCAACTCGAGGAACGCTATATCAATCCCGACCTCGTTTCCGGCTATATCGACCAGGATTTCAGCACCCTCGCCACCTATGACTACCTGCAGAACGCCACCCCGCTGACCGAGGTGGAGCATCTCATCAGTGCCCTGCCGGCCGGCGAGAATCAGGCGCGCCTGCTGCACATTCGTCCCGCCGACTGCTGCCTGGTTCTGCATCGCAAGACCTGGACCGGGCCGGTCGTCGCTACCGTCAACACGTTCACCTATGTCGGCAGCCGCTATTCGCTCGGCAGCCGCTATCTGCACGGCGGCAAGTGACCGCCGATCCCCATACTTAGAACGACCCATCCGGAAGAATGTCATGAGCCAGACCATGAGCCGCACCGCGGAAATCAGGAAGATAGCCAAAGCCGGGGACCACAAGGCGGAACGATTGCTGGCCGAACTGCTGCGCGACCTTTTCGAGATCGAGCCGAAGAATGTCGTGATCAATCACGATCAGTACAGCCTCAATTCGCTCAACGGCTTCTTCGAGACCGCCGATGGTGCATTCTTCTTCAAGTTCCACCAGGAAGAGGGCGAGGAGGCCATGAGCGGCGAATATTACCGCGCCGACATCTTGGCTCGGGCTGGCTTGCCGGTGGACCAGCCTCTGCTGATGTCGGCGCTTCCGGGGGATCAGATCCTCGTCTATCGCCGTCGGACCGATCCGCGCTTCTCCGATGTGCTGCGGACGCTGGACCTGAAGGATGATGCCGCGGCGCGGAAAAGGGCTGTGGACGCCGAACGCAGGCTAAACGAAGCCGTGTTGAGGGTCTATCTCGACACGCTCCATCCGGTGAGCGCCGATGAGGTTGCGGCCGAGCCGATCCACCGGCTATTCTCCGAGCGGCTGATCGATCCGCCCGCCGGCACCTATCCGGGCGGGCGCATGGCGAGCTTTTATGTCGGCAAGGACTTCGTCTTTCCCAACTTGACGCTCGACTGGGAGACGTTTTCACGCTGCCGCATTTCGGTCAACGGCATCGAATACCGGGACAGCATCGGTGCCCTCTTCCATGCAGCGCACGAGCGGCTCGACCCGTCGCGGCTGGCGGATGCGGGCGGTGTTACTGCACATGGCGATGCCCATAACGCGAATGTCTGGTACGAGGAGCACGACGGGGAGGCGCGTTTGTCCTTCTTCGACCCCGCATTCGCCGGCGAGAACATTCCAACGCTGCTCGCCGAGGTGAAGACGACCTTCCACAATATCCTCGCCCATCCGCTGTGGCTCTATGATCCTGCCATGGCAGCCCATCACCACAAGGCCAGCGTGGTGCTTGACGGCGATCTGCTGCGGGTCACGACCGATTTCGAGCCGAGCCCGGTCCGACGCTCCCTTCTGGACGTAAAGGCCGAAGCTCTTTGGCGTCCCCTGCTTGGCGAACTGAAGGCGCGGGGCATGCTTCCGGCCGACTGGCGCCGGGTCATCCGGCTGGGCCTTTTCCTCTGCCCGACGTTGGTGATGAACCTGCGGGCCGGCGCCACGACCCATAACCCCGTTTCCTCGCTCATCGGCTTTTCCGTCGCGGTGATGGCCGGCAGCGAGCCAGTGGCAGGCGAGGATGCAGTTTCCCGCCTCCTGGATATGATCGATCCCGACAGAGGCTGACATGATCCTACCATCCTGGCCGTTCCGAGATGTAACCGAGATCAACTTGTCGCCCCCGGAATACCGCGGACCGGTCGGTCTGCGCTGCCTCAGTGCTCGAGAATGCATGTGCCGATCGAGGCGCCTGCTCGAAGGGCCGCAACGTGCAGGATAAATGAACACAACGCTTGAGCGCGATCGCCTATATGGTCGTTCGGTCGCATCCAGTCGGTCAGCCGATCGTGACTGACCGGCGCCCGGTGGTCTTCTCCAGGTCGTCATCGTACTCCGTCCTTACCCGCTCGAGTCGGGCGTCTTCCTGGTCCAGACCCCATCGGCGATCGAGAAAGAATTCGAGAGCTTTTCGTGTCTCGACGCAGAGCAATTCACCTTCGAAGCCGTATTCGGTCCGCACGACGGCCGCCTGCTCCGGTGTGAGGCCGGTTTT
This sequence comes from Rhizobium sp. 007, assembly GCF_015353075.1. NCBI lineage: Bacteria > Pseudomonadati > Pseudomonadota > Alphaproteobacteria > Hyphomicrobiales > Rhizobiaceae > Rhizobium > Rhizobium sp. 007. The sequence continues at coordinate 1,985,655 of NZ_CP064188.1, read as the reverse complement.
TGGCCCGAGCCATATCCTTGCCCGCGTGTTCCAATCCGTGTCGTCGGGGAATTGCTCTGGCGGCGCACGCGTCTGAAAACTACTGCCGGTGCTGACGCGAATGGGCAGATAGGTTCGATACGCCTCATGCTTGAAGCTGAAGGCTCTCACGTGAACTTTTTCGCCGTCTGACACGAAATGTGTGGGGACAATCCATTGTCCGGCATCCGCACCAGACGTCATCGACGTATACTGGACGTGAATCGCCCACCTGTTCCTCATCGCTTGATAAAGACGCGACACCACAGAAGCATCAGCGCGACGTTCCGGCTGGGGTAGGGCGACAGAGAGGGGCAGGTTGCTTTCAGCCAGCACGGCCGCAAAAGCCTCGTTCAATGTGGAAGGGACAAGAGGCTTGTGGTCGAGGGCTGCCAGATATGCCTTCCGCACAGGATCGTAGGTGGGAGGCGTATGCCTGGCGCGCTCAAGATAAAGGCGGAAGTCGAGGGCTGCCTGAGCGGTAGAGATGTCAAAGCGGTCGATCAGATCGCGCCGGTTGGCCATGCCACGCCACGTCAGACACTGATCGAGAAAGATCAGTCGCTCGCGCTGAGCATGTTTCAGGTCGTCGAATTCCATAGCGGGAAAAGTAGCTTGACTCGCGAGCGACTGTCCATCTAAAAATTATACATGTAAAAAATAGACGGATCTACTCATGCGACTGCTTCACACTGCGGACTTGCATCTCGGGCGTCAGTTCCATGGCATGTCGCTTGAGGATGACCATGCGGCGATCCTCGACCAGATCCTGCAAGCGATAAACACGCACCGACCCGATGTCTTCATAATCGCCGGCGACATTTTCGATCGCGCATCTCCTCCCGCAACCTCGGTGCGGCAATTCAATGACTTTCTCGGCCGAGTGGCGCGAGAGACGGAAGCGGCCGTGGTCATGATTGCCGGCAATCATGATTCTGGTGACAGGATCGGCGCCATGTCAGTCCTGACGGACGTACGGCGAGCATTGATCCGCGGACCGCTCTTGGCGGACGAAACACCTCTGATCCTGCATGACGCAGCTGGTCCGGTTGCCATTTCCGCCCTGCCATACGGCTACGAATTCGCCGCACGTGACTGCTTCGGCGATGAGACGATCGCAATGCCCGAACATGTCATTCGGGCTCAGGTCACTGCGGCGCGGCGGCATGTTCCGGAAGGAGCGCGCTGGGTCGTGGTTGCCCACGCCTTTGTAGAGGGCGGCAGTTCGAGTGAAGGAGAGCGGCCGCTGGCGCGGGTCGGTGGCATTGAGACGGTTCGCCACGACATGTTCGATGGCGCCCACTACGTGGCGCTTGGTCACCTGCATCTGCCGCATTCGGTTGGCATGCCGCACATCCGCTATGCCGGTGCGCCGCTGGCTTTCGGTTTTGACGAGGCTGGAAGCGTAAAGTCGATGAGCCTCGTCGATCTCGATGAACAGGGCAGGGAAGCGATCACCGCACTCCCATTCGCGCCTACGCGGGGCGTTAGGGTCTTGCGCGGCAAGTTCGCTGACCTGCTGCACGGGGAACCATCGACCGATTTCATCAAGGCAGTGCTGACGGATGATGCGCCGCTGATCGATCCGATGAAGCGTCTTCGCGAGCTATACCCGAATGCTTGTCAGCTGACTTATGCACGAGATGAGCGTGCGCTCGACATCATGTCCGAAATCAAGGTGCAAGCCACTCTGCATGATCCGGCAAAGGTCATTCGGGAGTTCCTGACGCAGGTTCGCAGCGAAGACCCGGTCGACGCGGAGCTGGCGTTGATCGGGTCTGCCCTTTCTGATCTTCGAAGCGTGGAGACGGAGGTATGAGGCCGGTCAGACTGACGATGCAGGCATTCGGTCCTTATGCCGGCAGGGTCGTGGTGGACTTCCGTGACGCAATTGCCTCGGGCCTTTTCGGCATCTACGGGCCGACAGGGTCCGGCAAGTCATCGATCTTCAGTGCCATGACCTTCGCGCTGTTCGGGGAGGCGGCTAAAGCTGAACAAGAGACAGCGTCGCTTCGCTCCGATCATGCTGATCCCGGCGTTCCGACCGAAGTCGAGTTCGTATTCGATATCGCTGACAAGCGCTATGTTCTGCGTCGGCGGCCGGAGCAGACCCGGCCCAAACAGCGTGGTGACGGTGAGACCCGGGATACCCATGAAGCCTGGCTTTTTGACGCGACCGGACTTTCACTCGAGGACATGACCGACGCGAACCCCGGCCAGGTCATTGCGGAAAAGAAGACCGGTCCAGTCAAAGAGGCTGTGTTCCAGCTCCTCGGCTACGGTGCTGAACAATTCCGGCAGATCGTGCTGTTGCCACAGGGCAAGTTCGAGACGTTCATGGCGGCAAAGACCGATAAGCGGCTCGAGATCCTGCGTGAGCTCTTTGATGTTTCCATGTATCGGCGCATGGCGGCAAAGTTCAAGGAGGATGCGGCGGCAGCTGAGCGGCGGGTTCGGCAAGAACGTGAAGTGTGCGCAGGGCGACTTTCGGCCGAGGGTTTTGAGAGTCCCGACGCGCTTGCGGCCGGTATTGGCGAGGCGCAAGTCGTCCATGACGCGGAAACCCTGAAGGAGATGGCGGCCGCACAGACGTTCGATGCTTCACGGACGGCACTTGCTGCAGCCCGTCAGCTCGAGGACCAGTTTCGAGCCGCCGAGAAAGCCAGGTCGGATGTCGAAGCCCTCATTGGAAAGGCTGAGCATATCCGTGAACTGCAGGAGCGCGTCGACAATGCCAAGCGTGCCCAGGCGCTCCTGGACGTCGAGCGCCACGCGAAAGGTGCCGGGACGGAAAGTCTCGAAGCTGAGGAAACAATGAGAGCGGCCGCGGAGGCAAACAACGCAGCGGCGGAAAAAGCTGGAGCCGCCGCCAGAATGCACGAAGAGGAACGGGAAAGATCGGGAGAAATTGAGGCCCTGCGGCAAGCGGTCGGTAGGATTGGACGCCATCAACTGACCCTTTCCGATGCAAGCCTTTATGCCCAAAAGGCGGATGCAGCCTTAAAGGCCGTTCAGCAGGCGAAGAAGGCTTTCGATCGCGTCGAGGCGCGTATCGAGGAAATGCGTGGCCGGAAACTCGAAAAGGAGCGGGCACTCGGATCCACTCGGGAGAATGATGCCGCGCGCCAGCGGCTAGTCCATCAGCGATTGCTCGTTGAAAATGAGCTTAAAACAGCCGAGCTCCATCAGACTGCTCTCGACGTCGCCGACAGGGCGCGCGTCGAAATGCAGGGGTTGAAAGCGGGGAACGAAGAGGCGGTCCAGTGGGCACAGGCCGCGCGGTCGCGCTTTGCCGCTGCAGAGGCTGCCCTTGCTGAGGCCCAAGCTATTCATTTGGCTGCCAAGCTTGCAGCGGGCGGGGCCTGCCCTGTCTGCGGATCGACCGAGCACCCTCTTCCCGCTGTCGGCAGGGCCGAGCATGCCGGTCTCGATCAGTCGTTTAGAGATGCGAAGGCCCAATGGGAGGCAGCGCAAAGGTCCGAGCAGGACGCTTCTCGCCTTTTCGCATCCGCGCAAGCGAAATGGCAGGAACGCCAGGAAAGACTGGGTGCACTCCCTAAGCCTGAACAGCCGGCCGCCGATCTGCGCACCGCGATTGCTGGCTTGGGCCGGCAGATCGAAGAGCTCGGCCCGGCGATCGATCTCGTCCAGGCTGAGGCCGCACTGACCACATTAGCGACCGAGATTGGCTCAACGGAACAGGAGCGCGACAGCCTCCGCACGGCGTTCGAGAGATCGAAAACCAATGAAGCGCTCGCGCGCGATAGGTTCGAGCAGGCGATCGCAACAGTTCCCCAGGACCTGCGGACGCCGGACGCTCTGATTGCCATGCTCGCCGAACATGAACGCCAGCTCGCAGCTCGAATGGATGCGGCAAGAGTTGCGGAGGATGCTGCACGCCGATCCCGTGAAGCCGCGATCATTGCCAATACGGCAGCAGACGCGGCCAGGCAGGCGTATGAGAATGCAATTGTTCGCCGAGATAAGGCCCAAGCGGAGTTCAAGGCCCGTCTGGCGAAGAGCGGCTTGACGGAACCTCAATTCAACGGTTTCAAGCAGCTGATTGGCACGATCGAGGCTGATGCTCAGGAGATCGCAGATTACCGCAATGCATTGGCGATAGCGCATAGCAACGAAGACACTTCGAGACGCGCGGTGGAGGGCCGCGAACGGCCAGATACCCGTATTTTGCAAGAGGCTTATGACACAGCAGACGAGATGCTCGATCTTGCCAAGACGGCGCGTGCCCAGGCGCAGGCGCGGCTACGGCAACTCGAGAAGCTTCAGCTCGATATCGCCGGTCAACTGAAGCGCCTCGACGAGATCGAAACTGAGACGGCCTCGCTCCGAACACTTGCAGCCCTGTTCAATGCTGAAAATCCGCTGCGGCTGGACCTTGAGACCTATGCGATCGGTGCGATGTTCGACCAGGTGCTGGTCGCAGCAAACCAACGGCTTGGTCCTATGAGCGGTGGCCGCTTCAGCCTCGAACGTGAAATCGAAGGTGGAGCAGGCCGCTCGCGCCGCGGCCTTGGAATCCGGGTGTTTGACGTACACACCGGTAAGGCACGTCCCACGTCGACACTGTCAGGTGGAGAGACGTTCATGGCCGCCTTGGCCTTGGCGCTTGGTCTTTCTGATATCGTCGAGAGCGTGAGCGGGCAGGTGCGGCTCGACACCATTTTCATCGACGAAGGTTTTGGGAGTCTCGATACCCAAAATGAGTCCGGCACGCTCGATCAGGTCCTGCAGGTGCTTACCAATCTCGTTGGTCAGAGGCGCGTGGTGGGTCTGATTTCTCACGTGCCATTGGTGCAGGAGACAATTCCGAACGGATTCTATGTGCGAAAAGAACCGCGGGGAAGTTTCGTCGAGGCACGAGGAATGAATTGAAACATGGCCGTGGCAGATGGTTGACCGCTTGTTCCGGGAGAGGAGAGACGACGTCTACGGTTTCCTTCTGACCCACCGGGACCTCAGCCAAGCTGTGTCATGGGCCGATGTGCTAGGCTTTAAACAGGTGATTCTAGTTTCATTTCCGTGGATGTGTGCCTATTAGCTCCTTCAAATGCAATTGCGGTTAGCATCAGGGTATTCTTTCGCAAAGCTTTCTTGCGACTTCCGCCACTCCGGCGGTTCTTTCTGGGATGAACTCCGCCTCGCAAAGATCATTGATCGTCTGACGCCGGCGGATGAGCCGGGACGCCGCGCCGTCGAAGAGATATTCGGCGGCATACATGCGGCTGTTGTAATTCGACGACATTGACGCCCCGTAGGCCCCAGCATTGTGGAACACCAGGAAATCGCCGACCTGGGCGGAAGCGCGATATCGGGAAGGGAATGACGAATCCATCTGACCCAGTTCAGCAGGTGTGGTTGCGCAAGCGTGACTTCGCTGCCTATCGTTAGCACCGCTCGGTGGCCTGCCGGCACGGCGACCTGTTGACGAGTGCGCTGCCATAACTGGACGAACGCCGGTGCGTGGCGCAGGAACTGCTCGCCAGCCGGCGTGAGAGACGCTCCGCCTTATTCCGAACGAAGAGCGGTCGGCCAAGCAGTTGCTCGAGGTTGCGAATACGCGCGCTGACGGTGGTCTGGGCAACATTCAAGCGTTCAGCGGCGCGAATAAAACTTCCCGTTGAAACTATTTCCAAGAACGTACGGGCGAGTTCAATGTCCATTGAAGAATAGCATAAACGTTGCGCTCAAATGTCAATCAAATTCGTTTGCTAAATACTGGTCGCCCGGTAAGCTTTGGTAATTCCAAGCGCTCCGTGCTGCACGCGTCAGTTGTCTTGGCCTGAACTCGTCTTCAAGCCCGCGCAGCATTGACACGCAGCACGACAGGACAAACCATGTCGATCAGAGAAGAGAGCGAGGGCGACCTCCTCACGACGCTTGGCGCGGTTGGCAGCAGATACTTCGTCTATCGCCGCGGCGGTAGTTTCGGACGAGCCAGTTGCGCGACCGGCACAACCCATATCGCGTGGCCGCCACCGACATCCACGCCAGTCGTCGGAAACACTCGCGCTATCGACAGGCGGTTTTTATCGATGCGCCAGCAAGATCTCCCCGAGTACGACGGCATCGTTGTGGATCGCGTCGTTCGCTCCGTAAGCAAGCGTGACGGGACCTTTCAGCGCCAGGTCGCGCAATCGATCGAATTCGTCGCGATGCTCCCGGATCTCCGTGGAATATCGGCTGCGAAATTCCTCCCAACCGGCTCGGTCGTGTCCGAACCATTTCCGCAAGTGAGTGCTTGGCGCCAGTTCCTTGGCCCAATAGTCAATTGCCGCATCGGTCTTCTTCACCGCGGGGCCACAAGGCGATTCTGTAAACTTGCTGATCGGTGCTTGAACGAAACATCCAGCAACAAAATTGCACGCAACAAGCTATTAAATTCGTTTGCTTAACGCGTCCAATGACAACAAGCTGCCGGGCAGAGATGGCGACCGGCAGCCGCAACATTGAGATCAAAGGCACCGCGAAACAGAGTTCGCCCTTCGCGCCGCCGAGGAGACCTCTAAAGCCAAGGGAGAAGACGAATGACTCCTAAGCAGACAAACACAACTGGGCCGGATTTGGTGCGAGGTATCGGACTTGCCGATCTTCCCGACGGCAGTAAGCTTGTCGGCCATTGCGGCGATGCGCAGGTGCTGCTCATGCGTCGCGGGCCGCAGATATTCGCCGTGGACGCACATTGTACGCACTACAACGGTCCCCTCGTCGACGGTCTGGTCTCCGGCGACACCGTTCGCTGCCCTTGGCATCACGCATGTTTCGACTTGAGGACTGGCGAGGCTCTGCGCGCACCGGCTTTCAGGCCGCTGGCATGCTGGTCGGTGGAGCAACGCGACGGCAAGATCTTCGTAGTCGGAAAGCGCAAGCGTGCAGAACCAACAACACGCGAGCCGTCTGCGGAAGCAATGCCGGGGAAGATCGTCATCGTCGGCGGCGGTGCGGCCGGCTTTGCCGCGGCCGAGAGGCTGCGGCGCGAGCAGTATCCTGGGAGCATTGTCATGCTCAGCGACGACGAAGCGCCACCTGTCGACCGACCGAACCTTTCAAAGGACTACCTGTCCGGTAAGGCGCCGGAGGACTGGGTCCCACTGCGGGGAGAGGGCTACTATTCGAAAAACCAGATTGACCTTCGTCTCGGTACGCAAGCGGTTCGCATCGATCCGCACACCCGTGAGGTCATCCTCGCTGGCGGAGGCTCGATTCCCTATGACAGGTTGCTACTTGCGACCGGTGCAGAACCCGTTCACCTGACCATTCCAGGCGCCGACCAGCCCCATGTTCATACGCTACGCTCGCTTGCCGATTGTCGGGCCATAATTGAGCAGGCCAAGACTGCCAAGCGCGTCGTCGTGCTTGGCGCCAGTTTTATCGGCCTCGAGGTCGCCGCCGCCCTGCGCTCTCGCGGAATGGACGTCCAAGTCGTTGCACCCCACAAGCAGCCACTGGGGCGGGTTATGGGTCCACAGATGGGCGATTTTATCCGGGCCCTTCACGAGAAGAACGGCGTCGTTTTTCACATGGAGGACATCGCGAGCAGTATCAATGGCAACGAGGTGGAACTTCGCAGCGGCAAAACGCTGCCCGCTGATCTCGTTGTCGCCGGCATCGGCGTACGACCGCGGACCAGCCTCGCAGAAATGGCAGGGCTGACTGTTGATCGCGGTGTCGCCGTGAATAGCTTTTTGCAAACCAGCGCCCCTGGAATTTTCGCGGCCGGTGACATTGCGCGATGGCCCGATCCCTATAGCGGAGAGGACATTCGCGTCGAACATTGGGTGGTCGCCGAGAGGCAGGGGCAAACCGCGGCGCTTAATATGCTCGGTCAGAATGAAAAGTTCGCAGCCGTGCCGTTCTTCTGGAGCCAGCACTACGACGTCAGGATCAATTATGTCGGCCACGCCGAACGATGGGATAAGATCACGGTCGAAGGGGACATCACTGGCAGGGACTGTCTGCTGCGCTTCAAGCGTGACGGACATTTATTGGCTGCCGCTTCGATTTCCCGTGACATCGACAATCTGACGATCGAGGTGGCGATGGAGCGTGAAATGGCGGCCCGCTGACGATGCACAGCCGCAACGGTTCGCACCGCCGCAGTGATGGAAATGGAGCTGACTATGTCGAGCTTACTTCACAATCTCGGTTCTGGCGTGCAAGTTGCACCCGCCAAGCACTACTCAAGGCTAATTAAGTTTATCGACGAGATCGCCAAGCATGAGCCTCACGAGACATCTACCTCGGTCGATATCTTCTCGAACGACAATAAGTGGTACTGCCAGATCCGCTGCGGCGAACAAAGGACTCAGCCAATGGGGCCTTACACCAAACGGCAGGCAGAGCGGGTTCAAGACGCTCGCAGGACACGAATCGCAGAAAAGGGCACCGCCTGGCTCATCTTCGAGCAAACCGATGGGGACTGAAGATGACGCATCCATCCAATTCGCTGCTGTGCGCGACAATCTGCGAAGTCGCACTTCAGGCACTGGAACTCTCCACGTCGTAAAAGACCATTTGCGAATATCTTTCAATTGAGAAAGATCAAGCTAGCGGCGCCCACCAAACCGGCATGCCTGCCGAGCTGCGCCGGCACAACCGGCACGTCGCGATAAGCGGGCATCGCTCGCTCCTGAATGGTGGCCTCGATGGGTTTTCGAAGGAGATCATAGCCATAGGAAATTCCACCGCCCATGACGATCATGTCGGGAGAGTAGAGATGGAGCAGATTGGTAAAGCCGATACCCAACCAGCGGGCTTCCCTGTCAATCAGCCCAAGTGCTGTTTCGTCACCGCTGCGCGCCGCCTCGACGACGTGTCGGCCCGTCACGTCGCCGTCGTGGGACAGCGTTCGCAGCGCCGAGCCGTCGCCTGGCTTTGTTAAAGCAGTAGCACGCCGGCCGAGCGCAGTACCCGACGCTACCGCCTCGAAGCAGCCCACCGCCCCGCAAAGGCATCGTTCGCTCTCGCTCGTGATGGTCATATGGCCGATTTCGCCTGCGAGCCCACGGCGCCCATGCACGATCCGGCCATCGGAGATCACCCCGCCGCCAATGCCGGTAGACACGGTGACGAAAACCAGCGAGGCCGCGCCGCGGCCGGCCCCGAAACGCCATTCGCCGAGAGCGGCGGCGTTCGCATCGTTCTCCAGCCGCACAGGCAGGTTTAAGCGGTCCTGAAGACGGCTCGCGAGGGGTACTTCGCGCCAGCCCGAGAGGGTCGGTGGTGCGGTAAGGATGCCCGCGACTGGATCGAGCGGGCCGGGCGCTCCGATGCCGATACCAAGCGGCTGGGCGTCGGGAACTTCCGAGCAGGTTTTCTCCGCGAGCATCGCGATCTGCTCGATGACCGCATCCGGTCCATCCTTCGCAAGCGTTGGCATGGACGCGAACGCCAGCAAATTGCCGCCGTCGCCAACCAGCGCGGCGCGCAGCTCCGTTCCACCCAGATCGAATGCAAGTGCAATCCTGCTCATCAGGGCTGGGTCTCCAAAGCATGCAGCCAAGCGATACGGCCCGGCAGATCCTTGTCGCCGAACGCCAGCGATCCGAGCACGACCGTCTCCGCCCCAGCTGCCCGCAACAGTGGAACGGTCTGTTCACGAATGCCGCCGTCTGCCGCAAGAACAATCGCCTTTTCGCGTCCGACACGCTTGATCAACGACCGCGCTTCGCGCAGTCGGTCGCAGGCTTTGTCCGAAAGGCTTTGTCCCTTGACGCCGATCGAGGTCCCGAGCAGCGTGAAGAAGGCGACCTTAGCGAGGAACGGTTCTGCCTCGGCGACCGAAGTTTCCAGCCGCAGTACGACGCCGGCTTCGGCCCCAAGCTGTCTTGCGAGTTCGACCGCGCGCAAACCGGCTTCGCCGGTCTCGGCATGAACACTAACGAGATCGGCACCCGCCTCGATGAACTGGCGTGTTTGCTCCTCGACAATCTCGGCCTCGACCATCAGATGCACATGAATAGGTTTTGCCGTCAGCTTGGCAATGCGGGCGACGAAATCGGGAAAGAACAGGAAGCCGGGCGTGAAGCGCGCGTCGGCAACGTCGATATGGTGAAGATCGACATAAGGCTCGATGCGGTGAAGGTCGCGCTCCATGTTGGCAAGATCTGCGGACCAGAGCGAAAACTCGCCGAGCAGTCTGTGCCGGGGCAATGCGGCGATGGCGCCGCCCGAGAGAGATTTCGCCGTCATAGGTGAGCAACGCTCCGATGTTTGAATTCTGTGTTGAGGAATTGCAGAATGACTGTTCGGACCGCGGCGAAATGAGCTTCGGTCGCCGCCGCCTTCGCAGGCACTTCGAGGAAATGCGCATTTGGAAGCGTGTCAGCCATCAATTGTGCGACGGCGAGAGGGTGAATGGCATCCTGCCGGTTGCCGAGGACGAGGGCGGGAATAGCGAGATTTGCCGCGTCCTCTTGCGAAACGCCGGTTCCATCCGAAGCGATGTCGCCCAGCACGTCAGCGAAGGCTGAGGCATCCGGGCGTTCGAAATAGCCGAGCAGGGAAGCAAGATTGTCCGGCGCTTCCACACGCAGATGTTGCGCCGTCGCCGACTTTGCAAAAAGCGCCTGCCCATCGGCAAGCGAACGGGATCGAAGCAATGCCGCGATCTCGCGGATCGGTGCGAGGTTGTCGGGGGCGCGGGCAAACGACCAGGCCGGGCGTACCAGGATGAGGCCCTTGACGCGTTCGGGATGTGTTTTTGCCAAATGCAGCGCGATGGCTGCGCCCAGGGAGATGCCGCCGGCGATGAACCGGCCTATCCCCTTTTCGTCTGCAGCGGCGACGACGTCGGCTGCAAACATCGCAATCGAGAAGGGGCGTCGCGTGCCAAGCGTCGAGCTGCCATGCCCGCGGCACTCAGTGGTGATCCGCCGCCAGTCGAGTCCCTGAGGGAGAGCCTGTGCGACCTGCGCCTCGCTGCCTCCGAGCCCGTGTTGAAAGACCAAGGCGCTGCCTGTCCCGCAGTCGTGGATTGAAAGGTCGGTATCGTCTCGTCTGAAGGTGATGTGCGTCTTCATCGGATCAGATCCGAAAGGAATCTGGCGACGGCGGGTGCTTCCACTGCCGCAAGGCCGTGCGTGACGAGCGGACCGTCGAAACCGGTCACGCGCAGACCGTCGACAAAGGCAGGGAAATCGACGATGCCCTGACCCGCTGTCGCGAAGCGGCCATCGGCATGGCGGTCCTTCGCATGGGCCATCGTCACATGACCAGCCGAGATATCGATCGCCCTTTCGACGATGTCGGACACTTCGGCTGGCGACGCCCGCTCGAAGAGATTTGCCGGATCGAGCACGATGCGCAGCCGCTTCGAACCCATCTCTCCGATCAGCCGCACTGCATCAGCGGCAGACGTGACGATGTTTGCTTGTTCCGGCTCGATGCCAAGAGCGATGTCGTGCCGCTCGGCGAACCCCAGCGCCTTTTCCATTTCGGCCGCCATATCGGCCCAGGCAGATGGAAGCGCATTGTCCGGATGATACATCCATTGATCCTGGGCATTGCGGCTGCCGGTGCAAAGCGTCACCAGCGGGATCTGCAAGGCTGCTGCTGTTTCGATCACTATCTTGAGCTGTTTAGACCCCATATCCCGCACGGATTTGTCCGGGTGGGCCATGTTATATGTGCCTGAAAGGGCCGCGAGCGAAACACCGGTTTCTCTGGATGCCGCCCGGATCGCGGCAATCGTTTCCGGTGCCACTGCATCCGGCATCGACGGCAGGCCGACACAGGCGAGATTGAACTGTGTCGTCGCAAAGCCACTTTCACGCACGGCTGACAGTACTCGCTGGGGATCGGTGCCGGGGAAGGTCTTTGCAAAGATGCCGAGCTGCATCAGACCGATCCCGTGACGGTTGCGAGTTCCACACGTTCGCCCGTTTCTACCGAGCGGGCGATGGCGACCATGGCGCGGATGGAGGCGATGCCGTCCTGGATATCGGCACCGCGCATCGGTGCGCCGTTCAGCACGGTATCGGCAAGCCCTTCCAGCTGCCTGCGGAAGAAGTGCCCATCGGCTCCCAGCGGCTTGCGGGTCGTGGCGTCCTTCTCGTGGAAGATCTCGACCTCACTCGCCCTGAGGTACCAGGGATTGAAGGTCTTGGCGATTACTGAACCATTTTCGCCATAGAGGTGGAAGCCCTCATGCCAGTCCATGCGCACCGCGACCGTCAGATCGAGATGACCGAGCGCGCCGTTGGCGAACTCGGTTTCCACGAACCAGCAATAGGCGTTGGCGCGCTCGAGAAGGCGGGCTCGGACCGCGACGATCCCGCCACACAGGAAACGGGCGGTATCGACGAGATGCGAGCCATGCGCCAGCATGAAATACTGGCGCAGGTCAGCCTTGGGATTTCCGGCGGGTTTTCTGGCGAACTTGCTGGTGATCGGCAGTGGCTGGACCGCGTCGGTATTTGTGTAGCGGTGGGTGGAGTCGCAGTACCAGGCTTTCAGCGCGAAAATCTCGCCGATATCGTCACGGACAAAATCCCGTGCAGCCTCCAGCGCTGGGTCGAAACGCTTCATGTGACCGACCTGCAGCACTTTGCCGGATCGCTTGACGGCGTCGGCGAGCGCCTGGCCTTCCTCGATCGTCAAACCCGTGGGCTTCTCGCAAAGCACATGTTTCCCAGCATCGAGCGCCTTGATCGACATCGGCACATGATAGGCGTCTGATGTGGCGATGATGACGGCTTCGAGCTCCGCGTCGGCAAGCATTGCGTCATAATCGGCATACATCTTCTGAGGCTCGTATGTCGCGCCCATGCGCGCAAGCAGGTCGGGCGCTGCGTCACATATTGCATAAAGGTCGGCATTCCTGGCCTTCGCGCAGGATTCGAGATGGGCGAACTGTGCGATCGGGCCGCAGCCGAGCACGCCCACACGCAGCCGACGGTCTTCCTTGCGGATCATGACTTCTTCCTCAGGCGCCGTAGCGGCGCATCGTTTCACGGTTCGTCCTGACGGCAGTCGCAGGGTCAGCGGCGGCTGTGTCCGATTCCTCTTCCAGTACCAGCCAGCCATTGAAGCGCGGCCCCGCAGCGACGATGTCGATCACGGCGGGCGTATCGCAGACCCCCTTGCCAAGCATGGCCCATTTGCCGTTCGCATCGACATCCTTCAGATGCAGATAGCGGATGCGGTCCTGATAGGTCCGCAGCGTATCGATCACATCCCCATGGCCGCGCAGGATATGGCCGGTATCCGGCACCCAGCCGACCAGGTTCTTGTCGATAAGCGAGAAGATCCGGTCATAATCGGCACGGTCGAACAGAAGCGTGTTGTGGTGCGAACTGGGATGCAGGGCGATATCCACGCCCGAAGCTTTGCCCAGTTCGCCAGCCCGATTGTAGAACTCCGCGGCGATCTCGAATTTCGCCTTCCGTGGTCCTTCGGAGACCACTGTCGCCGAGCCGATCGAAACGAGGGCGCCGGAAAAGACGGCCGCGAAATCGATCCAGCGCTGTGTGGTCCTGAGGTCGTTCTCGATCTCTTCCTTGACGGTAAAGCCGCTTTTCGAGCCCATCGCGAAAGCCACCAGCGTCAGGCCATGTTTCTGAAGGCTCGCGGCGAAATCATTGGGACTATCTGCGTAGTGGCCGATCATCGTGTCGGTAATCTCGATGCCCGCATAGCCGCCCTCGGCAATGGCTTCCAGCAGTTCGTCCGGACCGCCATTCCAGTTTTTCCCAAGCATTTCCCACGTGAATGTCTGGCAGCCAACTTTCAGGTCTTTGCTACTCATGCCAATTCCTTGATATCGTCCGGCGTCAGGCTTTCGATCATATGCCGCTGAACCGGGATGATCGGCGCCGTTGGCATGATGGGTGAGACGGGGGGCGAAACCCCACGCTCTGAAAGTGAGATCTGATGTGTCCACCATGCCAGCAGAGATCGCCTGGCGCCGCTGTTGAAACCCAAAACCACAAAGAGCAAGATGTTCACTGAAAAAGCACTGCCCCGCGATTCTCCTCCCCGCGCTCGCTAAGCGACGTTCGTTGCCCGTCTCAATTTAGTAACGTCTACCTCCCTGGCGAGCCACGCACCGCTGCCGGGTCTCTATTTCCGCATGTTTTATAAAAAATTATCGCGCGTCAAGAAATAAAATGTTTCTATGGCGCCTGTTCGTGGCAGCGATGCCCATCGATAATCGAAATATCTGAATTGGCGGGGGAGGCCAATTTATGAAAGCATATTTGGGAACCAGGCTGGGCATCGGCGTTGTCGGCTGCGGCAATATCTCGATGACATATCTGCGCAACGCTGCCCTGTTTGCCGGAGTCGAATTGAGGGTATGTGCCGACATCTCATCCGACATGTCGGCGCTGAGGGCGAAGGAATACGGCATCCGGGCAATGGAGGTCGATGCGCTGTTGGCCGACCCCGAAGTCGACCTTGTCGTGAACCTCACGATCCCGGCCGTCCATTTCGACGTTACGATGTCGGCGCTTTCTGCGGGCAAGCACGTCTTCACCGAAAAGCCGCTCGCCACGTCGGCTGCCGAGGGCCGCAAGCTTGTGGCCGAAGCCAGAAGTCGCGGTCGTTTGTTGGGTTCCGCTCCCGATACATTCCTCGGCGCTGCCGGCCGCCGTGCGCGAAGCCTGATGGATGCAGGTGCGATTGGCCGCCCGGTCAGCGGCACCGCCTTCATGTTTGGCCGCGGAATGGAGCATTGGCACCCCAATCCGCAATTCTACTATCAGCCCGGCGGCGGCCCGCTCTTTGACATGGGCCCCTATTATCTGACGATGCTCGTCAATCTGCTCGGCCCGGTGAAAAGCGTCATGGCGATGGCGACGAAAGGCCAAGAAGAGCGGTTGATCACCGCTGACGGCCCCTTCAAGAACACCACGTTCAAGGTCGGGACGCCGACCAGCGTGCTCTCGCTTCTCGAGTTTCAGTCGGGTGCGACGGTGAATTTCGGTGCGTCGTGGGATGTCTTTCGACACTCCAATCATCCGATCGAATTGCACGGCACGGAAGGTTCGTTGCGCCTGCCCGATCCTGATACCTTCGGCGGAACAGTTTCGCTTTCCGAGCGCGGTGCCGAATGGAAGAATTTCAAAAGCGAGGGGGAGCTGTATGGCGCGCCGAACTGGCCGTATAACGCTCCCGACCGCGCCAATTATCGCATGCTGGGCGTTGCCGATCTCGTCCGCGCGCTTGGCGAGGGCAGGGCGCCGCGCGCCTCCGGCGATTTAGCGCTTCATGTTCTCGAGATCATGGAAGCGACCCTGGCATCCAGCGAGAGCCGGAGCGCGGTCGCGGTTGCGGGCACAGTTGCGCGACCACCGTTGCTCGGCGAAGATGAGGCCCGCAGCCTGCTTGCTTGAGGTGAAGCGATGAAACATCGAGTGGATCCCGGCGCCGCGCATGTCCTGGCACTCGGTCGCGCCGCCAACCAGTCACCCTTTGAACTCGGGACAGCCAACGAGGCGCGCGCTGCCTATGACGCCGGTTGCCCGACATTGCAGGGCGATCGCGAACTGGTTGCCGCCATCGAGGACAGGACCATCGTTGGCACGGGCGGCCCGATCCCGCTCCGGATCTATCGCGGCGTGGGTGCTCCGATCGCGGACGCGCCGGCGCTTCTCTACCTTCATGGTGGCGGCTGGGTTGTCGGCACGCTTGAATCGCATGACGAGATTTGCCGGTGGTTTGCAAATATCGGTGCCTGTATTGTATTTTGCCCCGACTATCGGCTGGCGCCGGAGCACAAGTTCCCGGCGGGCTTGGAGGACTGCGTATCGGCTCTTGCCCATGTGGTGGAGCAGGCAAGTTGGCTTGGTATCGATCCTGACCGGATCGCGGTCGCGGGCGATAGCGCCGGCGGCAACCTGGCCGCTGTCTTATCACTTCTGTCGCGAGATGGCGCTGCGCGGAAAATCTCGGCGCAACTTCTGCTCTATCCCAACACCGATGCCCGACAGACAGCCGACAGCTATGTCAGGTTTTCGGAAGGATACGGTTTGACCACCTCGACGATGCGTTGGTTCCGGGATCATTACGTCCGCGATGCGGCTGATATCGTTGATTGGCGCGTCTCTCCCCTGATCGTCGACAATGTCGCGGGTGTGCCGCCGGCCTTCATCGCGATTGCGGGCCATGATATCCTCGCAGACGAAGGGGAGGCCTATGCCCGCCGGCTTGCCGAGGCGGGTATCCCCGTAATTCTGCGGCGTTGGCAGGATCAGATTCATGGCTTCGTTTCCATGGGGCGGCACATTCCGGCGGCGCGGCGGGCGGTGGAAGAGGCAGTTGCCGGATGGCGCAGCCTTGTCGATCACGCCGACTGACGCATCACCAATGTACCGTCGAATATGATTTTTCGGGCAATGACCTGTGCGGAATCATCGGATTCGTCCAGCATGGAAAGCAGCGTGTCGACGCTGCTGCGCGCCATGGCCGTGAAGTCCTGTGCCATTGTCGTCAATGGCGGGCAAGTATAGCGGCTGAGGGGGTGGTCGTCATGGGCGGCGATGCGAAGATCACTATCGCTCCTGCGGCCGACGCGTAGGCCGCGCGCATGGGCGGCTGCCATCGCGCCGAAGGCGAGGCGATCGTTCGCGCAAAGAATTGTCGTGCCCGGGAGCGTACCAGCCGTGATCAGTGCATCGGTCTGCTCATACCCCATATGTTCGAAATTCCAGCTGTAACTCTCAGTGTCGCCAAACACGACCGGTTCAAATCCGAGCGACTCCATCGTGGCGATATAGCTTGCCAGCCGCTCCCCGGAATTGTGATTGACATGCGGAATGTCGAAATATGTAGGCGGCTCGCCCGATCGACAAAGATAGTCGACAATTGTCGCAACGCTTTGGGCGTTGTTGTTGCCAATGAACGGCGTGTTGCCTTCGATGAACGTATCGAAGTAGACAATGGGAATGCTCTCCCGAAGTTTTTCGAAGATGCCAGGCTCGGAAGCGAGGCCTAGAGGTGCGATGATCGCGCCAGCAGCCTTCAATGACAACAGCGTGTTCACAGCCTCGGCTTCAAGATCTGGCAAGCCGTGGGACGAGATTACGATTGGCCAGTAACCTTCGCCGCGAACGAGTAATTCCAGACGGTTGACCATTTCGGCATAGAATGGATCCGTTATGACAGGCACGAGAATGCCAATGTTCCGCGTCCTCTTGCGATTGAGGTTGCGGGCATAGAGATTGGGACGGTAGTCGGATGCCGACAGCGCGTCCTCGATGCGTTTGCGCGTCATCGGCTTTACGCTGCTCGGGCTATCGAAATACCTCGAAAGCGTTGGACGAGAAACGCCGCAGGACCGTGCGAAATCGTCCATGGTTTTGATCGTCATCTTATCCATTGGCAATTCTGGTTGCACTGCGCCAAGGAACGTCTGCGTCAGCTGATGTCGCAAAGGCAATCAGTGTGAGGGCTTTCAAACGGCGTTTGTAGCCTGACAATATCGCATGCGCAAAATTTTTTGTTACATAAAGCACAATCGACAGCGTAGTGCCGCCTCTATACATAGCGCACTTCGACTCCCAGCTTGTCCAATCGACTGCGAATCCCATGCGGCATGCCCGTATCGGTAATAATCAAATCGACCCGTGAAAGCGAAAATGCCTTGGATGAGGCGCCAATATCCCACTTGCTGGAATCCGCCACAAGGATCACGCGCCTCGCCATGCGCACCAGATTTCGTTTGGTCCGTGCAATGTCTTCCGAGACATCGACGACATCGAATGAGTGATCGATTGCATGAGCGCTGAGAAACGCCTGGTGGGCAACGAGACCGCCCACGGCCTTGTCTGAATCCGAGACAATCGTGCTGACAGTGCTGGGAAAGACTCGACCGCCTATCATGTGCACGTCCAAGCCTGGCCGATACATCAGATGCTGCGCAATATTCATGGCGGTTGTGGCCACCACGACATTGTTGACCGGCGGCATTTGCATGGCCACCTGCAGCAGCGTCGAGCCGCTGTCAAACACCACGGACTGGTTGTCGATGATCTGGCGTGCCGCCATCTGAGCGATGCGTCGTTTGGCATCGAAATTGCGGTTCATACGTTCTTCGAAGGCTGCCGCGGGCGAACTGGCCGGCAAAGCTATCGCACCGCCATGTGTCTTGATGAGCAGCTTCTTGGCATCCAGAATTTCCAGGTCGGATCGGATGGTCACTTCGGATACGCCGAAATTTTCCGCCAGCTGGCTGGTGCGCGCTTGGCCGGTCCGCTGAAGTTCCAGCATAATCTGATGTCGCCGTTGTTCTGCAAGCATGTGTGATCCCGAATTGGCTTCCGAACAGGTTGCGGTGCCGATCTTTCGAAAATCGAAAATATGTGGTCGACCGTACTGTTCAAAGGACGAGCGAAAGGCCGAAGTTGGCATACGTTAGCGCGCGCAATCGTAAACTTAAATTAAAACGAAAGAAATCGAAATATTGAATATTCGTTTACTTTCGAGTTAGGGTCTCCCGCGAAATCGAACCTTATAAAGGACAGCATTGATATGGGCCTTGGAACCAAAATTCGCCTGTCACGGCTGTTTTCTCATCCGTCGGGGCATTTATTCGGTGGCGCCGTCGACCACTTCGTTGGCTATGGCAACGTCCGCGAGGGCGGTCTTGCGGATCTGCCGGGCGCCCTGAAGCGGGTGATGGCTGGAGAGCCGGACTATATCAGCATTCAGCCGGGGGCGGCGCGTCACTTGTGGCCGGCCTATGCCGGCAAGGCGGCGCTGGTTATTCAAGCCGGCTGCTTTACGCCGGACGATCGAATCCGTCAGTTGATCGCGACCCCTGAGGATGCGGTGCGCTACGGTGCCGATGCTTTGGCCGTTGCCATTCCGGTGCGCGGCAATACCGAAGGCGAATACATTCGCTGGCTTACCGATACGGTCAACGCCGCTGCTCGCTTTGAAATGCCGGTCGTTGCGCATGTCTATCCCCGCGACTATTCAGACGGCGGCAAGATCGTATTCACCCCCGACGAAATCGCCTATGCCGTGCGGATAGGGTTTGAAACCGGCGTCGACGTGATCAAGGTCGGATACACCGGGGACTTCGCTTCATTCCAAGAGACTGTCGCCACTTGCCCAGTTCCCATCGTTATCGCGGGCGGTCCGAAGGCGGATAATCTGCTCGGAGCCCTGACACAGACCTCCGATGCCTTGCGCGCGGGGGCAAAGGGTGCAGTGGTGGGGCGAAACCTTTGGGGGCACGGCGACACGAC
Organism: Rhizobium sp. 007; assembly: GCF_015353075.1. Taxonomy (NCBI): domain Bacteria; kingdom Pseudomonadati; phylum Pseudomonadota; class Alphaproteobacteria; order Hyphomicrobiales; family Rhizobiaceae; genus Rhizobium; species Rhizobium sp. 007. Next base: position 1,966,426 of record NZ_CP064188.1, on the reverse strand, counting down.
GATGGCGGCGCGCGCCTTCAAGCTGGTCATTCACGGTGGTATGGCGCCGCAAGAGGCGCTCGCGGCCGCGGGCGGTTGACAGGTGACACGCAACCTTCAGGTTCTGGGCTTTGGGGCCCTGGCGATCGACGATATCATCTACGTCGACCGACCGCTGAGTGCCGGCAAAGGGAAGGTGATAAATCGCACTCAGGACCACGGCGGCAATGTAGCGACGGCCCTTGTTGCGGTCGCAAAGCTGGGAGGGCGGGCCGGTTTCATCGGCTGGTTGAATGATCAGCCCCTCGCCGATGTCAGCGCCCGCGAGCTTGAGCGGCACGGAGTCGATATATCCTTTGCGCCGCGTCGCCCAGATGCCAGGCCCATACGTTCGGTGATCACGGTCGGACCTGAAGGCGACAGGTTTATCGCCTATGACGATGATGTGCCGCACGGAACCTCCGAGGCGCTGGCCGATAGCACCCTTGCGCAAGCCCAGGTGCTTTTGATCGACGGCTATGCCGTCAACGCCGATATGGTTGTTGCGCGCGCCCGTAAGCTGGGCTTGGCGGTGGTGGCAGACATTGAATGGGCGATCGGGCCGGCAACCGAACGATTAGTGAGCTTATCCAATCACCTGGTATTGCCATTGAAATTTGCGCAGATTTATTCTTGTGAAACCGACCCGAGGTTGATCCTGCGCAAGCTGTGGTCTGATGACCGGACAGCAGTCGTTCTGACCGACGGCGAACGAGGATCTTATATCATGCAGACGGGAGATGACGTTTTGTGGCATGTCCCGGCCTATAAGGTCAAAGCGGTCGACACGACCGGCGCCGGAGATTGCTTTCACGGCGCCTATGCCTTTGCCCTTACACAGGGAAAGCAGCCTGTCGCCTGCGCCGTTTACGCAACTGCCGCAGCGGCGATTTCCGTGACCGGCCCGGGTGGCCGTATGGCTCTGCCGGATCAAAGCGCCTGTCTCGCGTGGATGGCGAAGGATAATGCGCCCGTGCCCAGACCGATTGCGCCGCCAGACTGAGCGTTCATTACGCTGGTGCCCTGGAGATCGGAATAGCGCTGCGCAGATGACGGTTCGGTTCGATCTGCGCTCGCGCCGGGAGGGCTGTCCAGATGGATGGCGGTGATAGTGGGAGGAAGTGCCGTGGCTGTTGTTGTACTGGACAAGATTTGCAAGACCTTCGGAACGAAATTCCACGCAATCAAGGATCTTAGCCTGACGATAAATGATGGCGAGTTCCTTATCCTCGTGGGCCCTTCGGGATGCGGAAAATCGACGGCGTTGCGCATGATCGCGGGGCTGGAGGAGATCAGCAGCGGAACCCTGAGCATCGGTGGGGAGAATGTCGAGGATCTCGCGCCGAAGGACCGGGATATAGCGATGGTCTTCCAGAACTATGCCCTGTATCCGCATATGACAGTGTTCGACAACATTGCCTTCTCGATGAAGCTTGCGGGGAAAAGCAAGGAGGAGCGCACGAAGCGGGTCCATGAAATAGCAAAGACGCTTCAGTTGCATACGCTGCTCGACAGCAAACCGGCGGCGCTGTCCGGCGGCCAACGCCAGCGGGTCGCCATGGGACGCGCAATGGTGCGGGAACCGGCGGCCTTTCTCATGGACGAGCCCCTGTCAAATCTCGACGCCAAGCTGCGCGTGCAAATGCGGGCCGAAATCGTCAGCCTGCAAAGACAGCTGGGCGTGACGACAATCTATGTGACGCACGATCAGACCGAAGCCTTGACCATGGGCGACCGGGTTGCGGTCTTGAAGGGCGGCGTCCTTCAGCAGGTCGACACGCCAAAGACATTGTATAGTCGGCCAGTCAATGCCTTCGTCGCGGGTTTCATCGGCTCACCGTCCATGAACCTGTTCGAAGGCCGTTTGCAGAACGGCAGGATCAATCTTCCCACCTTTTCGATACCGGTGCCGACGACCGCATTCGAGCGCTCTCCCGGTTTGACGACGTTCGAGGGCAAGACGATCATCTTCGGCATCCGCCCAGAAGACCTTTACGACAGCAGCCTGGAATCCGGATCACGCTACGCGACGATTCCGGCAGCTGTAAGATCGATCGAGGAATTGGGCTCCGAACTGATCGTTCATTTGAATATCGAAGCGGTGCGTATCGACTCCGGCGACCCCGATGCCGTCGAGGACTTAAGCGGTGCAGCAAACGCCGTAGCGAAATTCGAAGCGGTCAGCTCGGTCCAGCCGGGCGCAATGATTGATCTGGCGATCGATGCGGCCAAGTTACACTTCTTCGACCCACAAACGCATTTGGCAATCTAAGCATGATCCGCGATAGCGGACCTGATTGGTGGGAGCCGCAAGACCGCATGCTTGCTTTGATGCTCACAACTGTTGCCGCCAAGCTCTTCGCTCTTCGCTCTTCGCTCTTCGCTCTTCGCTCAGCGGCTTGGCGTGTCCCGTATAGAGAGCCCAAGATTTCACGCCGTCTTGGAACCCTGTGACTTTGCAGCCGGAGGTCGGGTCCTTCTGTACTGCTCGATGGTAACCCGAGCGCATCTGATCGCAATCAGCTGGTCGAAGGCATTTTTGCGAGGTCTATGGCGCGCACGGTCCCGCTGAACCCCGCTTTTCTTCGATCAACGAGCCTTTCATTTGTTTTCCTTTGGGCGGGGTGGCTTTCATTTGTTTACGAAAGTAAAGAAATAATGCGACACGAGGAAGGTGTAGGTTAGAAAAAAAGCGTCTCGGGTTCCATGGACAAAGCCTAGAGTATTCAATGCCTTGCTGGCTTTTTGTTCCTCCCTGGGGCCCGCCAGCTTTTTCCGATGACAGTTCTTCATTGACAGCTAGACCCCGAAAGGAACCTACTTTGGTCTCGATCGGGAGGATCGGGCAAAATATCGTTTCTATGGGAGGGAAACATGAACGTCAGAAGATATATCATGGCGGCTCAGTCCGCTGTGGCGGTCTGGGCATTATGCGCCACCTGCGCCTTTGCTCAGACCAATCTAGAGTTCATTCAATGGTGGGAGCCCGAAATGCCCGCCGGTGCTCTGCGCAGCATCATGGACGATTTCGAGGCCGCAAACCCCGGCATTAAAGTGACGCTCGTCAGCGGCCCCTATTCCGCCACCCATGATCAGATCGTCGTTGGTGCCGCGTCGGGGACACTCAGCGATGTCGTTGGCCTCGACGGAGCATGGGTCAACGGCTTGGCAAAGCAGGGCGCAATCGCTTCGATGGACAGCCTGATGGCTGACGCCAAATATGATCAGAGCCAGATCGCCGACATTATCAAGGTCAACGGGCAAAGCGTCATGTTCCCGCTTGCCTCGTTCGTCTACCCGGTCTTCGTCAATCTCGATCTGGCAAAGGCCGCCGGCCTCGAGAAGGCGCCGACGAACCGCACAGAATTCGCCGATGCGGCGAAGAAGATGACCAATGCGGACAAGAACCAATACGGTTGGGTGCTACCGCTTTCGTTGCAAAATCCCGGCGGCATCCAGAATGACGTGATGTCCTGGGTCTGGGCATCCGGAGCATCCATGCTGAAGGATGGCAAGCCCGATCTGGAAAACGCCTCCGTGGTCGGGACACTTGAATATATCAAGTCGCTGCAGGACGCCGGCGTCATCGCGCCTGGTATTTTTGCCAAGAAGGAACAGGACAAGGTCGAAGAATTCGTCAATGGCCGCGTGGGTATGATGATCGATTCACTCGCTCACATCAATCTCATCCGCCAGCGAAACCCCAATCTCAAGTTCGGCATCTCCGCCCTTCCAGCTGTCGACGGTTATACCGGCAAACGCGGACTGCCGTATGCTTCCTGGGGTATCGGCATCAGCGACAAAAGCGAACACAAGGCAGAAGCCTGGAAGCTCGTTGAATATTTGATGAGCCCCGAAGTGAACAGCCGTCTCGTGTCGGTCGCCAATGCCTTCCCGGGAAATATCCACGCCAAACCCGATTTCTCGAAATCGGACCCGCTGTTTGAAGAAGCCTTCAAGATATTTCAAAGTGGGAAGCTGGCCAACGAATTCGTCGGACTGCCGGTGGCCGAAGATCTCATGCGGCAGATGAACGTTGAAGTTCAAAAAATGTTCGACGGTCAGCAAACCGCGAAGGAGGCGGCCGCCAACACGCAAAAGCAGTGGTTGGTCGAGTTCGACAAGTAAGGACGCCACCGACAATTTCGGCAGCGTGACAGAGTTTATCGCGCTGCCGATGCATCAGGACGAATTGATGCGTTTTACGATAGGCGGAAATCACATCTCATGAGCCTCGCCACAGAAACTATGATCCGGACGCCAGCCAAAACGCGCAAGCGTGGCATGCTGTCTTACAAAACGAGAAAGAGGCTTGTTCCCTTCTTCTATGTTGCCCCGGCGACGTTTCTGTTCTGCCTTCTGATGCTGTTTCCCATGATCACCGTCCTGCGCTATTCGCTGATGGACGGCGCGATCACGAAAAAGGACGCGGCTTTCGTCGGCTTGCAGAACTATGTGACGATCTTCAAAGATCCGGTTTTCTGGCAGTCGGTCGGGCAGACACTCTACTTCACGGTGATGAGCGTCATCTTCCATCTTCTGATCGGTTTGGCCTTCGCCCTTTTGCTAAACAGCCAGCGTGTCGATCCGTTGATCAGAAGCATCCTGCGGGTTCTCTACATTATGCCGTGGCTATTCACTGCGGTGATCATCGCCATCATCTGGCGACTGCTCCTGGATCCCAATGGGGTCATCAACAGCATACTGATGACGCTGCATATCATTAACTTCAAGGTCGAGTGGTTCTCTTCGACGAAAACCGCGCTGCACGCCTTGACCTTTGCGAATATCTGGGCGGGATATCCGCTCTATATGGTGAGCCTTCTCGCTGGTCTTCAGGGCATCCCCAAGGATCTCTACGAGGCCGCCGGCATTGATGGTGCTAACGAGTTCCAGAAATTCCGCTACATCACGATCCCGCAACTGATGCCGATTATCATCAGCATTGCCTTGCTGGATTTCATCTGGACAATGCAGGTCTTTCCCCTCGTATGGATGACGACGGGAGGCGGTCCGATCTACGCGACCGAGGTGCTTAGCACCTACACCTACAAACTTGCGTTTTCGAGTTACGAATTCTCCCGCGCGTCGGCGAGCGCAATCTTCATTCTGATCATCTCGATGGGCGCCACATACTTCTACATCAAACATCAGAAGGCCAGGTGACCGGCAATGGCAAAGCGTTCTCTCAGTCGCACCATATTACCGACCCTGCTGACATATCTCGGGCTCGCGGTTGGTCTGGTCTTCGCGGGCTTTCCGATACTGTGGATGTTTTTCACTTCTTTGAAGTCAAACACCGAGATCTTTGCCCTGCCGCCGCGGCTGCTTCCCGACCATTTCACGAACGTCGCCTACCTGTCGATCTTCAACGACCCAGCGAAGATTCGTTTCTTCCTCAACAGCTATCTCGTCGCGGGAGTGGTAACACTCCTGACGTTGCTGATCGCCATTCTGACGGCCTATGGCTTCAGCCGGTATTCCTTTCGGTTCAAAAATACGCTGAACGTGTTCATCATCAGCACGCAGACCGTCCCGCCGATCACGCTTTTGATCCCGTATTTCGGGATGGTGGTCGCCTTCGGCATTTTCAATACCTATTTTGCGCTGATTTTGACGTACATGGTCTTCACCCTGCCTTATGCGATCCTTCTGATGACCGGCTATCTCAATACCCTGCCAAGGGAGCTTGATGAGGCTGTGCTTGTCGATGGCGGGTCAAGTTGGACGGCGCTGTGGCGAGTGATCATCCCACTGTCAGTGCCTGGCATCGTCGCGACCGCGGTCTATACGTTTCTGTTGGCATGGAACGAATTCCTCTTTGCTCTGACTTTGACGAAGTCGATGGATATGCGGACTGTTCCCATTGGGATCGAGTTGCTTATGGGCCAGCATGCCTTCGAATGGAACGAGATGATGGCGATGAGCGTGCTAGGATCGCTCCCGCTTTTGCTCCTGTATCTGATCGCCCAGCGCTACTTCCTTGCGGGCATGGCAGCTGGGTCGGTAAAGAGCTAGCAGGCGTGCAGCCGGGCGGGAGCAATGTTTCACTGTTTGTGAATCGGCATGGGGTCCCGGCGCCGGTTCGAATATGAAACAATTGGTTTTGCTGAGGTGACGGGGGCATTGCACGACGCCTATTCACAACTACCGCTTGATGGCGTGATTCTCAGGCGGAAGGATGACTGTTCGGTTTGAGTGTGGTATCGACGGCCGGTGGTAGCGCTGCCCGAAAAAATCTCGCCGTCTTAAACATCGTCAATCAAACCGGGTGGGCAGCCCGCGCTGCCCCACATTCGCGTGTTGTTTTAATCTCCGACCGGACGCTCGCGCATGTCAGCGTGTTGAGTTCCGCTGTGATCTGAAACGCTTTTCCGTTCCGGACCAATCATGGGGTACACCGCCAAATGGCAGACGGGGTGAATTTCGAATGGAATTCCACATGATTGCGCTTCACCGAGCGAGACATCTGACCTGGTTGGAACAATTACGCAGCGGTTTCAAAACCAACATTCCCGTCAGGCCCGCGGCGCCCGTCCTGCGACCGCCCCAGCCGCAATGGTCAGGACGAATTCATCGAGTTCGCGTCCTAGCCGATCAGACGGCAAGCCGACGAAGCGCGCTTCCAGGCTGATGCTGATCACCCCATGCACCGCCCCGAACAACGTGCGAGCACGAATTGCTCTATCCTCTGCAGGCATGTCCGGCTGCAGTTCCGCGAGGGGCTCAGCGATCACGTCCATCAGGAACAGATGTTCATCGAGATGCCACTGGGGCGTTGGACTGCCTTCGGGCGGATAGTGATCGAACAGGGCTTTCCACAGATTGCGATGGGCAAGCGCAAACCTAAGATATCCCTGTGCCAAATTGCGCAGTCGATCGGTCGGGGTGCGGTTTTTGACTTCGGTGAGAGCCAACGATTCCTCCAGAGCTTTAAGCGTTGAGGAGTTGACCTGGATAATGAGCTCATTGAGGTCAGCAAAGACCGTATAAAGACCTCCCAACGCACAACCGGCCTCCTGGGTGACGTCGCGTGCGCGCAAGTTTGCTAGCCCTTCGTTGGCTATCCTGTTGCGTGCGGCGTCAATTAACCGGGCCTTCAGGTCCTCGCGTTTTTCTTCTCTTCGACTGGCCATTAACCACTCCAATTTGATTAGTGAACGTCGTTCAAAAAAAGCTTGAACAACGTTCACGATTATGGCAAAACCACTTCGTGAACAACGTTCATAAATGGGAGACTCCAAATGTTCAACTTAATTGTCACACTGCTGCGGGGCAGGGCGCATGACGCCGAACGTGCTTTTGCCGACCGTAACGCCATGCCTCTGCTTAGTCAGCAAACTCGCGATGCGGCCCACGCCATCCAGTCTGCCCGCCGCGTAGTGGCGGTGGCAATTGCACAAAATGAGCAGGAAAAGAGCCAACACACCATGATCCTGTCCCGGATCGCTGATCTCGAAACACGCACTCTTGTCGCATTGGAAAAAGGCAGCGAGGGTCTTGCCCGCGAAGCGGCCGACGCGATCGCCTATCTAGAAGCCGAGCGGGATGCGTCGGAAAAGGCCCAAGCCCAGTTCACAACGGCGATTGCCAAGCTGAAGGGGATCGTCCGTACCGCAGAAGCGCGATTGCAGGATCTGCAGCGCGGCGAGCGGCTGGCCCGTGCAACGGAACAAGCCCAGAAACTTGATCTCGCGGCTACCGGATCTGGTCTTGCTGCACTCGACGAGGCTGAGGAGACCCTTGCGCGCCTTCGCGCTCGCCAAAGCCAGAACGATACGATTGCCTCCTTGCTTAAGGAGATGGACAGCGCGCCTCGCTCTGCCGGGATCATCGAGAAGCTTGCCAATGCCGGCTGCGGTGCGCCGTTGCGGTCATCCTCTGACGATGTGTTGGCGAGGCTCCGCACGCGTATCAACAACGCTGCCTGATACGTACTTCACTTAACAGAAGGACCACGACGATGAACGACAGTTTTCAGAAGCATTCCTCCAGCTGGGTCAGCTTTTCATACATCTCCTTCGGCACGGCAGGTTTCATGCTTGCAGCCGGCCTTTACATGATGCCGCTCGACCTCTGGGGCAAAGGCTATCTCGCCATGGGCATACTGATGCTGGTAAAACGACGGTGAACATCACCAAGACGCTGCGCGATAACGCTGAGTCGGAGAAGTTGATCCGCAAGATCGAGGACGCCAAGACTGAAAAGCTCCTCGTCAATTTCAATCGTGGCAACGAAAGCTAAGACTTCTTGACCACACCACAGAGTTGTTTCTGTCTGCAACTTTTGCGTAACAACTCTGTGGCTTTCTCTTGCGATCTAACAGGGAAACAGCCATGCACGGCAATCTTATGACATCGAGGAAGTTCGCGCCGTTATTCTGGACGCAGTTTCTCTCGGCCTTCAACGATAATTTCCTGAAGCAGACGCTAATCTTCCTGATCCTTGCGCAGATGGCTGCCGAGGGGGCTTGGCTCGTAACGCTCGCTGGCGGAATCTTTATCATTCCGTTCCTGCTGCTTTCGGCGCTGGGCGGCGAGCTTGCCGACAAATATGACAAGGCGCAGATGGCCGAAATCCTCAAGCGTTGCGAGATCGCAGTCGCGGCGATCTCCGTCATTGGTATCGCGCTGTCGTCGATCTGGGTCCTTATGCTGGCTCTTTTCGGATTCGGGGTTATCTCGTCGCTCTTCGGCCCGATAAAGTACGGCATTCTTCCCGATCATCTCGAACGCAAGGACTTGCCAAAGGCCAACGCCTGGATCGAGGGCGGCACCTTCATCGCCATCTTGACGGGCACGATCGTTGCAGCGCTTGCCTTCACGAATGGCGAGAATGTCTGGGTGTTCGGACCGATGATGATGGGGCTTTCGGTGCTTTGCTGGTTCGCCGCTCGCATGATCCCTGCGACCGGTTCAAAAGCGCCCGATCTCGTTATCGACAGGAGTGTCTTCCGCTCGAGCGTCACACTCGTCAATGAACTGCGCGAAGACAAGCGAGTCTGGCGCTCGGCGCTCATGAATTGCTGGTTCTGGTTCGTGGGCGCATTCGTCATGTCGATGCTGCCCTTCATGGTTACGGAAATCCTTGGTGGTTCGGAGATCGTCGTCCCCGCCTATCTTGCCGTTTTCGCGATCTCCATTGCGGTCGGTTCAGCGATCGCCGGCTGGATGTCGGCAGGCCGCGTCGTCTTGCTGCCGGCGCCAGTCGGCACCGTCATAGTTGCACTCTTCGGAATAGATCTCGCTTGGAATCTGTGGGGCCTGCAGTCCGTCTCTCATGCTGAAACCATCACCGCCTTCTTTGCCGGCGCAAACACCTTGCGTGTGGCGATCGATCTCGCCGGTATGGCCATTGGGGGCGCATTCATGGCCGTGCCGACGTTCGCGGCGATGCAGGCCTGGGCAAACGAAGCCCGCCGTGCCCGTGTGATCGGAGCTGCGAACGTTTTGTCCGCGTTATTTATCACAACCGGGCTTGCGCTGGTCGCGATCTTGCAAGCCGTCGGTGTCTCCGTTCCGATGATCATTCTAGGTCTTTCGCTCATCAATGTCGGCGTTGCCTGGATGATGTTGAAGACGCTGCCTACCAATCCGTTCCGTGATTTCATTTCCATATTGTTCCGTGCCTTCCTGCGCCTTGAGGTGGAAGGTTTGGAGAACATCAAGAAGGCTGGTCGGGCACCGATCATCGCGCTCAATCATGTGAGCTTTCTTGATGGAGCTCTGGCGCTTGCAATAACGGAGGAAGAGCCTGTTTTCGCCGTCGATTACAAGATAGCTCAGGCTTGGTGGGTTCGTCCTTTCCTGAAGATGTGCAAATTCCTTCCGCTCGATCCGACGAAGCCGATGGCGACACGTTCTCTCATCAAGATTGTCAACGAGGGCAATGCGATCGGCATCTTTCCCGAGGGCCGCCTGACGGTGACCGGGACGCTGATGAAGGTCTACGACGGCGCGGCTATGGTTGCCGACAAGACAGGATCGATGATCGTGCCCGTCCGTATCGACGGGCTTGAGAAGAGCTACTTCTCGCGCCTTTCGGCTGGCCAAGTTCGCCGTCGCCTCTTTCCTAAGGTCAAAGTGACGATCCTCGAGCCGGTGAAGCTCGACGTTCCCGCAGACATCAAGGGCCGCAAGCGCCGTATCGCCGCAGGCGCGGCCCTGTACCAGGTCATGTCGATGTTGATGTTCCGTACGACGAACACCAATCTGACGGTCCTGGACCGTATCATCGAAACGGCTTTGGAAGGAGGTGGGGGAAAACTTGCAGTCGAGGATCCGATTAGCGGCCAGCTCTCCTATGCCAAGCTTCTCACCGGCGCTTCGGTTCTGGGTGCCAAGTTCAAGGCGTTGTTCCCCGATGAACAGACGCTTGGCGTCCTGCTTCCAAACGCCAATGGCACTGCTGCGACCGTTCTCGCTGTGATGTCAGCGGGCAAGGTTCCGGCGATGCTGAATTTCACCGCCGGCGCCGCCAATATCTTGTCAGCGTGCAGGGCGGCAGAGGTAAAGCAGGTTCTTTCCTCACGTGCCTTCGTCGAGCAGGGCAAGCTTGGTCCCGTGATCACCGAGCTCGAAAAAGAGATGAAGATCGTCTGGCTCGACGAACTGCGCACGACAGTTACCGTCGTGGACAAAGTTCGGGGCTTCCTCAACAGGTACACGCCGCTGGTCAAGCGCAGGGCCGATGATGCCGCCGTGATCCTGTTCACATCCGGTTCGGAGGGAACGCCGAAGGGTGTTGTTCTCACCCATCGCAATATTTTGTCAAACGCCGCCCAGGCGGCCTCGCGCATCGACTTCCATTCCGGGGATAAAGTCTTCAATATCTTGCCGGTGTTTCATTCCTTTGGTCTGACGACGGGAACCGTTCTGCCATTGGTCTCGGGCGTGCCGGTATATTTCTATCCGTCGCCACTTCACTACCGCATCGTGCCGGAACTGATCTACACTTCCAACGCGACCATCATATTCGGGACCGATACTTTCCTGAACGGCTATGCCCGAACTGCGCATCCTTATGACTTCCGATCGATCCGATACATCTTTTCGGGTGCCGAGCCCGTCAAACCATCGACCCGCGAGACCTATATGGAGAAGTTCGGCCTGCGTATCCTTGAAGGCTACGGTGTTACTGAGACGGCACCCGTGATCTCCCTCAATACGCCAATGTTCAACCGCTCAGGCACCGTCGGCAAGATCATGCCCGGCATGCAGTGGAAGCTCGAGCCGGTTCCGGGTATCGATGAGGGTGGTCGCCTTTTCATCCGCGGCGCCAATGTCATGGCCGGCTATCTCCGCGCTGAGAACCCTGGCGTGATCGAGTCGCTCCCTGATGGCTGGCATGACACGGGCGACATTGTCACAATCGACGATGATGGCTTCGTCAGGATCCGTGGCCGTGCCAAGCGCTTCGCCAAGATCGGCGGCGAGATGATTTCGCTCGCTGCCGTCGAGGCGCTTGCCGGCCAGTTGTGGGCCGGGGCCCTTTCGGTCGTTTCATCTATTCCGGATGCAAAGAAGGGTGAGCGACTGGTGCTGCTGACAGATGCGCCAAACGCTACTCGCGCCGAATTCGCGGCCTTTGCCAAATCCAGGGGAGCGATGGATATGATGGTTCCGGCGGAAATCAAAATCGGCAAAGTGCCAGTGCTGGGTTCGGGAAAGGTGGATTTTGTTGCAGCGAGCAAGATTGTCCAAAATTTGGAGCCATCGCACGCCGCGTGAAGCCTCACACAAGGCGTGTAAAAATTGCTGCTTCAGCATGCAAGGAATTGTAGGGGTGGGCGCTATGCAAAGCGGATTTTTGCGCTGATGGTCCTATTTGCGTAAGCGATGGGGTGGACGCCCCCAGTCGACGGCATCCGACGTGCCAGAATGGTTGCGTTGGAGCCGTGAGGGAAGCGTCCATGGAAGGGATTTGCATAATCGGCGGGGATTTGGCGAAGAGAACCATCCAGGTCCATGCAGGCGAGGCAGATGGCGCGGCGATTTTTCACCGGAAGGTCTCGAGTGGCAAGCTGCTGCAATTCTTGCCATCCATCGAACCCTGCACGGTCGCGATGGAGGCTTGCGCCGGCAGCCATCAATGGGGTCGCGATTTCGCAAAGCTTGCGCACGACGTCAAATTGATCGCGCCGATCTATGTCACAGTTAGCGCTCGCACCCTTCCTCAAGGATCGCCGCCCTCACGGAGAGCGGCGATAAATGAATCGTCTTGGGCGTTAGGCCGGCAGTTGGAAGATCCAGTTCGCGATCAGGACTATCGCCAGACCGCCGGCAAGTGCGACATAGGGAAGGATGCCCGCCTTTTTCGTGCCAAGGTCCTGACCTGTCAGGCCCAGATCGTCCATCGCTCCTGCAGGGAATTTGCCGCCGTCCCGCACATAATGGCGATAGGCAAAGACCGGGAGGATGACGGCGGCGAAGGCGAAGCCGACCCAAAGTGCGTTGGCATAACCCCAGACCTTTGCGCCGGCGCCTAGGAAGAGGGCATTGACGAAGGCGAGAACCGTGTTAAGGCCGATCAGCCAGCTCGGCGCCTTCCAGGGACGTTCGATGTGGCCGGAATCCATGCGATGGATCCAACCGGAGTTCAGGTTGAGGAAGTTGAAGATAATGTAGCCGACATTCGAGACGGCGAGCACGAAGAAGTAGCCGCCGACATCCGATGCGATCGCCAGAAGGAAGAGGTTGAAGGCGAAGTCCGTCCACATGGCACGGGTCGGCGCGCCGTTCTCATTCACATGGTCGAGGTATTTCGGCAGCCAGCCGTCTTTGGCGCCCTGATAGAGCGTGCGTGAGGATCCCGCCATCGCCGTCATGATCGCCAGGAAGAGTGCCATGATCATCAGGACGACGAGAAGCTGGGTGATAATGCGGCCCGCGCCGATCAACCCACCGAGGGCTTCCGCTACACCGGTACCGTCGATGATTCCAGGTGCCAGCATGCCGGCATGGCCGAGCACACCCTGGAAGGCGAAGGGCACGAGGAAGAAGAACAAGCAGCATGCCAGTCCGGAATAGAAGATCGCCTTGAAAGTATCGGTCTTCGGGTTCTTCAGTTCCCGGGTATAGCAGACGGCCGTTTCGAAGCCGTAAGTAGACCAAGCGGCGATATAGAGGCCGCCAAGGAAGAGTGTCCAGCCGCCGATGCTCCATGTACCGTCCACATCTGAATATGCCGCCGTCGGCGGAAGGAGGCCCGTGACGTTCGCAGCAACGATCTGACCGCTGAGGATAGGGTAGATGCCGATCAAAAGCAGCGGCACGAGCACGATGATCGCCAGCCACTTCTGCACGCTTGCGGTTTCCGAGATGCCGCGATGCTGGATGGCGAAGATGATCAGCATCAGGATGCCGCCGATGAAGAAAGTGGCGTTGATGTTGGCGGTAGCGAGGAACGGAATGCCGAAGCTTGCGAGTGACCAATTGCGGACCGCCGGCGTCAGCGCCGCTACCGCATCCGTGCTCAGCAAGGCTTTGATGGCATCGTCCGGCGTCGTGCCGGCATGGGCTGTTATGTATTCTGCGACGCGCGGGCTATCGGCCGTGATCGAAGCGGCATGCGCGGCAATCCAGTCGAGGGCTGCTTGCGAGTCAGCTGCCGGAATCGGAAAAAATGCATTGAGAATATAACCGGCGGCGATGGCGCAACCGAGCGAAAGCACCGGCGACCAGGCAAACCAGTTGCACCAGACCGAAAGCGGCGCAATGAACTTCGAATATCGCAGCCAGGCGGTCGCGCCATAAACGGAGGCGCCGCCGGATTTATTGCCGAACATGCCGGCAATCTCTGCATAGGTGAAGGATTGCAGGAAGCCCATGATCATGGAAATGATCCAGACGACAAAGGCGAGCTTGCCTGTCGTGCCTGCAATGCCGCCGATGGAGAAAAGGACGAGTGGCGGCACTCCCGCAGCCACCCAGAATGCACCCTTCCAGTCGAGGGCACGTATAAGCTTACCTTCGGTGCCGGCCGAAATCCCGGCGTCCACTACGTCTGTCATTGCTGAAGTTCCCCATTCGATTGTTCCGGACGTCTCTTCGTGCGTCTCCCTGAACGTGCCTCTCCCGGTATTTCCGGGGCCAGCCTGGTTTTTTGGCGATCCGCGTTCCCGCACGGATTCTGAGCTTTGACCCTTGATGCATAGTGAAGATATTTTCTTTTTAGTCAATATGGGTTTACTTTCCGACGGCATTTTGTAACGTTCTTTGGCGGGCGAAAGCGCGCTTCCAACCCCATGAGGGTCAAATGCGAGATCTCCATCCGGCGATGACCGGGGTGCGGCCGGCGTCCCCGAGCATCGTCCGCTATCGGGGCATTCAAGCGCTGCCGCAGGGCACGGAGCGCTACCGCGTCAAGGGCGGCGGCTCGTTGGTCGTGCGCGTCGAGGTCGCTGACCACGTGACCGTCACCGACATGGAAGGCGGTCAGCCTTGTGAGCTTTCCTTCGTCGATGAGGCTGGGCGCTTCTTGTCGGCAGGTCTCGGCGC